>NZ_JAFCXE010000025.1:0-102887 GCF_049897905.1 Pararhizobium sp. PWRC1-1 | reverse complement strand
GATGCGGGCTATGCCCCGAACGACTGGCAGGTCGGCCAGACCGGCAAGGTGGTTGCGCCGCAGCTCTATATCGCCGTCGGCATTTCCGGTGCCATCCAGCATCTGGCCGGCATGAAGGATTCGAAGGTCATCGTCGCCATCAACAAGGACGAGGAAGCCCCGATCTTCCAGGTCGCCGACTACGGCCTCGTCGGTGATCTCTTCACGATCCTGCCGGAGCTTGAAAAAGCGCTGTGAGCCGCCGCATTAGTCCAGTCACTTTCCGGGCCGTGCAGCGACGGCCCGGAAACGAACCATGCCTAAGTGGCCCCGGCCGCAATGGTTGACCGGATCATCGCAATGTCCTCACGCAGGAACGGCACTGCATCTCTCGACGGCACCGTTCCAAACTCCCGCGCATATTGATGGCCTGAATAGTTCGCCGCCGCGATCAGCCCCGGCGCCAGACAGTCGCCGATGCGGGTGACAGACTGGATGGCCGCATCCGCCCATTCGCTGCGGCGGGCGGTCAGATCCAGCCAGAGGCTTTCATCGGGCAGGCGGGCTGTGACAGGGACGAGGGCAGCGCAGTCGAATGACCGGGTCTTTTCACTGTAGATGCAGGCTACTTCGAGACTTTCGGCCGTGCGGCCGGAAAGACAGTGGGCGGTGATGATGGTCACGTCCAGATCGATCAGCCGTCGCTGGATTCTAGCCTGTTCCAATGTGTGATTGCTCCACGGGGACACCTGAGCCTCCGGCGTCACGAACGTCACTTTCCGCCCCGACGTTGCCAGCAATTCGGCCAGCACGCTACCCATGTAGAAACAGTCATCGTCAAAAATCACGACCGGTCCATCGACCGAGACAGCCTTTACCCCACCGCTAAGCAAGGCATCCGGAGAGACGGTAACGCCCGCCTGCAAAAAGTCCAGAGGCAAACAGTGCGTTCGCCCGACGCCATCGGCGCGCCAGCGCGAACCGGTAGCGATGGCAACGTGAGAAATTCCGTATTGCAGCACGTCGTCGGCTGTGAGCGGGCTCTGCAGATACATCTGTGCATTCGCATAGGCTGCCAATTGCCCAAGGCGCCAGTCCCGAACACGCGCCCATGTCGCAAGCCCCGGAAGCCTTGATTCCCGACTGATCCGGCCACCCCATTCGCGACCAGCCTCCGCCAGCGTCACCTCGACACCACGCTGCGCCAACGCACGGGTGGCCTCAAGCCCTGCCGGACCGCCGCCGATGACCAGCGCCGCCCCGGCGTGTTCTGACCGCGTTATCCTCTCGGGATGCCAGCCCTTGCGCCACTCCTCGCCAACTGTGGGGTTCTGCGTACAGCGCATGGGAACCGAAGTGTTGTCGCCCGATGTACAAATGTTGCAGCCAATGCATTCGCGAATATCGTCGATGCGGCCTTCTTCGATTTTCTTCGGCAGAAAGGGATCAGCGATGGAGGGGCGGGCTGCGCCGATGAAGTCCATGATGCCCTGACGGATCACCCGCACCATGCTGTCCGGTGAGGTATAGCGGCCGACGCCGACAACCGGCTTCGTCGTGACGGATTTGACGAAACGGATATAGGGCTCCTGAAAACCTTCTTCGGAAAATCTTGCCGTCTGGCTGTCGTTCGACCAGTTCGACAGGTTGACGTCCCACAGATCGGGCACTTCGGCGAGAGCCTCGATGATCTCGCGGCCCTCACCGTCGCATGTGATGCCGGACGGGCCGAGCAACTCGTCGACTGCCAGGCGGACGGCGGTGGCGCAGGTATCGCCGATAGCATCCTTGACCTCGCCGAGGATTTCGCGAAACAAGCGCAGGCGGTTTTCGAAAGAGCCGCCATATTCGTCGGTACGGTGATTGTGCCGCTCTGACAGGAAATGCTGGATCACGCTCATGTCGTGACCGGCATAGACATAGATAATATCGAAACCTGCCTGACGCGCCCGCAGCGCAGCGTTGCGATACCAGCGGCGCATGTCGGCGATATCCGACTTGTCCATCCCCCGCGCCTGAACGGGGTCCAAACCGTCGCCGACCACATGCGAGGGACCAAGAGGGATCATCCGGCTGAACCGGTTTGCCACATGAATGCCGTTGTGCACCAACTGGATGGCCGCGAGGCTGCCATGCTCGTGGATTTTTTCGGCAACCAGCGACAACGCGCCGATATCGCGGTCATCCCATAAGCGGGCCTCGTTGGCCGGCGTCAGGTCGGACGTTGGATGAATTTCTGCCTCCTGGGTGGAGATGACGGCCCAGCCGCCCTCCGCCTTGATGCCGCGCATATGGGCTTCGGCATTTGGATATCGATAGCCCATGCCGGAACAGTGCGGAACCTGGTAAAAGCGATTGCGGGCCGTGAGCGGACCGATCCGGACCGGTTCGAACAGCACATCATAGTGGGGATTTCTAGTCATGGCCGGCAGTGATCCATTCGTCTTCGGTTGAACGCGCCGTGCGCGCAGTAACGAGAGAATACCTGTACCGACGTTTCGGGCAACAGAAATTATACGGTCATATAATTTCATTGTTATCTTATTGTTTTGTCGTTCTTTTCGAATAGATTAGCGAACTCCACTGGCGGGTGAGTTAGTCTGGCCTTCGGATGATAACGCACTGCCGCTGCCCTGCGTCAACCCGCCAAGGTACGCAGGGCCGTCATCTCCGTTAGAGCGATGACGGGGTCCCCGCCGAAATCTTGCAGATCGAACCAACAAGCAATATGCAGGACGTTACGCTCCGGCTGGCTGCGGCCGACATCACCATGGTCCCGTCTAACGATCTTTTATCGTTGCCAGGTGAATATGTCGGGATCGGTCGGCTTTTCGGAAGCAAGCGCTGGTGGCGCCCCGCCTATCACTGACGGGAGGCGGCATCTGCTTGCATCATAAGCTCGCACCGCGAATTGCCGCCTTTGGCAGACTGGCTTTCTAACGCCCCTATCCCTTTTCAGAGAGACATCAGGTTTCTGACTTTTAGTTGTGTGGCAGTCGCCCCGATTTCCTCGTCCATGCGCTCGGGACCCCATCCATGCGCGCGGCCAGCGACGGAGGCAATCGCCTGCAGGTCCTTGATCGTCAAGGAACCAGTGACGGCAAGTGTCGTGCGGCGCATCACCACATCCGCCAAATGTTCGACAAACTCGTTGCGGACGATGTAGTCGATTTCCGCCAGGCTGTAGTCATGCGAGCCCGGCAGGCGTTCGGTATTGCTCCAAGCGCTTTCGTGCAATGCGACCTGCAACGCCCGGGTCCCGTAACGGGCTAGAAGTGTGTCAATCCGCTGGAGGTCAACGCCGGACGCGACCGACGCTTCGTTCAGCCATTTCAAACGCTCGTTTGCGTTTGCCGGGAAATTTCTGCCGCCGCCGATCGGCATCGAGCGCGTGCTGACGGATCGGTTGCGTCCCAGGCGCTTGAGCACCGTGTCGGCAACTTCTTCGGCAAAGCCGCGGAAGGTGGTCCACTTGCCGCCGATCAGCGAGATGATCGCAAAAGGGCGTGTTTGATCCGGCTCGGTTACCGGCGCTGAGTGATCGCGGCTGATCAGGCCGGCGACGGACGCGTCCGACGCGGGCAGGGGCCGGATGCCACTATAGGCATAGACGATCTGGCCGCGCTCGACACGCACTCCCGGCATCAGCGCGCTAACGCTTGCCAGCAAATAATCGACTTCGTCCTGTTCGCAGCGAACCGTATCCGGATTGTCGGCCTTCGTATCGGTCGATCCGACGAGGGCGCGGCCGAGGTAATCAAATACCAGGCAGATACGCCCGTCATCGGCCTCGAAATAGACCATGCGGCCGGCAAGGCTGTCCACCAGTTCGTCGTTCTTGAGCAGAATATGCGAGCCCTTGGTGCCGCCGATCATTTTGGAGGGCGCGCCGAGCGAGGCGTTAACAT
Organism: Pararhizobium sp. PWRC1-1; assembly: GCF_049897905.1. NCBI lineage: Bacteria > Pseudomonadati > Pseudomonadota > Alphaproteobacteria > Hyphomicrobiales > Rhizobiaceae > Pararhizobium > Pararhizobium sp. PWRC1-1. The sequence continues at coordinate 99,000 of NZ_JAFCXE010000025.1, read as the reverse complement.
GATCGATCCAGGGGCCAGCGCCGTTGACGACCAGCTTTGGCCGCACCGAAAACGTGCCGCCCTTCTGAGTCTGGAAGGTGAGAAGGCCGTTCGAGGCCGAACTCATCGTGGTGTAGTTGGCCGCCGCCGCAATATTGCTGGCGGTCAGGCCGTCCACGATTAGTTCAAGGACCAGCCGTTCGGGATGGCTGATTTTCGCATCGTAATAGGTGCCGGCAGCAACGATCGAATTGGTCAGGACAGGCATCTCTTTTAGCGCGCGGTTGCGCCCGACCAAGCGGTGGCGCGGCATGACCCGGTCGCGCGATCCGTAGAAATCGTAGAGTGCCAATCCGATTTTTATGAGGACAGCGCCACGGCTGCGCGGTGCGCTGGTCGAGCCGAACAGCGTCCGCAGAGCAGCGGTTATGCCGTTGAACCACGAAAAGATCGGAATCAACGTCGGCAGCGGGCTGACATAATGGGGCGCGTTCTTCAGGAGCAGGTTACGCTCCAGCGTCGATTGGGCGACGAGACCGAATTCACCCGTTTCGAGGTATTTGAGGCCACCATGGATCAGCCGCGAAGGGGCAGCGCTGGTGCCGGAACCAAAATCTCCTTTGTCTATGATAAGGCATCTCAATCCCTGCGCGCAAAGATCGCGGAACAGGCCGGCGCCATTGATGCCGGCGCCGAAAATGACGACATCGAAATCCTCTTCATTTCCTAACGTCGTCACGCGATCGGCCGGGTGCAGGGATGTTTCTTTTTGCAGTTGGTTCATGCCGAGGCTGTCCTGACGACGCGCAGGCGCACGCCCGCCTGTTCGAGTTTTTGCGCTTGAGCGTCGCTGATGCCGTCGGTCACCAAAACAGTGTCGAATGCAGGCAGTTCGTCCAGGGCATGGAGAGCGACGTTGTTGAACTTGAAATGGTCGACAAGCAGAATGCGCTGGTTGGACGCTGCCATCATCGCCTGCTTGACGCGCACCACCTGTGGATCCTGGATATAGGTGGTTGTGCCAGTGATGGCGGAGACCGAGCAGAAGAGGACATTGGCGCGCAGTCTGGAAACGGCGTTTTCGCAGACGATGCCAATATAGGCATTGTATGTCCGGTGGTACTGGCCACCAAGGCAGATGAAGTCGATATCGTCGGCAGCAGTCAACAGAGCGGCTGTCGACAGACTGTTGCTGATCACCGTCAGCGGCTTGATATCCAGCAATAGCGGCGCAATGGCGCAGGTCGTAGTCGAATCATCCAGCATCACCACCTGACCGGCTTCAATATAATCGAGAGCAGCGCGCGCCAGGGCATTCTTTTCGGAGGTCCCCACCGTCATGCGGTAACGAAAGGCGCTTTCGTAGACGCCGGATGGCTGCGCGGTCACGGCCCCATGCAGCTTGCGCAAGACCCCTTGCTGCGCCAGATGGTCGATGTGGCGGTGGATGGTCATGCGCGATACGCCGAAATGCTCAGCCAGATCGTCAAGCCGCACCTGGCCGAGCTTGATGACATAGTTGGCGATTTCCTCCCGCCGCTCGTCTGCCTTGATCATGCGCCATCCCCCTCGGTTTTCTCTGCTAACTGTTCGATATCGGGCCAAACCGGCTTCAGTGTTTCAGCAATGCGGCAGTAGAGCGAGAAGCGCCGGTTCAATTCTGCGCTGCGGGCCCGATCGGGCTGGTATCTGTGTCCGGTCGCGTCGAGGTCACGAGGATCGTCGTGGACCGAGGCGAACAGGCCGACGGCTGCGCCAGCGCACAAGGCCGCGCCAAATGCCGCCGCCTCGTCAGTCGAGGTCACGGTTACCGGCATGTCGAGGATATCGGCGAACATTTGCGAAAAGGCAGGGTTGCGCGATGCACCACCGGTAAGGCGCACCTCCTTGAAGGCAAAGCCGTCGCGCAGCGCATCGACATGGGTTCGATGATTGAAGGCGATCCCTTCGAGCACGGCTTTCAGCATGTCGCCGCGATCGTGCCAGCCATGCAGCCCAAGAAAACTGCCGCTGGCGACATTCCCATGGGGCGAGCCGAAGAGATAGGGATGAAAGAAGATGGTCGATGGTCTTTGCAGGGCGGCGTCGATCTCGTGCGCCAGCGTCTCATGGATCGACGTGCCGCTTTCGGCTGCTGCGTCCTGGTCCCTGCGGCACAACGTGTCGAGAAACCAGTCGTAGTTTGCGGCTGAAGCGGGCGAGATCGCCATGTTGTTCCATCGCCCTGCATCAATGGCATTGCGGCAGAACCAGCGGGGATCGACGCGCACATCAGCGGAGACAACCTGGTTGATCGAATAGGTGCCTGCGACGATGCTGACGATATCATCGGCATGGCCGCCGATGCCGAGCGCAGAAGCGGTGACGTCATGCAGGCCGAACGCAACCGGAGTGCCGACCACAAGCCCTGTCAGCACGGCGGCATCGGACGTCACATAACCGGCGACGTCGGCGGAGTGCGCCATCCGCGGCAGTGCATCGAACACGTCTTGGAGGTCAAAGAGACGCATTGCTTCCGGCGAAAAGGCCTGGGTGTGGACATCGGTAAAAGACGTGCTTGCTTCGGTCCGATCGGTTCCGATCGTGCCCGTGAGACAGAAGCGCAGCCAGTCCTTGCAGCCAAGCACATGGCGGATGCGCTCGTAACGATCTGGCTCATGCTGCTTGATCCAGGCGAGTAGGGCGGAGGGAGCGGATACGTGTGGAATCTGGCCGGTCAAAGCCATCGCCTGGCTGAATACTGCACTCTCGGACCACTTGTCGATAACTGCGCCAGCGCGGCTGTCGAGTGAAAGAATGCCAGGACCCAGAGGCCGCTTGTCTTCACCGAGCAGGTAGAGGCCGTCGCCGTGGGCGGTCGCCGCGACCGCCTTGATATCTGATGCGGGCCTGCCGCACAGGGTAATCGCCTCGCGGATCGCCTCGGCCGTAGCGCTCCAAAGTCCCGCCATGTCGCGCTCGACGAAGCGGGCCTGGGGCATGGATTGCGGCACGCGCCGCCGCGCGACTGAAAGCTGCGTCCCGTCCGCATCAAAGATGACAGCCTTCGTCACAGTCAGTCCGTTGTCGATCCCCAGCAGGCTCGCCATGGTTTTCCTCGTCGTTGATCGGACCTCAAGATACCGTCATCATCACAGAAGACGATACCATATTGTGATGATATCGTATTTCAGTGTGAAATTAACGTCAATGGCCGTTATATTTGTGAGGGGGATTTTTCAGAGTTTTGCTGGCCTTCTTTGGCCGCAAGCGCGCGTCCGAAAACGCAGTGCGGCTCTGGGGGCGGTAGAACCCATATCTGAGGAAAGAGATACCACGAGCGGTATCCAAAACGGAATGCGCACATGATAGCGGAGTTGCGCGCGCGTAGGGCTTCGGAAGTTTTTCCGGGACGCCATCGATCGAAAGTCGAGGTTGAGGGCGCCCGGAGGCGCCCTCGGGTATTGTTACTCGGACAGCGTGAACGGAGCTGTGTACTTGTCAACATTGTCCTTGGTGATCAGCAGGCAATCGAACAGCTGCTTTTCAGTCGCAGCGCCGGTCTTGCCCGTCTTGATGAAAGAATCAGCCTGTTTGACGGCTTCGGCCGAGAAGATGGCGACTGGCTGAAGGACGGTATATTCCAGTTCGCCAGCCTTGATGGCTGCTACTGCGTCCGGGGAGCCGTCGAAGCCGCCGACCTTGATGTTGGCAAGCTTGCCGGCTTCCTTCAGTGCAGCGATCGCACCGAGCGCCATTTCGTCATTGCCGCTGATCAGGCCGATGACGTCAGGATTGGCCTGGAGCAGGCTCTGCATCTTGTCGTGACCTTGTGTACGGTCCCAGTTGGCAACCTGCGAACCGACCTTTTCCAGGTCAGGATACTGACTGAGAACGGTTTCGTAACCGTTCGACCGGGTGGCCGCATTGTTATCCGAAGGCGCGCCGAAAAGCTCGACGTATTTTCCCTTTTCGCCGATGCTCTGGACCCACTGCTGGGCACCGAGTGCTGCACCCTGCGCGTTGTTGGAAACGAGCTGTGCCTTGGCCAGACCTTCCTGGTTGATCTCGGCATTAACGAGGAAAACCGGAATGTTGGCAGCAATGGCCTTCTTCACGGCGCCGATGGAACCATCAGCGTTGGCCGGATCGAGGATGATTGCGACCGATTTGTTGGTGATCGCGGTGTCGATCAGGTTGCTCTCGGTGTTCGTGTCGCCCTTGGAGGCACCAACCGTTGCGGTGTAGCCAAGCTCCTTGGCCTTCGCAGCAGCCACTTCGCCTTCCGTGAACCAATAAGGGTTCGACGGGTCGTTGACGATGATCGAAATCAGGCCTTCGGCCGACGCAGCCGTTGCCGACAGCGCCATGACCGGCGCAGCCAGAATGAAGCTGGCCAGCAGCATTCTCTTTGTCAGTTTCAACATTTTACTCTCTCCCTTGATTGTTGGTCGTATGCCAGTCAGCTGGCAGTCTTCCCGTGAGTGGCATTGGCGGTCTGGCCTTTGCCGGTCGGTTGCAGAGAAGCGGATGGGCCGTCGGTCTCGGTCGTCTTCTTGACGCGGCGGCGATACTGAACGGCATTGAGCAGCACCGCGAGCACGATGACCGCGCCGGTGAAGACCGTCTGCCAGTAGGAGGAAATGCCGATGATCACCAAGCCATCGGACAGGAAGCCGATGACAAAGGCGCCCAGCAAAGTTCCGCGGATATTGCCGCGGCCGCCCGTCAATGCGGCGCCCCCGATGACCACGGCGGCGATGGCCGTCAGCTCGTAGGATGTGCCGGCCGTCGGGCCGGCCGAGGTCAGCTGCGAGGATAGGATGAGGCCGGCAATAGCTGCGCAGATCCCGGACAGCATGTAGACGGCCACCTGAACCTTCTTGACCGGAACGCCGCTGAGTTCTGCTGCCCGTTCATTGCCGCCCGTGGAATACAGCCAGCGGCCGAAAGCCGAGCGGTTGAGCACGAGACTGCCGATGAGCGCCAGGATGACCAGAACGACGACGCCGATCGGAATGCCGGCGAGGCGATTGAAGCCAAGCCAGTCAAAGCCGGTATTGCCCAACTCCGCCTTGCCGCCAAGATTGTTGTAGGTCAGGCCATTGGTCATCAAAAGCGCAAAGCCGCGCGCCACATACATCACGCCCAGCGTTGCAACGAACGCCGGCACTTTGAAGCGGGCGACAAGAATGCCATTGATCATGCCGACGAAGGCGCCGAGCGCGCAGACGAGCAAGACGACGACCCAGATCGGTGGGTAGAGAACGACACCAAGCGCGTTAAGCGTTACGCCCTGCATTAGGAACCCTGCAACGACGCCTGCAAGTCCAAGCGTCGAGCCGACCGACAGGTCGATGCCGCCATTCAGGATGACGAGCAGCATGCCGATCGCGAGAATCCCGTAGATCGCCACGTGCGACGACATGATCAGAAAGTTGCTGACCGAAAAATAATAGGGCGACAGGAACGAGAAGACGACGATGATGGCGATCAGCGCGAAAAATGCCCGCCCTTCAAGCAGCAGTCTGCCCAGGTCGAAGCCATCGCGGAAAAGACCTGAACGAGGTGGGGTAGTGACTGAACTGGCCATAGTCAGGGCTCCATTAAACTCGGTAATCAGACATGCACGGCTTCGCCCGAGGCGGCCATGATCTCTTCTTTTGAAACATTGGCGCCGAACTGCGCTGAAATCTTGCCGCGCCGCATCACCACAACCCGGTGCGCAATGCTGAGGCATTCGGCGACTTCGGACGTGGAGAAAACAACGGCGAGGCCCTTGGCTGCCCGTTCGCTGAGCAGGCGGAACACCTCGGCTTTTGCGCCGATGTCGATGCCGCGGCTTGGCTCGTCGAGAAGGATGACACGGGGATTGGTCGCCAGCATCTTGCCGATGACGACTTTCTGCTGGTTGCCACCCGACAGCGAGCCGATCGCAGCACTTCCGCCATCGGTCTTGATATGGACCTTGCTGATCGCCTCGTTGACGACGGCTTGTTCGCCAGAGCGCGACATCAGCATGCGCCTGGTAAAGCTTGCAATGCTGGCAAGCGACAGGTTCTGGCCAACCGACATCGTCTGAACCAGGCCGTCCCGCTGCCGATCTTCCGGGACGAGCACCAGGCCCCTGTCGATGCGCTGCGCAATGCTCAGGCGCGTGATATCGTCGCCTTCGACGATCACACGGCCGCCGCTTAGCGGCATCCGTCCGGCAACCGCTTCCAGCAGTTCTGTGCGGCCCGCCCCCATCAGTCCATAGATGCAGACGATCTCGCCGGCTTTGACCTCAAGCGACAGGTGATCAACGACCAAATAGCCGGATCCCGAAGCGTCGTCGACGCTGACATTCTCGATCGACAAGGCAGTCTCGCCGAATGCGTAGCCTGTTGGCGGGGAACCGAGGTCGAAATTCTCGCCGACCATGTTGCGGACGATCCACTCCAGGTCGATGTCTTTTGCCTCGGCATTGGCCGTCATGGCGCCATCGCGCAGCACGACGGCGTAATCGGTAATCTGCAGCGCTTCTTCCAGGTGATGGGATATATAAACGATCGAGACGCCCCGGCTCGTCAGGTCACGGATCACCTTGAACAGCACTTCGACTTCCGTCGCACTCAGCGCCGATGTCGGCTCGTCCATGATCAGAATGCGGGAGTCAACCGATAGAGCGCGCGCAATCTCGACGATCTGCTGCTGCCCCAACCGCAGGTCCTCGACAAGGGTCATCGGGTCGATGTCTTCCTCGAGATCGGCCATCAGGGCTCTTGCCTGTCGCGCTTCTTCGGCAAAATCCACACCGGTTGCCGTGCGGATCTCGCGGCCCATGAAGATATTGTCGCGGACGCTGAGATTGGGCGCCAGGCTAAGTTCCTGGTGGATGATCGAGATACCGCAATCACGGGCATCGGAAGCGGACAAGAACTGCACGACTTCGCCGTCAAGGACGATATCACCCGACGTCGGCGTCACCACGCCGGACAGTATCTTCATCAGCGTCGATTTGCCGGCACCGTTCTCTCCAAACAGGGTCGTGACCTTGCCGCGGTGGATATCGAAGTTGACGCCTTTGAGCGCATGGACATTGCCATAGGACTTGGCAATGTTCCGCGCGGACAGGACGGCGTCGTCGGACGCCGGAAGCGTTGCAGCTAAAGCCTTCATTGCACGTCCAGCCTTACCGGCGTGATCAGCCAGTTTTTCGGATTGATCAGTTTGAACGCACCAATGATCGATACCGTCTTGCCGGTCAGCTGGCTTGTGTCGATCTCGGCAAGAACGTCTTTCTTCAGCTGGTTATTGAGAGCGGAACCCGCATCCTGATATTCGATCTGGTTGGTAAATTGGCCGAACGCGATCGTGCCCGTGGCATCGCGCAGTTCCGTTCCATTGATTGCCGGTCCGGTTTGGACGCGGACGCGCACCGTATCGGGGATGCCTTCGACCTTGACGTCGTAGATGCCCGATTTGGCTTCGCCGAAAACGCCGGTCAGCTTGACGGACATCACAGCGCCGGTGCCTGCAGAAACGCCGTATGTCTTCTCGGCGGCCGGCCGGTCGCTGGCGATGGCGGCAGCCAGCGTTGCAGCATCGACCGCGCGCTCTTCAACACCGGCCTTTACCTTCGGGAATTCCGTCGCGCCGTAATCGGCAGCGGAAAACACCCCGGCCTTCACGTCATCGCTGGAGCCGATTCTGATAACCTTGGTATCAAGCGCCATAGCGGCAAGGACGATCAGCACGGCAGCCGAGGCCACGATCCGACCCGTGTTCGACTGGTTGCGGCCCTTCTTTGCGATGTAGGATTGTGAACTCATATCGTGGCGACCTGTACTTGGTGTTGGATCAATAGCGGGGTTCGGCTTGGTGCAGCGCGTGGCGGCTAAAGAGTTGGTTCAGGAAAGAGCAAGCGCAAGCCGCGCCGATTGCCGGACGGGCCATAAGATGCTGCGCATTGAGTGACCGGATGGTGGTGTTCAGCATGATTTACTCCTCCTTTTCTCCTGCGTGCGGCGATATCCCCCCACCCACGCAATTCATTCCGGTGTCACTTCATCCGCGGAGTGCGGAGGTCGTCAGGCGTTATATCGACCGCAATCATGTGGTACGTTTTTTCCTATGTCAACGTTATCAATGTTAACATAAAGGACTTATGTGATACATTTTATCATTCCAGATTGGGAGTTCGAGAAAGCCCAATCTCTTCATCAGACGAAATCGCCCAAAAATCATCGAGGGAATGCCTTTTCATCAACGCGGCGGCGGGCTTGAGGCCGGAACCGCTGGGCGGAAAGCCCTTTCTTTTCAATAATTCACTTGAAAATCGAGGTGTGATAATCAAGCGATACGGTGTGATCTTGTTGACTTAGACTACGCTTTGTGTAAAAAAATGCAATAGGTGAAATTAATTACATTTTGCAATGAGCCGTAAGGGAGGAGAGATGGTGCGAACGGTTACAACTCGCGACCGCGACGACAGTCTGGCCGTCCGCGCAGCATGGCTCCATTACGTCGGCGGTTTGACGCAGGCGGAGGTTGCCGCCCGCCTTGGCATACCGAACGTAAAGGCGCACCGCTTGATCATGTGGGCAAACCAGAATGGGGTGGTAAAGTTCTCCATCCATGGAGACGTGACCGAGTGCGTGGCAATCGAAACCAAGATCGCCGATCTCTACGGGCTGGATTACTGCGAAGTCTTGCCGGACCTTTATGACAAGAGCCTGCTGATGCGTGCGCTCGGCGTTGCCGGCGCCGAATTCCTGCAACGTGAAATCAAAAATCTGCAGGGCCAGGTGATCGGCATCGGCAACGGCCGCACATTGGCTGCGGCGATCGCTGCGATGCCAAATGTGGACGCCGGAGATGTGCGGTTTGTTTCCCTTCTTGGCGGCTTGACGCGCAATTACGCTGCAAACCCCCACGACGTCATGCATCGCTTGGCCGAAAAAACCGGCGCGGTGTCCTATGTCATGCCGGTGCCGTTCTTTGCCAACTCGATCGAGGATCGGGAGGTGCTCCTGTCTCAGCGTGGCGTGCGTCACGTCTTCGACCTGGCCGCTCGCGCCGATCTGATGCTGATTGGTATCGGCACGGCAGAACTCGATTCGCAACTCGTCGTTTCGCAGATGATCGAAGTGCCGGAGATGCAGGACGTGCGCGATCACGGCGGCGTCGGCGAGATGCTCGGTCATTTCTTCGATGCGGATGGCAAGCCGGTCGAGACGACGTTGGGTGAACGGACCCTGTCGCCAAGTCTGGAAAGCATGAAAGCACGCCGCATTGTCGCGATCGCCGGGGGGCCGGGCAAAATCCCGGCAATACGCTCGGCATTGTTGAGCGGCTGTCTCAGCGGGCTGATCATCGACGAACAGACAGCGTCTGCACTTGTCCACGATGCGTCCTGAAGTCGTTAACGAATTGGAGACCCTGATGCCCCATGCCGGGAAAGATATCCTGATCGGCATCGACGCTGGAACCTCGGTGATCAAGGCAGTCGCGTTTGATCTGACGGGCCGACAGATTGCTGCAGCTTCCGTGCCGAACACCTATACGACCGGTGAGGATGGCGCGGCATTTCAGTCGCTGGCACAGACATGGGACGATTGCGCCCGGACGATCCGCGATCTCGGCACCAAGGTCGAAGGCCTTGCGCAGCGCACGGCCGCACTCGGCGTCACCGGGCAGGGAGACGGCACCTGGCTTGTGGGCAAGGATGACGCGCCGGTAGCGGACGCCTGGCTTTGGCTCGATGCGCGCGCAGCACCGACCGTGCGTAAACTCTGTGCCTCTGCAGAGGATCGCGCCCGCTTTGAAGCGACCGGGACCGGGCTTTCCACCTGCCAGCAAGGGGCTCAGCTCGCGCATATGACGTACCAAAGCCCGCAACTACTCGAGCTGGCCGACATTGCTCTTCACTGCAAGGACTGGCTTTACCTGAACCTGACCAGCGTGCGCGCCACCGATCCGTCGGAGGCAAGTTTCACGTTCGGCAATTTTCGCACGCGCCAATATGACGACACCGTCATCGCTATCCTTGGCCTTACCGCAAAGCGCCGGCTATTGCCGGAGATCATCGACGGAACCCAGGTCAGCCATCCGCTCTCCTCGGCTGCAGCGATGCAGACCGGGCTTCTGGAGGGGACGCCGGTGAGCCTCGGTTATGTCGATTTTGCCTGCACCGCGCTCGGTGCCGGCATCATTACGGAGGGTAGGGCTTCGGCCTGTTCGACGATCGGCTCCACCGGCATGCACATGCGCGCGATGGCGGTCGATGACGTCGTCCTGAATGCCGAAGGGACGGGCTATATGGTGGTCCTGCCAATACCGGGCATCGTCGCCCCGGCGCAATCAAACATGGCGGCGACGCTCAACATCGACTGGGCGCTACGGATGGCCGGCGACCTGATGAGCGAAGTGGCGCATCAGGTTTCTCATGCCGAGCTGGTAGGACGGATCGAAGGCTGGCTTGCGGCAAGCCAGCCCGGTGCGATCCTCTATCATCCCTATATTTCGGAAGCCGGAGAACGCGGGCCGTTCGTCAACCCGGATGCCCGCGCCGGGTTCATCGGCCTGAGCAGCGGACACCGGTATCCCGATCTTCTGAGGGCGGTGATCGAAGGGCTGGGAATGGGTACGCGCGATTGTTATGCGGCGATGGGGGGGATGCCGGCCGAACTGCGGATGACGGGCGGGGCCGCACGCTCACGGGCACTGCGCTCGGTCATCGCCGCCGCTGTCGGATCGCCAACCCGTGTCTCGTCGCGTGAGGAGGCAGGTGCTGCGGGTGCTGCCATGATCGCAGCCGTCGCCATCGGTGTGTACGAGGATATGCATGCCTGCATCGCCGAATGGGTGACGCCACTGTTGAGCCCCGCTGAGGCACCCGATAGCGCTCTGGTGCAAACCTATTCCCGAATGTTCCCGGCCTACCTGAACGCCCGCCGCGCGCTTGAGCCGGTGTGGGACATGATGGCCGAGCGTGCGCAGCACGCGACGAAATGACGACAATGAAGCGCTGCCAGACGGAAGACTAGTACAGCGCATCCATCACGATTGGCCTTGCCAAAGGAGAGTGACATGAATGATTCCCGGATGATCGACCTGTTCATTATCGGGGGCGGCATCAACGGCGCGGGTATCGCGCGCGATGCAGCGGGCCGGGGTCTATCGGTTATCCTGTGCGAAAAGGACGATCTCGCGCAGGGGACATCGTCCCGATCGGGCAAGCTTGTCCATGGCGGCCTGCGCTATCTTGAATATTACGAGTTCCGTCTCGTGCGTGAGGCCTTGATCGAACGCGAAGTGCTTCTGAACTCTGCAAGCCACATCATCTGGCCGATGCGCTTCGTCCTGCCGCACAGTCCCGACGATCGTCCGGCCTGGCTGGTACGGCTTGGCCTGTTTCTCTATGATCACCTCGGTGGCCGAAAGAAGCTCCCGGGCACCCGATCGCTGGATCTGCGCCGCGATCCCGAGGGTGCACCGATCATGGACAAATACGTCAAGGGCTTCGAATATTCCGATTGCTGGGTGGACGATGCCCGCCTTGTTGTCCTTAACGCCGTGGGCGCTGCCGAAAAAGGTGCCGAGATCCTGACGCGCACGGCCTGTACCAGTGCACGGCGCGAGAATGGCGGCTGGACCATCCAGATGCGCGACGAGCGGACTGGGGAAATGCGCACGGTGCGCGCCCGCGTCGTCGTCAATGCAGGTGGCCCCTGGGTCAACGATATCGTCGGTCGCGTCGCCGGTTCAAACAGCCGCCGCAATGTGCGCCTCGTCAAAGGCAGCCACATCATCGTGCCAAAATTCTGGGAAGGGCAGCATGCCTACCTGGTGCAGAACCACGATAAACGGGTCATCTTCATCAACCCTTATGAAGGTGACAAAGCCCTGATCGGTACCACCGACATTCCCTATGATGGCGCGCCCGAAGAGGTGGAGGCCGAGGAAACCGAAGTCGAATACCTGTTGGCTGCCGTTAACCGCTACTTCAAGGAAACGCTGCGGCGCGAGGACGTGCTTGAAACCTTCTCGGGCGTCCGGCCGCTGTTCGACGATGGTCAGGGCAACCCGTCTGCGGTGACACGCGATTATACGTTCGATCTCGATGAAACCGACGGCGCGCCGCTTCTGAGCGTGTTCGGCGGCAAGATCACCACCTTCCGTAAGCTTTCCGAGCATGCGATTGAAAGAATCGCCAAATTCTTCCCGACCATGGGCGGAAACTGGACGCGGCAATCGATCCTGCCCGGCGGCGAAATCGAGAACGCCGATTTCATCCAGTTCACGGAAGACCTGCGCCGCGCCCATCCCTGGATGCCCCGAGCCCTCATCCATCATTATGGCCGCCTGTATGGCTCGCGAATCGATAAGATCATCGGCAGCGCAACCGCGCTGAACGGTCTTGGCCGGCATTTCGGCGCGCATTTGTACGAGGCCGAAGTGCGGTATCTGATGGCGCACGAATGGGCGATGACGGTCGAAGATATTCTCCAGCGCCGGACAAAACAGGGACTGCATTTGAGTCAAAGCGAGAAGGCAGCCTTTGGCGCCTGGTTTGAGGCGGACAGTGCGCAAAGCGCTCTGGCCTCCGGGTAACCGCGTACGTCCCACGTCGTCATCGTCTGCAATCTTAACCTGAGAAGCCGCCATGTCCTTGACCCTCTCGCTGAATACCAATCCTCTGGTCAACCGTTTCGCAGCCGCCGACGACCTTATCGAGACCGTTGCGCGTGACCTGAAGATCCGCGATCTCCAACTGACCCATGAATTCATCAATCCATCATGGCCTGCACCGGTGATCCGCCGTGTGACACGCAGTTTCCGCGCCGCTCTCGATCGAACCGGCGTGCGCGTTACGTCCGGCATGACCGGCCCCTATGGGCGGCTCAACCATTTCGGCCATCCCGATCGCGATGTGCGCCGCTATTATGTCGACTGGTTCAAGACCTTCGCCGACATCTCCGCTGACCTCGGGGCCAAGTCAGTTGGTACACAATTCGCCATCTTCACCTTTGCCGATTTCGATGATCCGCAACGCCGTGAAGACCTCACCCAGATCGCCATCGATTGCTGGGCGGAAGTGGCCGAGCATGGCAAGTCGGCCGGGCTGGATTACGTGTTCTGGGAGCCGATGTCGGTGGGGCGGGAGTTTGGCCATACCATTCAAGAATGCCTGGCCCTCCAGGACAGGCTGACGGCAGCCGATATGGCAATCCCGATGTGGATGATGGCCGATATCGATCACGGCGATGTCACCTCACCAGACCCGGACGACACCGACCCCTATGCGTGGGCACGGGCAGTGCCGAAGGTCTCGCCGATCATCCATATCAAGCAGAGCAAGATGGACAAGGGCGGTCACCGTCCCTTCACCGCCGAACACAATGCCACCGGGCGGGTCCAGCCCGAACCGTTGCTGGCAGCTTTCCAGAAGGGGGGGGCGATGGACAATGAAATCTGCCTCGAACTATCGTTCAAGGAACGCGAACCTGACGACCGCAACGTTATCCCGGCGATTGGCGAAAGCATCGCCTTCTGGGCTCCGCATATAGATACGGGTGCGGCGGATCTGAAAATATAGGGCGGTTGCTCTGAAGGGCAGGGTTTGGCACTGCTGCTTGGAGCCTACCCGGGCCTTCATATTTGATAGCCTGAAGAACGTCATCTCTTGCGCTTGGGCGTGTCACGGGTGGTGGGGCACGCTGGCTCGTCCCGAAAGCGTGCGGATCGATTCTCATTGGCCTCGGCATTGCTTTTGCCAACAAAAGCGTCTGACGAACGGCCGCAACCAGCCCCACAATGCAAAAAGGCGCGTCAAATATGAACGGCCTCCAACGAACGTAATCCTTTAGCCTGCAGGCAGGCCGAGACGAATGGCGTAGGCCGTCAGTTCAGCTCCGCTGTGCAGATCGAGTTTTCGCATCAGGTTTTCACGATGCTTGCGGGCAGTGAGAGGACTGATACCAAGGCGTTCGGCGATATCGCGGGTGGTGACGCCATGCGGGATGAGAGCCAGCATTTGCCACTCGCGACGGGTGAGATCGACGGGAGAGGCAATCGCAGGCCTTGGCTCAGGGGAACCGGTTGCCACGCCTTCCTGGTGGACTGCGAACCGCACATCGTCCGCCACATAAACATCACCACGCCTGAGCGCATGAAGGGCAGCCGTCGACGACGAACCCGATGTGCTCGACGCCATGTGCCAGCTGCTTACGGTGCTGGGCTATACGGTTTTTGCGGGACGGTCGGTAAAGGACGTCATTGAGGTGCTGAGGGAAACAGCAGGCGAGGACAAGCATGGCATCGATCTGATCGTTGCAGACTACCGGCTGGGAAACACCACCACCGGTCTGGACGCCGTCGGTGACTTGCAGTCCTATCTGAAGCATGATCTTCCATCGATCATCTTGACTGGTGATACATCACCCCCGGTCTTGAAGCGGATTTCAGACAGTGGTCATCGCCTGCTCAACAAACCGGTCAACGGCGAGCGTCTTCAGCAGGCTATCAATGCGATCTTGAGGCCGGCAAGCGGGTGAGCGGCGGAGTCCCTTGAATCGGCTAAGGCGTATGAGCTCGCCATTCACCCGAATTTGACAGCGCGGGCAATGTCCAAACGAAACCGCGTCGTTTCCTCCAGCCGTTTTCCCTCGTCCGGAATGCGCAGAAGATAGGATGGATGGACAGTAACGAGCAAAGACTGTCCGCCGCCGATTTGCACGATCTGACCGCGCAGGTCAGATAGCCGCTGCCTGCCATCCGTCAGGGCCATCAGCGCTGTTGATCCCATTGCCACCACCAGCTTCGGCTTTATCAGCGCCAGTTCCCGCGTCAGCCACCATTTGCAGTGCTGCACCTCGCCAGCATTGGGCTTCTGATGGATACGGCGCTTGCCGCGCGATTCGTATTTGAAATGCTTGACCGCATTGGTGACATAGGTGTCCTTCCGATCCAACCCGGCTTCCCGAGCGGCCGTGTTAAACACCGCGCCCGCCGGGCCGACAAAAGGCCTGCCGGCAAGATCTTCCTGGTCGCCCGGCTGCTCGCCAACGATCATAACCTTGGCATCCTGTGGGCCCTCGCCAAACACGGTTTGCGTCGCTCGGCAGTGGAGGGCACAACGGGTGCAATGACGTGCCTCTTGGCGAAGCTCCGCAAGCGTTCCCGCCGGTGCCCGGACAATCTCCGGTTCCGCCTGGGCGATGGCCTGCAGTCGTTGGTGAAACAGCGGCGCCTCGCTGGCGGCCCGCTCGGCCATGGCAATGACGCTCGCCTCGGCACCGGCAATCAGGCTCGGAATAAGCTCCGCCTCCGGTAGGTTTTTCCAGTATTTCTTCGGCATCTCCGTCATCATCATCTTCACCTTCAGACGAGCCGGATTGAAAATATTGGAAAAATAGGTGCGCCACAGCGCGTCAGTTTGATCACTCAGCATCGGATTTTCCGCCGGCTCCGCCGAAATCGTCAAAGCCTCCCCGTCCCAGGCCGCCGTGCCTTTGGGCGTTGCAATGATCCAGTCCATGTCGGTAAACCGGCGCTGGAAAAACGGTGCCGCGCGCGCGACGATATGATGATCGGGCTCGAACCAGGCCAGAAAGCGCCGGCGCGCATGCGCCTCTTCGGCAGCGACTTCCTTGAACCGCACGAACGCTGTCATCTTGTGGCAATCACGCCGCACGGATTTTTCCATCGCATTCAACTGCGCCACATCCGCATCGGAGAGCACCTCCAAAAGCGTGCGCTCCTCCTGCAGCCGAAAGAGAACGCGGTAGAGAAGCTGGAAACGCAAGGGATCGCTGTGGCAAATCACAGCTTGCGCCAGTGAAAGGAATGCCTTCGGAACCGTCAGGGTAGGCGCTGTCGCACTAGCGGCTATAGTCGTACCCGGCGTTTCAACGGCAGGTCCAAACAGGTCGCTTGCCGCGTCGCTCCTGCAACGCCAGTCGATCGTCCGCGGCTCTGTGCGGGCAAGCAGCAGAGACCGAGCAGCCTCCCGCCACTCGGTCAAATCTCCCCGGCCATCCAGCAACACCGTCACCATCACAACAGGACCAGCTGCTCAGGCTTCTGTTCGAACATGGCGCGTAGATCGGAACGATCAATTAGCCGATGCGGCGTCCAGCCTTCGGTTACGACGAAGGACTGCACTTTCTTGATCGACACATGCAGACGCGCCAGATCCTCCAGCCGCAAACGGCGGTGGCGGCGTGCCGAGAGGATGCCGTTGACCGCCTTCGTTCCCAGTCCCGGCACTCGCAATAGCATCTCGCGCTCCGCCGTGTTGATATTCACCGGAAAGCGATGGCGGTTGACCAGCGCCCACGCGAGTTTCGGATCAAGCTTCAGGTCCAACATGCCATCCGGCTGGTTTTCGGTAATTTCCTCGATGCCGAAGCCATAAAACCGGTAGAGCCAGTCCGCCTGGTAAAGCCGGTGCTCGCGCATCAAAGGCGGCTTGATCAAAGGCAGGTTTTTCGAGGCGTCAGGAATCGGGCTGAAGGCAGAGTAATATACCCGGCGCAGACCGTAGCTACCGTAAAGCCGGGCGCTGGTACCAAGGATCACCTTGTCATTGGCTTGATCTGCGCCGACGATCATCTGCGTGCTTTGGCCGGCAGGTACGAACCGCTTGCGCCGCTTGGTCTGCAGCGTCGGATCATTGGCGGCCTCGATCTTCAGCCTGAGCTCGCCCATCGACTTGCGGATATTGGCCGGCCGTTTTTCCGGCGCAAGCCGGGTCAGTCCTGTATCGGTGGGCAGTTCGATATTGATGGACAGGCGATCGGCATAAAACCCAGCCTGTTCGATCAACAGGGGCGAGGCCTCTGGAATGGACTTCAAATGGATATAGCCGCCGAAATTATGGGTGACGCGCAATTCCCGCGCGATGCGGACCATTTCCTCCATCGTGTAGTCCGACGAGCGGATGATCCCGGACGAGAGGAACAGGCCCTCGATATAATTGCGCCGGTAGAATTCCAAGGTCAGCCAGACGACTTCCTCGACACTGAACCGCGCCCGCTCGACATTGCTAGACGAGCGGTTGATGCAATAGGCGCAGTCGTAAATGCAGAAATTCGTCATCAGGATCTTGAGCAGGGAAATGCAGCGTCCGTCCGGCGCATAGGCGTGACAAATGCCCGATCCTTCTGTCGATCCCAGCCCGCCGGACTTTGACGAATCTCTCTTCACTGTTCCGCTTGAGGCGCAGGAAGCATCGTATTTGGCCGCATCAGAAAGGATGGCCAATCGTTCGTTCAGCGACTTTTTCATAGTTGTTCATGCTATGTTCTACTCCACGTACTGTCAAGACTTTTGCGAATCGGCTTGAATTTCGTGTGCCGGCGTTGCAGCGTTCACGCCGTCACAAGAGTGTTTTCACAGCTCTACAGGAGGTAAAATAGATACGCATGGCAAAGGATTTTCTTTACTTCCTAAATTCTTCATTGAAATTGTTCGTGTTTCAGATGCCGTTGGCAACTACCCTGCACAGCCTTGACGCCCCAGACCGATGAGCCTAATCATCAAGTCATCCGATGACTTGATGATTAGGCTCATGCAACCGCTTTCCCGAACCAATCTCGCCGACACTGCTGTTGAAGCAATCCGAACGGAAATTCTTTCCGACCGATGGCCAGTCGGGGGTCAGTTGCCCAATGAGGCGACGCTGTCATCCTTGCTTTCTGTGAGCCGCGGTACCGTGCGCGAGGCGGTGCGCGTTCTTGTGGCGAGGGGATATCTCGAAACCCGACAAGGTTCGGGTACATATGTTCGCTCAAAGACCGACCCCAGCGAAAGTTTTTCTCGTGCACGAGGTGCCGGCTTGCGCGACCTGTTGGAGGCACGATGTGCACTGGAGGTCGAAGCCGCGCGGATGGCCGCTATCCGTCACGCTCCAGCGGCAGTACTGGGCTTGCGTTTACTTCTTGAACATCGCGGCCAGAGCGGCGAGGGTGACCGCGAGGAATACATCATCCGTGACCTCGCCTTCCACAAGGCTATCGTTGCCGCGTCAGGCAATCAGGCGATGATCGAGATCTATGAATTTTTCTCCGCCTCCATCCGCGAAACCATCGAAGCGACATTGAGCGATCAACTCCCCGAACCTGACATGCAGGCGCATGCGGATATCATCGACGCCATCGCCTCCGGTTCACCGGACAAGGCCGATGTGGCGACGCGCCGCTTCATGGCCCCGATACTGGCCGCACTCGACAGGAGCTGCTCTCATGACTGCCGTACCGGAATCCTCAAGGCCGCTCCAGGCTATCGATGATCAACTGATCGACGCCGAGGTCGATAGCGTGCCGCAACCGCGCGTCATCACGCCGCCGAGTGCAGTCGCGCGCTTCCTGCTCGGTGCCAGCCTCGTTCTGATCGCGTTCAATCTCCGCCCGATCTTTTCCAGTGCCTCTGCATTGCTTCCGGAAATTGCGCAAACATTCGGTCTGTCTGCCGAAGGCATTGGCTTGCTCACCACGCTGCCGGTCGTCTGCCTCGGTGCCTTTTCCCCGCTGGCGCCATGGCTGGCGCAGAAGATCGGAACGGAGCGAACCCTTCTGGGTGTCCTTGCTCTTTTGATGCTCGGAACTGCACTTCGAAGTCTCAATTCCATCCCGCTTCTTTTTCTCGGAACGGCGCTCGCCGGCGCCTGCATTGCCGTCGGCAACGTACTTCTTCCCGGTCTCGTCAAGCGCGATTTCCCCGACAAGGCAGCTTTGATGACCGGGTGCTACACAATGGCGCTTTGCGCCGGTGCTGCCGCCGCTGCCGGCTTCACCTTGCCGATAGAACGTCTCCTCAATGGCTCAGCGCCTGCGGCCCTGGGGGCCTGGGCATTGCCTGCTTTCGTTGTTCTTCTGTTGTGGCTGCCACAGACGCTTTCGCTCAGCCGCCGCCCCAAGCAATCCGGATTTCGTGTCCAGGGGCTTTTGCGTGATCCACTTGCCTGGCAGGTGACACTGTTCATGGGGTTCCAGTCAGCGCTTGCCTATTCGGTTTTCGGCTGGCTTGTGCCAATCCTGCGCGAGCGAGGGCTCGACGGAATTACGGCAGGGGCAATCGTTTCTGTGTCGGTCATGGTCCAGGCCTGCGCCTGCCTCGTCATCCCGCATATCGCGGTGCGCTGCAGGGACCAGCGCATGGTCGTGGTGACGCTGCTTGCCGCAGCGGTCATTGCTTTGCTTGGTCTGCTTTTCGCCCCATTGTCGATGGTCTGGATCTGGGCAATCTTGCAGGGCATCGGTCAAGGTGGCCTCATAGCCGTGGCCATGACGATTATCGTGCTACGGTCCCCAGATGCGCATGTAGCAGCACATCTATCGGGTATGGCGCAATGCGTCGGCTATCTCCTGGCTGCAATCGGGCCGTTGATCGTTGGCCTTCTCCATTCCTGGACGGGTGGTTTTGCTGCCAGTGCCGGTCTCTTCATCCTGCTGGGGTTATGCGCTGGTATAGCCGGATGGGGTGCCGGACGCGCCGTGCAGGTGAAAGCGCGCACGATCGAGGTTCCCCGTTAAGGCAGAGGTCTAAATTCCACGATGGTTCATTGGACTGCCAACGAGCGGCCAACTTGCGGGCTCGCCCAAAGGTCGTCGTTACCGAATGTTCGCCCCTCGTTCGCCGAATGTTCGATGTTCACACCAAAAATGGCAACTCGACTCTTATATAAGTATATGCTAATCGTCGGCCGCCCATTGAAATTGGGTTGGCTTCCACAGTGGCAGCATTTTGATTTGATGATTGCCCGTGGTTTTCAACACGATATTTTCCAAACGATGTTTAACTCGTCAGTGCGTTGACGGGTTTCTTTAATTTGGGCCTTTTCGGCACGGCAGATCAGTGTTTCCTCTGTTCCGCAGCCATATGGATCGGTCTCATCGCCAATATCTGCTCGTCCCGGATGCCACTGCGAAACAGTTCTATCAACTGGACGGCCTCAAACTGGGCCGCGCTACCTTCGGGACTGATCCCGAGATGCGAGCAGCGTCCGTAAAGGGCGCGTTTCAGAAGTAAGACGTCTTCATTTGACAAAGCTCTGTCGTTCATGCCGCCCTCCTGGATGATTGGTGACATTAGTGTGTCTTCGTCTTGTCTCGCGCGCAATATGTGGAAAGTAGCCGTTTGCCGGTTCTATTCGGAAGCAACAGGTTATCCCCGAACATTTTGGATGATTACCCCCTATCTGGGGGATGGAGACTGATGTTTGTTACACTAATTAATTCGGCCAGCACGCGGCGCACCCACGGGGGCCGCGATTTGGCAGTGTTGAACCCCTTTTTTGATAGCCAACGGATTGTTGGCAGGTTGGCTGAGGAACTTTGCAATGAACTCATCGCAACGCCCCAATGTCAGGCTCGACATCAGCTTCTCCAGAAACGCCTGGCAGGTTACAATTTTCCACGGCAGCAACAGCGAACATAAATCGTTTCGTACCGAGACAGAAGCCCGCGATTACGGCAAGGCCAGAATGGAAAGCCTGCGTGCATCAGGCACGGACATGCTCGACGGAAAACCTCGATAGCAGATGTCCAGCCATATCTCTATGTCCCTAAGGTATGCGTACGGCGAGCGAGAAGCAGCGGCTCAATCATCCCGACGACCGCCTGACGGCAATCGCCCCGGTTGCGGCTGGTGATGGAGGATCCGCGGCAGCTACCGCCAAACTTGGGTGTCCGAATTCGACATCGACGCGCTCTGCGACAAGGGCTCGCCCACTCAACGGTTGGTGTTCCCGGCTTGACGAACGTGGTTTACCCGGATGCAGGGCACTCGGACATTGAGTGCCCTCATGCTCCAAGGGGCCCTTATGGTTTAATGAACCAACACGCGGGCCGACCGCTGTTGCCGGGGCGGGGCAACTGCAGAGGAAGGCCGAAGAAGGACATTGAAATTTCCGCGAAAAGACAAACGCGGACGAGATCGTGCCGGCATGGCTCCACCCGGTCCATCCCCGCATTTATCCCAAAAATTGCCCGCTTAGCCGCCTGTCCAGGTGGCTAGCGAGGCGAATTCATATTCATATGCTTATGGAAAACCCTCGGTTATTTCATTTTACATTACCAATCCTCATGACAAACTGGGATGACTATTCTGTCAGTCATTTCGTGCCGGCTCCCGGGAGCGCGCCGGCCGTCCAGGGAGGAATTCATGAAACGGGCCATCATCGCCGCGTTCGCGGCCATCATCATGGGCAGCGGTGCCTATGCCGACACCATCAAGATCGGTGTCGTCGGTCCATTCTCAGGACCGTTTGCCTTGCAGGGCAAGAACTTCAAAGCCGGCATCGACGCCTATATGGCGATGCACGGGGCAACGATCGGCGATGACACAGTCGAGATCATCTATCGCGACCTGCCGGCGGCCGACCCGGCCCAATCCAAGGCGCTGGCGCAGGAACTCGTGGTCAAGGAAAAGGTGCAGTATCTCGCCGGCTTCTATTTCACCCCCGATGCGATGGCCGTCACACCAATCCTCAAGCAGGCAAACGTACCGCTGGTGGTCATGAACGCTGCGACTTCTGCGATCGTCACCAAGAGCCCCCTGGTCGTGCGTACCTCCTTCACCACCTGGCAGACTTCCACGCCAATCGCCAAGGTGGCGCATGATGCCGGCGTAGCCAAAGTCATCTCCATCGTCAGCGACTACGGTCCCGGCATCGACGCCGAAAACGCATTCAAGGCTGGCTTCGAGAAAGAGGGTGGGGCCGTCGTCGAGGCGATCCGCATGCCGCTTTCAACCAATGACTTCAGCCCGATCATGCAGCGCATCAAGGATTCCGGTGCGCAGGGCGTGTTCGCCTTCCTGCCGTCCGGTCCAACGACACTCGGTTTCGTCAAGGCCTACAATGATAACGGGTTGAAGGCCGCCGGCATCAAGTTTTTCGCCCCCGGCGACCTGACACAGGAATCCGACCTGCCGGCGCTTGGTGATGCTGCCCTCGGCATCCAGACGACATTTCACTATGCGGTTTCCCACGATTCTCCGGAAAACAAGGCATTCGTCGAAGCGGCCTCCAAGGCGATCGGCAATCCTGCCGAGCTTTCCTTCCCCTCGGTTGGAGCCTTTGATGGCATGAACGTCATCTACAAGATGATCGAGGCGACGGGCGGAGAACAGGATGCGCAGAAAGCCGTCGATGCGGTAAAGGGCTTGTCATGGATCAGCCCGCGCGGCCCGGTCTCGATCGATCCGGAATCGCGCCACGTCACGCAGAACATCTATCTGCGCGAAGTTACCAAGGCGGATGACGGCTCCTATTACAACAAGGAAATCCAGACCTTCGAAAAGCAGGGCGACCCTGGGCTGGCGGCCGTCAAGTAAAAGCCCAACGTCAAATCGTACCGGCTGCGCGGCGACACGTCCCGCAACGCTGGTACCTTGCCCCGATTTTACGACAGCGGCGGAGAGGGCTCTCATCTCCCGCAAACAATCAAACGGACATCGCGCGATGCAGACAGTCTTCAGCATAGCCATCGACGCATTTGCCTATGGCATGGTGCTCTTCGTTATTTCGATCGGCCTCTCGGTCACCATGGGTTTGATGCGCGTCGTCAATCTGGCCCATGGCGCCTTTGCCATGATCGGCGGCTATATCGCGTCCTACGCAGCGCAAGACCTCGGGCTCGGCTACGCCGCAGCCGTGCTGCTGGCTGTTTTCGGGACCGTCATCATTTCTATTCCCATCGAGCGGCTGCTCTATCGGCGGATTTACGGCGCACCGGAGTTGACGCAAGTGTTGATGACCATCGGCATCACCTTCTGTATCATCGGCATTGCCAACTATGTCTTTGGCCCGACGCTGAAGACGATCCCATTACCCCCGGTGCTCCAGGGCTCGGCCGATCTCGGCTTCCGCACCATCGCGGTGCACCGCCTCTTTGCCATTGTCTGTGGTCTGGCCGTCGCCGGCGGACTTTGGTATGCGATCGAAAAAACGGCCTTCGGCGTCAAGCTGCGCGCCTCCGTCGACAATGCCTCCATGGCTGCCGCCCTCGGTGTGCGTACGGAAATCATCTATGCAGTCAGTTTTGCAGTCGCGGTCGGCCTCGCGGCCTTTGGCGGCGTGCTGGGTGCCGAGCTTCTACCGGTCGAACCATATTACGCCCTGCGCTACATGGTAACCTTCCTGGTCGTCGTCTCCGTTGGCGGCGCTGGCTCCATCCCCGGAGCGCTCCTTGCCTGCCTCTTGCTGGGCGGAATCGATACGACAGGCCGTTATCTCATGCCGGAATTCGGCGAATTCTTCTTCTACCTCGCGGTGATTGCCATCATCTGCATTTTCCCGCGTGGCCTTGCCGGACGGACACGCTAGGATGACGCTCAGCATGAACCATGAAACGATCGGCAAGACCACTCGCCCCAACCGCAGCATCGCCCGCGACCTAATAGGCATCGGCGCGATCATCGTCGCAGCCGCCATCGGTTATCTCCTGTTTCCCGACAACCTCGCGCTTCTGACCCGGATCATCGCCATCGCGCTGCTGGTTCTGTCGCTCGATCTCGTCACCGGTTATTGTGGCGTGGCGACGCTCGGCCATGCCGCCCTTTTCGGATCTGGCGCCTATGCAGCCGGGATTGCCGCCGCCCATTACGGGATTACCGACCCGCTGCTGATGACGCTTGCCGGTATTCTTGGCGGAGCGATCGCTGGCCTCATCTGCGGTGTGATCATCCTGCGGGCACACGGGTTGCCCCAGCTCGTCCTGTCGATTTCGTTGATCTACCTGTTCCACGAATTCGCCAACAAGGCATCCTCATGGACGGGCGGCAGCGACGGCTTGTCCGGAATTTCACCTGACCCGTTGTTCGGCAGGTTCGAGTTCGACCTCTGGGGCCAGACAGCCTACATACTCGGCGTCTTTCTGCTGCTTGCGGTTTTCGTCCTGTTGCGTTTTCTGGTGCGCTCGCCGTTTGGCATGCTCTGCCGTGGTATAAAGGAAGATCCGCTGCGCATCATGGCCATGGGCGCCTCGCCGAAAATCACCTTGATCAAGATGTACGTGATTTCCGGTGCTGTCGCCGGCGCGGGCGGCGCCCTGAACGCGATATCGACGCAGGTCGTCGGTCTCGACAGCCTGTCCTTCACCCAATCGGCCGAGGCCCTGGTCATGCTGGTTCTCGGCGGCACAGGATCACTGTTTGGCGCGTTAATGGGTACGGTCGTCTTCATGCTGTTCGAGGATTATGTTTCCGCGGCCAATCCCTTCCACTGGCTGACGATGGTCGGCGCCCTTCTGATCGCGGTCGTCCTGTTCGCACCGAAAGGGGTTTATGGCACCGCGGCCGATATCATCGCCCGCCGCCTGGAGAAACGCACATGAGCGCGGTCTTCGACGTTCTCAATCTGAAAAAAGCCTTCAGCGGCCTGACGGTCACCAATGACGTCTCACTGTCGATGGCGCCGGGTGACCGGGTAGCGCTGATCGGCCCGAACGGCGCGGGAAAGACCACCTTCGTCAATCTCGTCACCGGCAATCTGCGGCCAGATTCCGGCGAGGTTCGTCTCAATGGGGAAACGGTCACGAAAATCGATGCGATCGGCCGCGTCCGGCGCGGGCTGGTCCGCTCTTTTCAGGTAACGCGGCTGTTTCAGGAGATGACACCGGCCGAACATGTTGCCCTGGCCATCCTGCAACGGGACGGACGCGCTGGAAAGATGTTCGGCAACTTCCTGTCGATGCCGGACGTCATGGACGAGGCAAGCTTGCTGCTGAGCAAGCTCGGCTTGGCCGACCTGATGCACCGCAAGGTGAGCGAGATCGCCTATGGACAGCAGCGCCTGCTCGAAATCGCCATGGCGCTGGCCCTCAAACCGAAAGTCCTGTTGCTCGACGAACCGGCCGCGGGTGTGCCCCAGAGCGATACTGGCCGTATCGAACAGGCACTTGCCGATTTGCCCGACGATCTTGCCGTGCTGATGATCGAGCATGACATGGATCTGGTTTTCCGCTTTGCCAAGCGGGTCATCGTGCTGGCTGCCGGCACCATCATCTTCGACGGTTCGCCCGGCGATGTCACCAAGGACGCCGCCGTGCGCGAGGCCTATCTGGGGAGCTATGCCAATGCAAGCCACGCCGCTTGATGTCGAAAACCTCTCGGCCGGTTATGGTCCGACACGGGTTCTGGAAAACGTCTCCTTCTCCGTTCCCCCCGGGCAGCGCCTGGCGGTGCTTGGGCGCAACGGCATGGGCAAGACAACCCTGCTGGCAACCCTGGCCGGGCAGACAAAACGCTATGACGGGCGCATCCGTATCGGCGAAACCGACGTCACCGGAATTTCAAGCGCGCTACGCGCCCGCACCGGCCTCGGCTACGTGCCTCAGACGCGGTGCATCTTTCCAACGCTGACGGTCGAGGAGAACCTGTTCGTCGGCCTCAAGGATCGGCCGAAAAGCGATCTCCAGGATGCCTACGCGATGTTTCCCCGTCTTTTAGAGCGCAAGGGGAACCTTGGCTCTCAGCTTTCCGGCGGCGAGCAGCAGATGCTATCGACTGCTCGAACCATTCTTGGCCGTCCCACGGTTCTGTTGCTCGATGAACCGCTCGAGGGCCTGGCACCGGTCATCTGCGAAGAACTGATGAAAGCGTTTTCCGAGCTTGCGCGCACCGGCAACATGACCATCGTGCTTGTCGAGCAGCGCATCCAGAGCGCGCTCGATTTTGCCGATCAGGTGATCGTTCTTGAGCGGGGCAGGGTGGCCTGGAGCGGCACGCCGCAGGCACTGGCCGCCGATCATGATGCGGTGGACCGGCTTCTCGGTGTCGGCGGGCTGCACTGAAAGAAGGCGAGCTCCGCCGCGCCATTGGCCCATGGCGGAGCATTCGGATATCCCCCTGCGAATTTATTTTGAGCAAGGCGGAACAATCCGTGTTGTCGTGCATTTTTGCGTCAAGTCGATTTCTGTCGGCACCAAACACCGTTCACAACGATGAGGATGTGCAGATGAGCAACCTTCTACCCGAATTGCATGAAGGCCATGCCCCGATCACTCTGCATCTGCTGTTTCGCGATGCACTGGAAGCCTATGACGACTGGGGGGATGAAACTGACGTTCCCTTGGTTTTCCATCTTGGCATGCCAGTGCCGATCGGGTTGGTGTTCGATCATATGCGCGATTGCACCGATATCCTGCCGAATAACCTGGTCAGCGCCATTACCGAACGGCTGACCAAGCCTAGGAGCAGCCACAGCTCACTGGACGAGATGACATTTTCCACGGCCGCCCGTGTGATGTGTGTCGTGGTCCGCAAGAGACAGCTGCAGCGTAGCGGCAGCGATATCGACGTCTTCCTGCGCCGGTTTGAGAAGCTGCGCTCCGACCGCGCCAATCGGTGATATTTTGGGTTGTGAAGTTGCTTCCGGCTCTGCCGGAAGGTGCAGTCTTCAAGCTCTGCCCATTAAGTTACGGAAACATATTGCGTTTTAAGAGGACGTGAAAACGGCTTGATAGGACGGGTCCTCCGTGGTTAAGATGATTAAAAACATAGAGTATACCGCATATTGATGAACTGGCGTTTGAGTAGGGGTGCCGAGGTTCAACCATCCAGCCGCATGATGCGGGGAGGAAATGATATGACGGTTTATGGTCTTTCGTCGCCCTTCAGTCCGCGTAGCGATCAGCCGTTGCAGATCGCCATCGTCGGCCGGGGGTTCTCCGGCCTGATGATGGCCATCGCCCTTTTGAAGTCGGTCAACCAGCCATTCCGGCTGCGCATGTTCGATCCCCGCCCGATCATCAGCGGGGGCCAGGCGTTGGCCACGGCGCGATCCACCGAAATTCTCAACAGCCGCGCCCGCGACCTTTCCGTTTCGACCGGCGAGCCGAAGGATTTTACCCGTTGGCTGCAGGCGAATGCACCATTCCGCGAGGCCGTGTCGGCAGCGATACCCGGATTTGGTCAGATTTTTGTGCCGAAGGTCACTTTCAGCGATTATGTCTATCAGCGCTTTTCCGAAGCACTGGCGCAGCGAACGGATGTAACTGTGCAGATGTCCAACGAGGGCATCACCCATATCCGCCGCAATGACAACGGCCTGTTCACGCTGAGCCTCGCCGATGGCGGCGAGGCGATCTACGACACGGTTGTGCTTGCCACCGGCTACGGTTTAAAGCCGCCGCTGGAAACGACCGAGCAGGATATGGATGCCCTCTTGCTTGAACGCAGCGAGACACGCCGGCATGTGGTCGTCATGGGCAATGGTCTGCGCGCTGTCGATCAGGTTCTGCAACTACGCGACGGCGGCTTTACCGGCCACATCACCATCCTGTCGCGCCGCGGTTTCCTGCCGCAGCCGCATACGCGCATGCCTGCGGACGCGGTTTTCCCAACGCAACCCATGCCGTCGCAACTGCGCAACATCGTGCGTTTCGTGCGTGACGCCTGCGCCGAGGCCGAAGAAAACGGCTGGAGCTGGCAGGCGGCGATGAACGGCCTGCGCAAGCGCGCCCGTACCCTTTGGGCATCGCTGCCACCGAGCGAGAAACGCCAGTTCAACCGGCATCTGCGCGCGATCTACGACAGCCATCGCAACCGGCTTCCAGCCGACGTGCATGCCAGACTGGAACGCGAGTTCGCAAGCGGCCTGACCGAACTGAAGCGCGGCACAACGCTGAAACGGACACCGGATGGCCTTTTGGTGCGGTGGGCCGGGCAGGCCGCTGAAAGCCGTTTCTCCGCCGACGAGGTGATCGACTGCCGCTGCCTGTCGCCGGACCTCAAGGATCCTGTTGTCGTCGACCTCCTCGAGGCGGGCCTTGCAGCGACAGACGAGCTCGACCTCGGCCTCGCCGTCAATCCGGCGGGAGAATTGGTGACGCCAAAGGGCCGGCCAGCCGGCCTGTTCGCCGTAGGACCTCTCGGTCTCGGCTCACTGCCCGATATCGACCTGGTTCCGGAGATCGTGACGCAGACCTATGCCGCCGCAACCCTGATCGGCGCACGATCGCTGCCACAATTGCAGGCAAGCTGACGCGGCAATTGGTCCCCAACCAGCTGGCGCTGCACCCGGTGTTTCTTGGCATGCACCTCTGCGTTTCCGCTGTCGATGGGCTTAACGCCTCAAGAAGGTCGCAAACCCGAACGGATTTTCCATACACAATAAAGTTTATAGATATTATACTTTTGCACTCCTGAGCGTTCCCGGAAAAACTAAGAGCAGGCCCATTCCGCATCTCGCACACGCTGGAGACAATCACTCATGAGCACCGTTCCGGAAAAGATCGACGTTCTCTGGTTTCTGCCGACCCATGGTGACAGCCGCTATCTCGGCACATCAATCGGCGGCCGCAATGTCGATCTCAACTACCTCAAACAGGTCGCCCAAGCTGCCGACACGCTCGGCTATTTCGGCGTGCTGATCCCGACCGGCCGCAGTTGTGAGGACAGCTGGATCGTTGCCTCCGCATTGGCGCCCTTGACGGAAAAGCTGCGTTACCTCGTCGCCGTGCGTCCCGGCCTGCTTAGCCCGACGCTGGCCGCCCGCATGACCGCGACACTCGACCGGATCTCCAACGGGCGCCTGCTGATCAACGTCGTCACCGGCGGCGACCCGATCGAGAACAAGGGCGATGGCATCCATTATTCGCATGAGGAACGCTACGAGGTCACCGAAGAGTTCATCAACATCTACAAGGCCGTGCTGCGCGGCGAAGACGTCACCACCAAGACCAAGCACTTCGATATCGAGGATGCAAAACTCCTGTTCAACCCAGTCCAGGAACCACATCCGCCACTCTATTTTGGCGGCTCCTCCGGCGTCGGGCAGCAGGTTGCGGCCCGTACCATCGACAAATACCTGAGCTGGGGCGAGCCACCCGAGGATGTCGCAAAGAAGGTGGCAGAGGTGCGGGCACTCGCAGAAGCGGAAGGCCGCGAGGTCACCTTCGGCATCCGCCTTCACGTCATTGTCCGCGAGACAGCCAGGCAAGCATGGACCGCTGCCGACGAGTTGATCAAATATGTCGACGACGACACGATCGCCGCGGCCCAGAAGGTTTTCGAACGGATGGATTCCGTCGGCCAGAGCCGGATGAGCAAACTGCACGGCGGCCGCAAGGACAAACTGGAAATCAGTCCCAACCTGTTGGCTGGCGTCGGGCTCGTGCGCGGCGGGGCAGGGACCGCATTGGTCGGCGATCCCGATCAGGTCAAGGCGCGGATCGACGAATACCGCCAGATCGGCATCGATACTTTCATCTTCTCCGGTTACCCGCATCTGGAGGAGGCTTACCGGTTCGGCGAACTCGTACTGCCGAACCTGCCGCTCAACCACCCGGTCAAGACCCACCGGGCCAGTGCCAATACCGGCCCTTTCGGCGAAACGATCGCCGGCGATCACCGTCCGCCGCTCAAGGTGTCGCAGTCCTGACAGGATAAAGCCGGGATCGACGTTTTTATTCGTAACGCCGCGATTAAATCGTAACGTTCAACCGTTAACCAGGGCAGTAGCTACGGAACAGCCGCTGCCCATGTCCGGTTGACAAGCTCAAGGCGAGCCTAAAGAGTAAACCGGTCAAAACGGCAGCGTTGGGGAGGACTTTTGTCTATGCGCGCGTTTATCCGGTTTTCAGCGATTATTCTCAGTGCGATTGCGTTTTCTCCAGCCGTCCAGGCGGCCGAAACGGGCAGGCACATCGTCACCACGCAGGACGGGGATTATTTCGGCTTCGACCTGCGGACCGAACAGAACGTCTCCCTTGCCGATTGCGAGAAGGTCTGCGTCGCGGACTCCTCCTGCCGCGCCTTCACCTATAATCCCAAGGTGAAATGGTGCTTCCTCAAAACCGACTATAATAAGCTGAACACATTCGCTGGCGCCGTTGCCGGGAAGATCGTTGCCGCCGCCGCGGCAGAACCGGATATCGGTGCTCCACCAGCATTGGCCTTCGTCACGGAACAGCTTCTCAATGACGCGCGCGCCACCAAGGACAATCTTTCTGTCCTGTTGGACCAGGATGCACTTGGTCTGAATGGCCGCAAGGCTGCAGCCTACCGTGAACTTGCAGCTGGCAATATTGCCCCCGCGCTAAAGGCTTTTCAGGGTGCGCTCTCCATCACGCCCGACGATGGCGCGCTGTGGATCGAAGCCGCACGTGCGGCAAACCGCGTTTTCGGCAATGCCGACTTTGCAACCCAGGCATCGTTTGCCGCGCTGAACGCCTATCAGCTATCGCGCACCATGCAGGCGCGGGCAGAGGCGCTCGCCGTGCTGGCGACCGCGTTTAAGAACGTCGAGAATTTTCGCGGCGCGCTCAGCGCCTACAAGGCCAGCCTCGAGCTGGTCGAAGCCAAATCCGTTCGCGCCGATTATACTGACCTGCGCACCCGTCAGGGGTTTCGCGTAACCGAACACAAGATCGATTCCGACAGCGCCACGCCACGGGTCTGCGTCCAGTTTTCCGAACCGCTGGTCAAGGCAGGCGTCGACTACACACCCTTTGTCCTTTTGGATGGCGCCACACCCAAGGCCGTCGAAGCCAAGGGCAGCGAAATCTGTGTCGAGGGTCTCGGCCACGGCCAGCGATACAAGATCGCCTTCCGATCGGGCCTGCCTTCCTCCGTCGATGAACCGCTGGAAGCCAACGTCAATCTCGACGTCTATGTCCCCGATCGTGCGGCGATGGTGCGCTTTACCGGCGACAGCTTCGTCCTGCCGGGCACCGCCCGCCGCGGCATTCCGATCGTTTCAGTCAACACCGCCAGCGCCAACCTGAAGCTCTACCGCATCGGTGACCGCAACATTGCCTCGCTGTTGACCGCCTCGCAATTCCTGACCCAGCTCGACGGCTACAGCGCCCAGCGCATCCAGGACGAAAATGGCGAAATGGTCTGGCAGGGGGCGATTGACATTGCGACCGATCTCAACAAGGAAGTCGTCACCAGCTTCCCAGTTGATGAAGCGTTACCGCAACGCAAGCCCGGCGTTTATGTGCTGACCACCGTTTCGGCAACGGGCGCTTCCAACGAATGGGACAGCCAGGCGACACAATGGTTCGTCATTTCGGATATCGGCCTCTCCACCTATTCCGGCACCGACGGGCTCTCCGTTTTTGCCCGGTCGCTGGCATCGGCCAAACAACTGGCCGGGATCGAACTGACGCTGCTTGCCAAGAACAATGAAATCCTGGGCACTGCCACCACCGACGCCGATGGCCGCGCGACCTTTGACGCTGGCCTGCTGCGCGGCACCGCCGCCATGACACCGGCCGTCATCACCGCAAAGAGCGGCGCGAACGATTTCGTTTTCCTCGACCTGACACGTGCCGGCTTTGACCTGTCTGACCGCGGTGTTACCGGACGTGCAGCACCCGGCGCCATTGACGTGCTGACCTGGACGGAGCGCGGCATCTACCGTGCCGGTGAAACCGTGCATGTCTCAGCACTCGCCCGCGACAGCGCTTCAATGGCCATCGAAAAACTACCGCTGACCTTCATCTTCATGCGCCCCGATGGTGTCGAAGACCGCCGCGTCGTCAGCGATGGCGGACTAGCAGGCGGTTATGCGATCGATCTCCCTTTGCAGCCGAATGCCATGCGCGGCACCTGGACCGTGCAGATTTTTACCGATCCCAAGGGCACGGCGATCAGCGAGAAGCAGTTCCAGGTCGATGATTTCGTGCCCGACCGGGTCGAGTTCGATATGGCAAGCACCGCCAAGCAGATCGAGATCGATACACCGGCGCCGATCACCATCGACGGCCGCTTCCTCTATGGTGCTCCGGCAGCAGGGCTCGAGCTCGAAGGCGAAGTCGGCCTGAAGCCGACCCGCGAAAGCGCCCATTTCAAGGGCTACTTCTTCGGCCTTGCCGATGAGGAAGCCACCGAAGACAGCCGCACGACGCTCGAAGGCCTGGAGCCGCTCGATGAGGACGGCAAGGCAACCTTCGACGTCAATCTGACGGATATCCCATCCACCACGCAATTGCTCAACGCTAATATCAGTGTGCGTGTTCAGGAAGCCGGCGGCCGTGCCGTCGAGCGGTCTCTGACACTGCCGGTCAAGCCGGCCGGCTCGATGATCGGTATCAAGCCGGAATTCTCCGGTGACCTCGCGGAAAACGCAGTTGGAAAATTCCACGTCATCGCCATCGACCAGAGCGGCGTCAAGCAGGCAAAGACTGGCTTGAGCTGGAAGCTGCTGCGGATCGAGCAGGACTATCAGTGGTACCGTGATGGCACCGCCTGGAAATATGAACCCGTCACCTCGACCAAGCAGGTTTCGACAGGCAAGCTGGACGTCACCACGGATGGCAGCGAGATTGCCATATCGGCCGGATGGGGCCGCTACCGGCTCGAGGTCGAAACCGCCGATATCGATGGCCCGACATCGAGCGTTGAGTTCGATTCCGGTTGGTATGTTACGGCCAGCTCGACGGAGACACCGGACGGGCTGGAAGTCGCGCTCGACAAGCAAAACTACGCGATCGGCGATACAGCTAAGTTGCGCGTCTCGCCGCGCTTCGCCGGTGAAGTTCTAGTCACGATCGGCTCGGAAAAGCTGATCGCCACGAAAACCGCGACCATTCCTGCGGAGGGCGGCGAAGTCGATATTCCGATCACCGCCGATTTTGGCGCTGGCGCCTATGTCACTGCGACGCTCTATCGTCCAGGCGATGCGCAGGAGAGCCGCATGCCGATGCGCTCCATCGGCATCAAATGGCTCGCCGTCGATCCTGCTGATCGCAAGCTGTCCGTCAAACTCGATCTGCCGGAAAAGACGCTGCCGCGCCAGACGTTGAACATTCCGGTGGAAGTGACCGGAGCAGGGGTGGGCGACGAAGCCTATGTCACGGTTGCAGCCGTTGATGTCGGTATTCTCAATCTAACGCGCTACGAAGCCCCCAATCCGGATGGCTGGTATTTTGGCCAGCGCCAGCTCGGTCTTGAAATCCGCGACCTCTATGGACGGCTGATCGACGGATCGCTTGGTGCGACCGGGCGCCTGCGCACCGGCGGTGACGGCGGCCAGATGGCGCTACAGGGCAAGCCGCCGACCGAAAAGCTGGTGGCATTCTTCTCCGGCCCGGTCCAGCTCGATGCGAGCGGCAAGGCGATCATCAGCTTTGATATTCCGCAGTTCAACGGCACGGCCCGCGTCATGGCCGTCGCATGGTCGAAGGCCGGCGTCGGGCATGCTTCGACCGATGTCGTCATTCGCGATCCGGTCGTGGTGACGGCAAGCCTGCCGCAATTCCTGGCGCCCGGCGACAAGGCGGAACTGCGGCTCGACATCGCCAATACCGATGGTCCTGCCGGCGACCTGAACCTCAAGGTGACAAGCAGCTCCTCCGTGATGATCGACGCGGAACAAGCGCAGCAGACGTTCAGCGTTAAGCCGGGTGGAAAGTTCGACCTGACGCTGCCGCTCTCCGGTGTTCATCCAGGCAATGGTGCGATCTCGATCGAGCTCACCAGCGCCGATGGCCTATCGCTGCAACAGTCGGTCTCCGTTCCGGTGCGGCCAGCTGCCCTGCCGTTGACGACACGGCATCCGCTGACCATAGAGCCGAATGCCAGCTTGAAGGTCGATGGCGACCTGTTAGCCGAAAGCATGCTGCAGGGATCGGCCGTCAGCATCAGCGTCACCCGCTCCGCCGCCTTTGACATTCCCGCACTTCTGACATCGCTCGACCGCTATCCCTATGGCTGCGCCGAACAGACGACCAGCCGGGCGCTGCCTCTGCTCTACCTGAGCGAACTCGCCAAACAATCCGGCCTGCCGGAGGATGGCGATGTGCAGAAGCGGGTGCAGGAAGCCATTTACCGGGTGCTGTCCTATCAATCCTCGACCGGCAGTTTCGGTCTCTGGAGCCCCGGCTCCGGTGATCTCTGGCTCGACGCCTATGTCACCGACTTCCTGACGCGGGCCCGGGAACAGAAGTACGAGGTGCCGGACCAGGCGATGGTGCAAGCGCTCGACAACCTGCAGAATGCGATGAGCTATGATGTCGACATGAAGAGCCAGGGCAATGAGATTGCCTATTCTCTCTACGTCCTCGCCCGCAACCGCAAGGCTGCGATCAGCGACCTGCGTTATTACGCCGACACCAAGCTCTTGGAGTTCCCGACGCCGTTGTCGAAGGGGCATCTGGCCGCCGCTCTCGCCCTTTATGGCGATGCGCAGCGCTCCCAGAGCATTTTCGAAGATGCGCTGGAGATGTCGACGACGGCAAGCAATGCCAGCCTTGATCGCTCCGATTACGGCTCGGCCTTGCGGGACGATGCCGCCGTCCTGACCCTCGCCGCAGAAGCCCGGCCCGTGCCGACGATCATCCCGCAACTCGCCAAGATCGTTGCCCGTGAATGGGAGCAGAAATCCTATACGAGCACGCAGGAGCAGATGTGGACGCTGATGGCGGCTCGCGCCATTCAAGGTGGTGACAGTGACCTCAACCTTGACATCAACGGTACGCCGCGCAGCGGTGGCTATGCGGCGCGACTGACCGGTGACGAGGTCCTTGACCAGCCGGTGACGATCACCAACCGGTCGAGCGAACCGGTTGCTGCCGTGGTGACGACGGTTGCGGCGCCGGCATTCCCGCTGCCGGCCGGCGGCAACGGCTTTACCATCGAGCGGACCTACTACACGCTCGACGGCGAGGAGGCCAATGTCACTCAGGCCAAGCAAAACGAGCGCTATGTGGTCGTCATCAACGCCACGGAAAGCAACACCTGGCCGTCGCGCGTGCTGATCACCGACCTCTTGCCAGCCGGCTTCGAGATCGACAATCCGACCCTGGTCGATAGTGCCAAGCTGTCGAACTTCGAATGGATCGGCGAAGTCGAGGCTGCCCATACGGAGTTCCGCAGCGACCGTTTCGTCGCAGCCTTCGATCGCACGGCCGGTGACAACCGCACGATCACGGTTGCCTATGTCGTTCGCGCCGTCACCCCGGGAACCTACGATCATCCGGCAGCCAGCGTCGAAGACATGTACCGGCCGCAATTCTCCGCGCGCTCCGCCATGGGGCGCATGGAGGTTCAGGCGGTCGAATAATGTCTTTCTGGGCGAAAACCTGTGCCGTATTGCTGGGCTCCGCACTGTTGTGCGTCGCCATCATGTTCGGTCTTGAAGCGGTAGACCGCGCCTATCCGCCGCCGTTGGAAGCAGCACGTACGGTATCGGCCGAAGTGCTGGATGCCGACGGTCAGCTGTTGCGCGCTTTTGCGACGCCGGAAGGCCGATGGCGGCTGCAGACGACAGTCACGGATGTCGACCCGCAATTCGTCCGCATGCTCATCGCCTACGAGGACCAGCGTTTCTGGGAGCATAAGGGCGTCGATCCCTTCGCCTTGATGCGGGCCGCCTGGCAATTCGCGACCCACGGGCGGATCGTCTCGGGCGCCTCGACGCTTTCGATGCAGGTGGCGCGGCTGATCGAACCCCGCGAAGGACGCTCCTTCGCAGCAAAGTTTCGCCAGCTTGCGCGCGCAGTGCAGATCGAACGCCGCCTGAGCAAGGCCGAAATCCTCGACCTCTACCTCACCCATGCGCCCTATGGCGGCAATATCGAGGGCATTCGCGCCGCAAGTCTTGCCTATTTCGACAAGGAGCCGCGACGTCTCACCGTGTCAGAAGCAGCACTGCTGGTGGCGCTTCCGCAGCTTCCGGAGAAACGGCGCCCCGATCGTCATTTGAAGGCGGCGGAAACGGCACGTCAACGGGTTCTGGAACGCATGGCGGTTTCCGCCGTGATCGGGGAAGGGGAGGCGGAGCGTGCCGCCTTGGTCACGGTACCGGGCCGGCGCCTGCAACTGCCGGCCTTTGCCGCTCACGTCGCCGAGGCGGCGCGGCGCAAGGACCCGAAGATTGTCCAGCATCAGACGACGCTGCGGCGCACGATCCAGAAGGGACTGGAAACGGTCGCCAAGGAAGCAGCGGCCCGCCTTGGGGCTAAAGTATCGATCGCCATGGTCATGGCCGATGCGCGCACCGGCGAGATCGTCGGCGAACTCGGTTCCGCCGATTACTTCGACGCCAGCCGCTCCGGCTGGATCGACATGACACGCATTAAACGCTCCCCCGGCTCAACGCTGAAGCCTTTCATCTATGGCCTTGCCTTCGAGGAAGGGCTGGTATCCCAGGAAACCATCATCGAAGACCGACCGGCGGATTTCTTTGGCTACCGGCCGCGCAATTTCGACATGACCTATCAAGGTGATGTCAGCATCCGCCAGGCGCTGCAGCTGTCTCTCAACGTTCCGGCTGTGCGGCTGCTCGATTCCGTTGGGCCAACGCGGCTAATGGTACGCTTCCGCCGCGCCGAGGTCAGGCCCATCCTGCCACCGAACGAGGCGCCCGGTCTGGCGATCGGTCTCGGAGGGTTGGGGGTCAATCTGAAAGACCTTGTGCAGCTCTATGCCGCCCTTGCCAACCGCGGCAAGCCGGTCCGGCTGGGCGACGGCATTCGGGATCAACCGGGCGCGATCGAAAACGAGCCGCTTCTCGATCCGGTTGCCACATGGCAGATCGCCGATATCTTGTCCGGCGTTCTGCCCCCCGCAGGTGCCGTCCAGCGCGGCATCGCCTACAAGACAGGAACAAGCTACGGCTACCGTGACGCCTGGTCTGTCGGCTTCGACGGCCGCTACGTTCTCGGCGTCTGGGTCGGCCGCCCGGACAATGGCGCAGTGCCTGGCCTGACCGGCTATGGAACCGCAGCCCCGATCCTGTTCGAGGGCTTTGCCAAATCAGGCGTTGCCATGACGCCGCTTCCCCGCGCGCCTGCTGGTGCCGTGCGCATCGCGCAGGCGGAATTGCCAATCAGCCAGCGCCGTTTTTCCTTAAGCGCCAACGGTCTCGTTTCGGCCACGATCCGCGAGGCAGCACCACAGATCGTCTATCCCCCTGAAGGCGCCCGCGTCGAACTGGGCGTTGATACGGATGGGATATCCCTGCCGCTTGTCCTGAAGCTTCAGGGCGGGCGGGCTCCTTTCCGCTGGCTCGCCAACGGCAAGCCGCTGCCCGAGACATCGCGGCGCCGGGTCAATCAATGGGTGCCGGATGGTGCCGGCTATTCCACGCTGACCGTGATCGACGCGGCTGGGCGGGCGGCCAGCGTGCGGGTTTTTCTCAACTAGAATCGTCCAGCCGTCGCGATTGGCGTGCTCGATCTGCCCATTTGGCAATTCCAAATAGTGCCCCCCTATCTATAGGGATTCCAGAAGACGGCCTCATGATCTATCAATGGGACATGATTCGACTCGATATGATTCGAAATCGCGCTTGGCCGCGATCCCTCTCCGAGGAAACAAACGGAGGCCAATTGCCTGTTTTGCCAATACCAGCTTTGCGATACGGACTTGCCGTCATCGTTCTGATGACCGGTCTTTCCGGCTGTTCGCCCCGCGACGGCGTTAAGCTGTCCGACACGGCAATTACGGTTCCCGAGGAAACGGCGTTTGCTCTGCCTGCTCCCGGCGGCCCGGCGGTCGTCAACATCGTCGAACGTCGCTTCCACAACGCAACCCAGCAGGACATCTTTCTGTTTACGTCTGCCTCGACACCCGGTCAGAATGTCCTGCGCGTCCAGCTGTTCGGGCCTGTCGGATCGCAATTTGAAGGGACCCAGTCGCTCGGTTACTCATCCATTCGCGCGACCGAGATTGCCAAGGAAATGCGCCGCGAACTCCCGGGCATCTTGCTCAGGCAATCGCCGGTTTACCTGCAGAACAACTATGGCCCCTTCAGCTACGCCTATGGCCACGGCCGTGGCAACGACGCATGCTTCTATGGCTGGCAGCAGATACGCTCGCCGGAAGAGGCCAGAACGGTGTTTCAGAACCGTGGCACCATCCAGGTACGCCTTCGGATGTGCGAAGAAGGTGCGAGCGAAGAAAAACTCCTGAACACGATGTACGGATACACGATCCGCAGCGCGTTCAATGTTGCCGGCTGGAATCCATACGGCGAGCCACCAACCGTCGACCCGAATTTGGGACGAACTGGAAATCCCATCTATCCGAAGACAGAAGATCTGCGGAAAGCGGCGCAGCCGGCCGTAGAGGTCGAAAGACCACGTCCCGTCGCACGGCAAAAACCGGTTGTGCAATCCACAGAAAAGGCCCAACCGGTCAAGCAGCCAGCGGTGGAAGAAACCCTTCCTTTACCTTCAAGCGCCGATATAGGTGGTACCGTTGTCCCTTCGCCTGGATGTGTGGGACAGCCGGAGGGTGCCGTACCATGCAAATAACCTCGACATGGTCCGAACTGCCGGTTGCAGTTTGAGTTGACCATGGCGTTTGAGGACTTCGGTTGGCAATTGACTTGCCGACAAACGGCCTCGTGAAAGGCAACAACCATGCGCAAAGCCGGCATTATAGTTTTCTGGGCAATTGCGTCTCTTTGCGTCATTGCCTTGGTTACCCTACCAATCAATCTGCAAACACAGCTGATCGCCAGCATCGCCGTCGTTACCTTCATGGCCGTGATCAAGATCTTGAGGGCAGAAGGGACATGGCGTCTCACTGCGCTGGCCTTCGGCACGGCGATTGTGATGCGTTACGTTTACTGGCGCACCACCAGCACGCTGCCGCCGATCAACCAGCTTGAAAATTTCATTCCCGGCTTCCTGCTCTATCTGGCGGAAATGTATAGCGTCATGATGCTGGCGCTCAGCCTGTTCGTCGTCTCCATGCCGCTGCCATCGCGCCCCTCGCGTGCTGCTTCTCCGGGCAATTACCCAAGTGTCGACGTCTTTGTGCCAACTTACAACGAAGACGCACAACTTCTCGCCAATACCCTGGCCGCAGCGAAAGCGATGGATTATCCCGCCGACAAGCTGACCGTCTGGCTCCTCGATGACGGTGGCACGCTCCAGAAGCGGACTTCGGCAAATCTGCTCGAAGACCAGATGGCCAAAGCCCGGCATCAGGAATTGCAGATCCTCTGTGGCGATCTTGATGTGCGTTATCTGACGCGCGACCGCAACGAACATGCCAAGGCCGGCAATCTCAATAACGGCATGCAGCATTCGCAAGGCGAGTTGCTCGCAATCTTTGACGCCGACCACGCCCCTGCGCGCGATTTTCTCTTGGAGACGGTAGGCTATTTCGAAGACGATCCGAAGCTGTTCCTGGTTCAGACCCCGCACTTCTTTCTCAATCCAGATCCGGTCGAGCGCAATCTGCGAACGTTCGAAAAGATGCCGAGCGAGAACGAGATGTTTTACGGCATCATCCAGCGCGGCCTCGACAAGTGGAATGCATCATTCTTCTGCGGTTCGGCGGCGGTACTGCGCCGGCAAGCGCTCAATCAGACCGGGGGATTCAGCGGCGTCAGCATTACCGAAGACTGCGAAACCGCGATCGATCTGCATGCGAAAGGCTGGAACAGCGTCTATGTCGACCGCCCGCTGATTGCCGGACTGCAGCCAGCGACGTTTGCCAGCTTCATTGGTCAGCGCAGCCGCTGGGCGCAAGGCATGATGCAGATCCTGCGGTTCAAGTTCCCGATCCTGAAGCGTGGCCTGTCGATCCCGCAGCGACTTTGCTACATGTCGTCGACCCTCTTCTGGCTCTTTCCGTTCCCGCGCACGATCTTTCTGTTTGCCCCGCTCTGCTATCTGTTTTTCGATCTGGAAATCTTCACGGCATCCGGCGGCGAATTCCTGGGCTATACGCTTGCCTACATGCTGGTGAACCTGATGATGCAGAACTATTTATACGGTTCGTTCCGCTGGCCCTGGATTTCAGAGCTCTATGAATATGTTCAGACTGTTCATCTTCTGCCTGCGGTCATATCGGCGATCCTCAATCCAAGGAAACCGAGTTTCAAGGTAACGGCGAAGGACGAATCCGTCCTTGTCAGCCGGCTATCTGAAATCAGCAGGCCTTTCTTCATCATCTTTGGCGTCCTGGTGCTTGCCCTGATCGTCACCGTCTACCGGGTCTATACGGAACCCTACAAGGCAGATGTCACACTTGTCGTCGGCGGCTGGAATTTGCTCAATCTCATCCTGGCCGGCTGCGCGCTCGGTGTCGTGTCCGAGCGCGGTGAGCTGTCGGCGACACGGCGTGTCAAGGTAACGCGCCGGTGTGAGTTCGGCCTCGACGATAAATGGTACTCCGCCACGATCGACGACGTCTCCGTGAACGGGGCCCGGATCAACGTCTATGCGAAGACCATTGGGTCTCTGCCTGTCGATACACGCGGCCTGATCCGGTTCAAGCCCCACGGCAGCAATATCGAGGAGATCTTGCCGGTCGCTATTCGCAACAGCCAGGTGGACGGCGATATCATCACGTTGGGCTGTCAATATCTGCCGGAGGTTGCGCACCATCATAGTCTGGTCGCCGATCTCATTTTTGCCAATTCGCAGCAATGGACCGAATTCCAACGGTCGCGCCGGGGCAATCCCGGTCTTTTCCGCGGCACATTCTGGTTCTTCGGACTTGCTTTCTACCAGACGACCAGAGGCCTGGCTTATTTCTTCAGCAATCGTGGATCGAGCGACAAGACCCGCAAAACTGCTGGGGCGAAAAAATGATCAGATCGCTGTTTCTCACCATTACCCTCCAGACCTTGTCCGGTACTTCGCTACATGCTCAAAATCTGCCCTTTGACATGACCCCCGAACGGCCTGCAGATAGCCCCGCGCTGGTGTCGCCGGCGCCCGATCAAGGGACGAATACACCGGCATCGCAACCGGTCACCGTCACACCGGTTGTCGAACCGGCTGAGGTGCAGGCGTTTCAAAGATATGTTCTTCCAAACGGCAATCTGGGCCTGACTGGCGAATTTGAAAACCTGACCTGGTCCGTTTACCTGACCCCGCAACAGGCGGCCGACGCAACAAAACTCAATATCGGCTATCAAAATTCGATTTTCGTCGCGCCGGAAACGTCGCGCCTGTCGATCGAGGTCAACAATACGAAAATCGCCGACGAAGCCATCCGTTCATCGGAATCCATATCCGAGCGCAGCCTGGACCTGCCAAAGGGGGTGCTGAAGCCAGGCGCGAACCTGATCCGGATGCAAGCAAACCAGCGTCACCGCACGGATTGCTCCGTTCAATCGACCTATGAACTCTGGTCGAACTTCGATGCGGAAAAGACCTATATCGGCTTTGCCGATAACACGTCACAGAGCCTGCAAAGCCTGGATGACATCAAGGCCGTCGGCGTCAACGAAGAAGGTCGGACGCGTTTCAATTTCGTGGTCCCTGCGCTTGAGCAACCCGGTGCCACGATACCGCTGATGCGGCTTTCCCAAGGATTGGCGGTTCTGGCCGATATGCCGAACCAATCCTTCTCCTTCAGCAGGACCATCATGAGGGCGCCGGCACCCGGCGAGATGACGGTTCTGGTCGGTACACCAGCCGAGTTGCTGCCGTATCTTCCATCCCTCCCGGTTACCGCTGCCGGGTCGGCCTTCGCAGGCTTTGTCACGGATCCGGCATCAGGCTCGCCGGTTCTTTTGGTAACCGGAGCGTCATGGCAGGCTATCCAGGCGGCGATCGAAAGCATTGTCGCGCCCACCGAGACGGCCGCTCCGGTTCGACGCGAAGTGATCACCACGCAGCGCTGGCGCGCTCCAGACGCACCCTTCCTCTTTTCCGATACCCGACTGCGTTTTTCCCAGCTTGGGCTACGGACAGAGGAGTTTTCCGGCAGACGATTTCGCAGTGATTTTATCATTGCTGTCCCCTCCGATTTCTACGCTTCTTCATACGGCGAAGCTGTCATCCTTCTTGATGCCGCCTACGCATCGACCGTGCTGCCCGGCAGTCATATCGATGTCTATGTCAATGGAAGCATTGCTTCAACGGTACCAATCACCTCGTCAGGCGGCGGTATCCTGCGGCATCTGCCAATCAATGTGACGATGCGGCATTTCCGTCCAGGCGTGAACACGATAGCAATTGAAGCTATTCTCGAGACAAAGGACGACGCCGTCTGCGCGCCGGGAACCACAGGCCTCGAGACGCCACGTTTCGCACTTTTCGATACGTCCGAGTTCCATATGCCCGACTTTGCGCGTATCGGCCAGCTGCCCAACCTGGCAGGGACAGCCGGAACCGGCGCTCCCTACGGCAGAAGCGGCGCTCCCACGCCGCTCTTCATGGACCGGATCGATGCCGATACCCTTTCAGCCGCAGCGACGTTCCTCGGCCGGCTGGCCGTTGGCGCAGGACGGCCAGTTGCCATCGAGACGGTGGCGTCTCCGGCGTTGATCGGCAATCGAAATGCAATTTTCATCGGCTCCCTTTCACAGATGCCCCAGATGGTCTTTACCCAGATGAACATCGACGAGGCGAGCCGCAACACCTGGGGTCCGGATCCCGGCGGCCAGACCGATGGTGTCGATACGCAGACAGCTCTCGATGAATGGCGCAGCAAGTTGCGCGGCGGCCTCTGGAGCGAGCAAATCAATGCCCTGGAAGACTGGGCGAAGCAGAATTTCGATATAACCCTGTCGTCATTGCGTTTTGCGCCGGTCTCAGAAAGCAACTTCGTGCCGTCGAGCGAGGCATCGTTGCTGGTTGCCCAAGGACCAAGCCCGGACGGAATAGGCCACTGGACCCTTGTGGCCGCCCCGACCGGCAAGGACCTGCATGAAGGCATGGTGGCGCTGAGTGCGCAGGGGTATTGGCAGCAGCTGGCCGGCCAGATGACCACTTATGAACAGGGGACGAAGTCCGTTCAAACCGTCCCGGTCACCACATTTTCGTTCTTGCCTACGCAACCTGCTTCTTTATCTAATTACCGGCTTATCGCCGCCAACTGGTTATCGACCAATATTCTGTCCTATGCCGTTCTGCTCGTGATCCTGGTTCTCATTTTGGGGCTGGCGACTGCTAGCCTGCTCGGCAATCTGGGGCGACGGCAATGATGGAAAAGCTGCTTGCGGCCTTCCTTGCCGGATTGTTCAGCCTGTGCCTGGCAAACGCTTCGGCGGCTGCACAGCAACCGTCGATCTCAGCGGAGGCCTGGCAGGCCTATAAGGCTAAGTTTCTTGATCCCGGGGGCCGTATCATCGACGATGCCAACGGCAATATCAGCCACAGCGAGGGGCAGGGCTATGGGTTGCTGCTGTCAGTTCTTGCCAACAGCCCTCCGGATTTCACACTGATCTGGTCGTTTACGCGCACCGAGCTTCTCTTGCGCAGCGACGGCCTGGCCGCATGGAAATGGGTTCCCGGTGCCAAGCCACATGTCACCGACATCAACAATGCAACAGACGGCGATATTCTGATCGCCTATGCCCTGGGTCTTGCCGGAAAACAATGGAAACGGCCAGACTTTACGGCAGCCGGTGCGGCCATAGCGCGCGCGATACTGGAAAAAACCGTCATTTCGAACGCTGGCCGGACTTTGCTTCTGCCGGCCGCGAGTGGATTTTCTGCGGCTGACAGGGAAGATGGGCCGGTCATCAATCCATCCTATTGGATATTCGAAGCCTTTCCCATGCTCGATCAGCTGGCTCCGTCACCGGTTTGGGCAAAACTGCACGATGACGGCATAGCAATCCTGAGGGATTTGCGCTTCGGTCCGAAGCAATTGCCCTCGGATTGGGTTTCACTCAAATCGTCTCCCAAACCCGCAGCCGGATTTCCGGAAGAGTTTGGTTACAACGCACTGCGCATCCCGCTTTATCTGATGCGCGACGGCAGTACCGATCGCCAACTGCTGACAAGACTGACGCAAGGCATGACGGGTGAGAACGGCAATTCAGCAACCATAGATATACAATCAGGGGAGACCAAGGACAACCTTTCAGACCCCGGTTATCGAATTGTTAACCATCTTCTGGCCTGTGTGTTGGATAAGACCGCTCTGCCGGTCGATGTGAAACAGTTTGTGCCGACACAGTATTATCCTTCGACGCTCCACTTGCTGGGGTTATCGTTTGCGGCCGCGAAACAGCCGGAGTGTTTATG
Source organism: Pararhizobium sp. PWRC1-1 (assembly GCF_049897905.1). Classification (NCBI taxonomy): domain Bacteria; kingdom Pseudomonadati; phylum Pseudomonadota; class Alphaproteobacteria; order Hyphomicrobiales; family Rhizobiaceae; genus Pararhizobium; species Pararhizobium sp. PWRC1-1. The sequence goes on along the minus strand of NZ_JAFCXE010000025.1, from coordinate 55,159 downwards.
AAGTCGTCCTTCATCGCTTTGTCAGCAGCGGTCATAGTGGCCGTCAGCATCGTCGGGATGAAAAAGCCAGACTATGTGAAAAATGCGATGGAGACATTCCTTCCGGCAGGCGAAGAAGAGCGCACGCCGCCAACATCGAGGCTGGTGCCGCAGCAGCAGGCGGTGACTGTCAATGATGCAAAGCCGCCGGTTTTCCAGGAGATCAAGCGTTCGGCCCAGCCCATGCTCGACACCGTGGTAACGGCTGCCACGGCCTCCGGTGTCGATGAAAGCGCGTTGCGTTACTTCGCAAGCCGTGGCGATACGGCAAGGCTGCAGGCGGAAATCTCCCGTCTCAAGGCCCTCTATCCCGATTGGGTGCCGCCGAAGGACCCGCTGGCTGTGCCTCAGAATGCAGACACACAACTGGAGGCGATGTGGCAGCTCTATTCCCAGGCGCGCTACGCCGAAGTTCGCAAGGCGATTGCGGAACGGCAGGTTTCGGAACCGGCGTGGAAGCCGCCTGCAGACCTGATCGACCGGCTCAACGTAGCGGAAGCCCGCATGCGCCTGATCAACGCCTCGGACCTGAAACAATATGACACCGTCGTGCGGCTCGGTTCGGAGACGCCGAGCCTGCTGACTTGCAGCGAAGTCGATGTCCTCTGGCGGGTGGCTGAAGCTTTCTCCCAGACGGACAAGGTACAGCGCGCCACCGACGCCTACGGCTATATCCTCACCAATTGCGACAACACCGCCGAGCGCCTTGCGACAGTTCAGAAGGCAGCAGCACTTCTTCCCTCCAGAAACGTCGAGGATCTTCTCGCCAAGGAAAAGACCGCGCCAGACGGCACGATGGAGTTCGATAGCATCCGCGACGATCTCGCGCGCCGCTTTATCGCTGAAGCCAATGCCGACGGAAAGATTGTCGTTTCGCCGCAATATCTGTCACGCGTCGAGCAACTTGCCGAGACCCGCGGATTGGCCGCCGACGCCTTGCTGCTCGGCTGGTACTACCTGCCGCGTGGAAATATGGAGAACGCGGAGAAATGGTTCCGCAAAGCTCGTGACAAAGAAGATACAGCGTCTGCGTCGCAAGGCTTGGCGCTGACAATGATCGATCGCAATGACCAGCTTGCCGCCGAGGATACGATGTATCGGTGGCGCGACGATTCCAAGGATGCGAAGGCGGTCTATCTTGCCGCCACGGCGAACCTTCTTGCGCTTGAGCCACCCGTCCCGATTTCGGCAGACGTACTGAAGCGCATTGCCGCCGAAGCGATAAAATCGCGTGATGCATCGACCGCGCAGCAGTTCGGCTGGTATGCCCGTGCGCTCAATCAGCCGCAGACTGCTCTGCAATGGTTCAAGACCGCGCTCAACTGGAAGCTTGACGACGAGCCTTCTGCCTACGGACTGGCAGTGACCTACCTGCAGCTGGAAGACATGAAGAGCCTTGCCGAAATCCAACGGCTCTGGGCTGGCCGCTCGGAACGCATAGCCAAGGTTGGCGAGGTCGATGAACCGGTCAAAACCAACGGGAGGCAGTTGCCGGTACCCGACGGAACAGTGGCCGTCAGCCGCCAGGCCCGGCCTGCAGCCGTCGTGGATGAAATCGGCGAGCGCCCAGCAGTCGATATGGTTGCCCGCCCGCGGGCGGCGGCCCCGGTCAGTCGCGGCTGCAAATCCACGATCAACCCGCAGACCCTCGCACCGGAGGCAGCGCTGACGCGCGGCTGGTGCCTGATGGACATGAACAGGCCGATGGAAGCCGCGGCGTCCTTCGAGGTTGGACTGCTCGGATCGTCAGCGAAAACACGCGAAGACGCTGCCTACGGCCAGAGCCTTGCCTATCTTCGTGCAGGCCTGGCAGGCAAGGCGGCGGTGGCTGCCGTCAAGGCACCGCAGAACCGTAAACGGGCTTTGGAGCTGCAGCAGTCCATTCTGGCCGACAAAGCCGTCGCAGCCTTCGACGGCGGCCGTCCGCGCGAAGCAATCCTTGTGCTGGACCAGCTGAAGCAGCTCGGTCCCGAACGCACGGACCTTCTCTCGCTGCGCGGCTATGCCTATCTCAAGCTGAAACGCTACGCCGACGCGCGACGGGTGTTCGAGGCGTTGGCTGCCATCGGCAATCGTGACGGTCAGCGTGGACTTGGCATTCTCTACCAGATATTCAACGACAAGGATTGATCGGGACGCAGAGCTCCCCCCGGCTTTCCGGTTTTGCCATCGGGAGCGGAGTGGACAACGTGACATCTACCCCACTGGATATCCCGGTCAAGACAGCGGACGGACGCCAGACGACGCTTGCCGAATTTCGCGGACGTGTGATGCTGGTCGTCAACGTCGCGTCGAAATGCGGCCTGACTGTGCAGTATGAAGGCCTTGAAAAGCTATATGAGGCCAAGCGCGACGCGGGACTGGTTGTCCTCGCCTTCCCGGCCAACAACTTCATGGGACAAGAGCCCGGAACCGAAGCCGAGATTGTCGAATTCTGCACCAGCACCTACGACGTGCAATTCCCGATCTTTTCGAAGATTTCCGTCAAGGGGGAGGCGGTTCACCCGCTCTATCGCAGCCTGACTACGATTGCGCCGCACGCCATCGGTGAAGGTCCGATGCGCGACCGGTTGAAGGGCTATGGTGTCGAGCCGGAGAACAAGGCCGACGTACTGTGGAATTTCGAAAAATTCCTGATCGGCCGCGACGGCAAGGTCACTGCCCGTTTTTCACCGGATGTCACCGCCGAGGACGGGCGACTTGTTTCGGCGATCGATAGAGAACTGGCTCAGCGGGGCTGAATACGCGCCACCTTGAAACAAAACCGGCCGGCCATAAACGTACATGACCGGTCGGGAGAGGTGCGGTACGATTTATTTCGAAACGTTCTTCGACATGTAATCGGCCGCCACTCGCGCGACGAGCGCCAGAGAAACGGCCCCGGCGTCGGGATGGCCGATGCTCTTTTCGGCCAGTGGCCGGGCGCGGCCCAATTTCGGGGTCAGGGCCGAGGTCGCATCGGCAGCGGATTTTGCAGCGTCTGCTGCTAGCGACCAGGCTGCCGTTAGGGATTTTCCGGAAGCAGCCTCTCGCTCCAGCGTGTCCACAAACGGGATCAGCGCATCGACCAGGGTTTTGTCGCCAAGCTGCGCCCGGCCGAGCCGGGTGACGCCTTCGAGCGCAAGCCGGGCGCCCTTGACGGCCGCATCTTTCTCGATTGCATCACTGTCGCTCAGCGCATTGCTCCAGGAGCGTAGCAGCAGGCCCCAGATCGCGCCCGATGTTCCGCCGGCACGGTCAGCCCAGGCATCACCGGCAACAGCCAGAACGCTGGCTGCTCCCGCACCTGCGGCAACTGCAGCATTGCCAGCGTCAAGTGCTGCAGCCGAACCCCGGCGCATGCCCTGACCATGATCGCCGTCGCCCGCATGGGCGTCGATCCGGCCAAGTTCGTCTTCCGCATCCTTCAGCGCTGCTGCAATGCACAAGAGCAGACCAGCAACGCATTTTCCGGCTTCCTTCGATGCGTCGGATGACGGGGCAAACACCATCTTTCCTTCGACGTCATCAAACACATCGGTAGCAGGTTCCGTCGTGAACGTCGCACCACGGCGCAGGACCGGCGTATCGCAGGCTGCCGACCAAAGCGTTTCCAACCCGTCATCGAGCCAGAGAAGCGTCAGGGAGCAACCCTGCATGTCGAGGCTGGTGACAAATTCACCAGCTTCCGGCGCTACGACATCCAGCCCGGCGTCCTTCAACAGCGTCGAAACCGACGTCCAGAGCACGAACAGCTCTTCATATTTCGTCGCGCCCAACCCGTTGAGGATAACGCCAACCCTCGTTGTCCCGGCCGGACGCTCGGCAAGCAGTTTTTCGGTCAGCAATTTGGCGAGATCCTTGGCGGGAAGAATCGCTTCGTCCTTGATGCCCGGCTCGCCATGAATGCCGAGACCCAGCGCCATCTGCCCGTGCGGGACAGTAAACAACGGACCGTTGGCACCCGGTAGCGTGCAGCCCTTGAAGGCGACGCCGAAGGAAACAGTGCGGTCATTGGCATGGCGCGTCACGCGCTCGACCTCGTCAAGGTTCATGCCTGCTTCAGCAGCCGCGCCAGCGATCTTGAAGACGACGAGATCGCCAGCGATACCACGGCGTCTTGCGGCTGCATCCGCTGGGGCACTGGCCACATCATCGGTCACCGGCACGATGCGCACATCGATGCCCTCGGCCCGCAGACGCTCTGCCGCGACGCCGAAATTCAGCACGTCACCGGCATAGTTTCCGAAACCGAGCAGGATACCGCCGCCCTGATCGGCATGACGGCAGACGCGCGCTACGGCGGCAGTCGACGGTGAGGCGAACACATCGCCAGCCACCGCCGCATCGGCAAGGCCAGGGCCGACGTAACCGGCGAAAGCCGGGTAATGGCCCGAGCCGCCGCCAATCACCACCGATACCTTGCCCTTCGGCACCTTCGTCGAGCGGACGACGCCGCCCTTCACGTGACGGACATAACGGCTATAGATCGCGGCAAAGCCAGCAAGAGCGGTGGTTGCGAAATCCTCGGGTTCATCGAAAATAGTCGTCATGACGTCTGTCCTTGATCGCGAGGCAGAATACGCCTCAGATAATTGCGGTTCGCGGCGCTCACGGAAAGCCCGTCGCCGCCATAATGTTCACAAAGGAAGGGGCTCGAAAACCCATGGGCCAGCGCCATGCGAATGGCGGCGCGATAATTGATGATACCTGATTCAAGTGGGGCCGGATGCGTGACAATGACACCCGATGTCGGGTCCTCCGTGCGGGTGTAGTTCTTCACATGCCAGTATTTCGCATGGGGAGCGACCTTGGCCATCATGTCCTGCCAGTGCTCGACCGGGCGGTGCAGCCGGATGAGATTACCCAGATCCGCATTGATGCCGACATTGGCAAGGCCGATATCCTCGACAAAACGAACCGAGCTTTCAGCCGTGCCGAGATAGGTGTCCTCGTACATCTCCAGCGCCAGTTCGATCCCGAGCGCCTCGGCGTGACGTCCCAGTTCGCGGATGCGCGCCACGGCCTTGCCCCATGTCGCCGCGTCATCCGGATTTTTCGCGCCATCGACAGTCCAGAACCACAGTGCCTTTTTCTGCGCATCGGTCAGTGCCTCGAACAGGCCGAAGGATACGGAACCGGCACCGATCGCCTTCGCCGTCTCGATGACCCGGTGGCCATAGGCAAGATAGTCGTCGCCGTGCTTTTCATCGATAACGCTGCGGCGCGCCGTCGAGATTGCCGGCATCGTCAGCCCCAGCGACTGCGTCAACGCGACGAAAGCATCGAGCCGCGCTGGCGAAAGATCCGCAAGCCGGATCCAGCTGTCAGTCGGGTCGAGTTCGGTGAAGCCGGCGTCGACGACATCAGCCAGGGTCTCTGCCCATTCCTCGACGGACTGGTCCTGAACCGAACGCGCTTCGGGCAGGGCGTTCGGATACTGGATCATCGCGGCGGCGATCGGCCAAGTCTCTCTATTCCATCGGCACGGTTCAGCAGTCATGGTTCCATCCTTGAAATTTCCGGGACATGCGGCGGCCGGTCAGACCGCCGTTTTTCCATCATTGGCTGATGCTGGGGTTTCATTTTTGGAACCACGGACAAGACCGATCAGCCAGAACACCAGCGGCGAGAAAAGCAGCGCCAGACCCAGTGCCATCAGGCCGGAGACAAGGCTATTCGACCAGAAGATCGAGAGCTCACCATTCGACATCAGCATCGACTGACGGAAAGCATCCTCGGCCTTGTCGCCGAGAACCATGGCGAGCACCAGCGGTGCCAGCGGATAGTCGAGCTTCTTGAAAATGTAGCCGAGCAGACCGAAGGCGATGACCAACCAGATATCCATCACCGAATTCGCCACCTGATAGGCGCCGGAGAAGATGACGGCGACGATGATCGGGCCGATGATGGCAAAGGGTACACGCAGGATCGACGCATAGAGCGGCACGGTGGCAAGGACCAGGACGACAGCGACGATATTGCCGAGATACATCGAGGCGATCAGGCCCCAGACGAAGTCCGGCCGGTCGGTGAACAGTGTTGGGCCAGGCGTCAGGCCCCAGATCATCAGTCCGCCCATCATGACGGCGGCAGTTGCCGAGCCAGGCACGCCGAGCGCCAGCATCGGCAGCAGCGCCGAGGTACCAGCCGAATGGTCAGCCGTTTCCGGTGCCACGATACCGCGCGGATCACCCTTGCCGAACATCGATTTGTCCCGGGCAGAACGACGGGCAACGCCGTAGCTCATGAAGGACGCAGCCGTCGGGCCAGCGGGCGTGATGCCCATCCAGATGCCGATGATGGTGGAGCGCAGGATGGTGAACCAGTAACGCGGCATTTCCATCAGCGTACGGCCGATCTCGGAAAGCTTGACGCGGGCCTTGATGCCTTCGAAACGCAGTCCTTCTTCGGTGGTCAACAGCAGTTCGCCGATACCGAACAGGCCCATGACGGCGATCAGGAAGGAAACGCCCTTGATCAGCTCGGGAATATCGAAGGTGAGGCGCAGGTTGCCGGAAATCGTGTCCATGCCGACAGACGCCAGCGCGAAGCCGAGCATCATCGAGACCAGCGTCTTGAACGGCGATTGCGCGCCCATCGAGATGAAGCTGGCAAAGGCGAGGAAATAGACGGCGAAGTATTCGGGCGACGAGAAGCGCAGCGCGAAATTGGCAACCCAGCCCGACAAGAGCGTGATCATCACGACGCCAGCGAGCGCGCCGATACCGGCGGACACGAAGGCAAGCGTCAACGCCCGGCTCGCCTGGCCGGATTTTGCCATCGGGTAGCCGTCGAAGGTCGTTGCGACAGACGAGGGTTCGCCCGGGATATTAAACAGGATGGATGTCGTTGAGCCGCCGAACAGCGCGCCCCAGTACATGCACGACAACAGGATGATCGCCGAGATCGGGTCCATCGAGAATGTCAGCGGCAAAAGCAGCGACACACCGTTGGGAGCCCCCAACCCGGGAAGCACGCCGACGAGGATGCCGAGCGTCACGCCCAGCATCATCAGCAGGATATGGTTGAAGCTCAGGATATGGCCAAAGCCATCGATCAGCAGACCGATATTTTCCATGTCTTTCCTCCTAAAGACAACAAGGCGGCGGGATCAATAGATCCCGAACCACGCCTCGACCGGACCTTTCAGGAGCGGAACCTTGAAGCCGATTTCGAAGATGACGAAGAAGAGAAGCGAGACCGTGATGCCCGAAGGCAGGCCGATCCACCATTTATAGCGGCCCTGGAATGTCATGGCGCCGGCGATATAGAGCGCGGTTCCGACATAGAGACCGAGAAAGGTGGAGACTGCGGCAAAGGCTATAAGCGGCAGCAGGAACGACAGCACGACCTTGAACCGCGAAGCCTCGAAGAAGATCTCGCCGCTGCCGCGATGCTTGACCACCGCACCGACGAGATTGGCGGCACTGCCCAGGATGATCAGCAGACCGATGTAAAAGGGGAAATACCCGGCATCTGGCCCCATGTCGGTCCAGCCCGTTCCGGCCTCGACCGATCCGTAACAGACGGCCGCACCAAAGGCCCCGGTCAACAGGGCGACGCCGGCTTCCATCGCGAAACGGGACAGTCCCTTGGCGGTGTTCTCGCTCATCGTTCAAAACCTTTCCGGTGGATGCGGACGCTGTCAAAGCGTCCGCAGGGAACCTCAAGGGGTTCAGTTCGCCAGCCAGCCTTCGCGCTTCAGCACTTGCGTCACCGAAGCCTCGTTGGTCTTGATGAAATCGGCGAATTGGGCGCCGCTCATGTAATCAGCAGACTGCGATGTATCAGCAAGATACTTGGCCCATTCTGGTGTTTCGGACACCTTCTTCAACACGCCGGCGTAAAAATCAACAACGTCTTGTTCCACGCCAGCCGGCAGCCAGACGGTGCGAGGCATGGAATAGCTGTCGATCGCGATGCCGCTCTCCTTGCAGGTCGGGATATCGCCCCAGCCTTGTTCGCCAGCAACCTTGCCGTCGCTCTTCAGCTTTTCGGACTTGAACACACAGACCGGCTTGACCATGCCTGCCTGCCACTGGCCGAGGTTTTCACTGGGATTGTTGACGTTAGCGGCGATGTGCTCGCCGGCCAGCTGAACGGCTGCTTCGCCGCCGCTCTTGAACGGGATGTAGCCGAGCTTGGTACCCGCCGCATCGTTGATCATCGAAGTCAGGATCTGGTCGACATCTTTGGACTGGCTGCCGCCAACCTTGTAGTTGCCGGATTCCTTGGCCTTGGCGACGAAATCAGCGGCCGTCTTGATGTCGGCCTTGCCGTTGACCCAGAGTATGAACTCATCGGCGGCAAGTGCGGCGACAGGCGTCAGGTCTTCCGACTTGTAGGGAACCTTGGCACGAACCGGCAGCAGATAGGCATTGTTGGTGCCGAAGGCGAGCTTGTAGGCATCGCCCTTGTAGCCAGCCGCATAAACGAAGCCCTCCGCGCCACCGGCGCTGCCCTTGTTGGTGACGACGACAGGCGCCTTCATCAGCTCATACTTGGCGATGATCGACTGGATGGTGCGCGCGAAGATGTCCGTGCCGCCGCCGGGGCCGGCCGTGACGACGAACTCGACCGGACGGTTCGGCTCGAAAGCCATTGCCGGGGCTGCCACGCCGAATGCGGCAACCATGATGCACGCGATTGAGACTGATTTTTTCATAAAAAACTCCTCCGTTGAATGAACAGCGTGGACCTCCTCCACGCCGGTAGAAACCAAAACAGGTCGAATTCAGGCGGCAGGGGCCTGTGCCGCAGTTCGTTTCGCCATGCGTGCTGCCAGAAGAATGGCCTCACGGCTCGCGCCAACATCGGCAATACCCTTGCCGGCAATGTCGTAGGCAGTGCCGTGAGCGGGTGTGCACAGAGCGAATGGCAGTCCGCCCATCATCGTCACGCCCTTGTCGAAGCCCATCATCTTCATCGCGATCTGACCCTGATCGTGATACATGGTCAAAACCGCCTGAAAACTTTCCTTTAGCGCCCGCAGGAAGACCGTGTCGGCCGGAAAGGGGCCTTCGACATCCCATCCACGCTGGCGGGCAAACTGCACGGCCGGCTCGATGATGTCGATTTCTTCCATGCCGAAGCTGCCGCCGTCACCCGCATGTGGGTTCAGACCTGCAACCGCAATGCGCGGATTGTCATAACCGGCCGCCTTGAGGCACTGCCGCGTCAGTTCGATTTCGGCGAGAATGCCGTCGACCGACAGACTGGACGCAACGGCGGACAGCGGAATGTGCGAGGTAACGCGCGCATTCCAGACCTTTTCCAGAACATTGAACTCCCGCACCTTGCCGGTAAAGCCGATGACGTCGGCAACGAAACGGATTTCATCGTCATAGCCCGGATAGGCAAAGCGCATCGCCTTCTTGTTGAAGGGCGTGAAGCAGACGGCTTGCACCCGGCCCTTGTCAGCCAATTCCAGCGCAGTACGGAAATTGGTAGTGGCGAATGTGCCGCCGGCAAGCGTTGCCTCGCCGCGATCGACATCAGCCGGATCGAGATGGGCGAGGTCGATGAAAACATGCCGGTCAGTGCCAGCACTCTCGAAATTCTCAAGCGACGCGGAGGCAAGATCGAGCGTCAGCCCGGCGCATTGCGCACCCTCATCCAGAATACGCCGATCGCCGATGACGACCAGATGGGATGCATCGCGAATATCGTCCATCGAAAGGAGCTTGGCGGTCAGCTCGGGGCTGATGCCTGCCGGATCGCCCATGGCGAGCGCAATGACAGGACGCGCATCGTTGGCGCTCAGGGTCATGATGAAAGTCCTCCGCTTTATGCTGTTGAAGCCGTCATACGTCATTCATAATTCTGCATCAAGTCTTTTGTATTCTGTATGCAGCATTTTTTGTTGACGCGAGATCAGGCAATCTTCATGTTCGCAATGCGCTAAAAAACGATTCAGAAACGCAAGCGCCCGAGCGGAACAGGCATCAACATGGACGAGACATCCTCACTGCAACGCCGCGCCGATGGGAGCGCCGGACCAATCCGGCGCACCGCGCTGCATGACACACTGGTCAATCACCTGCGCGACATGATCATCGAGGGCGACCTGGAGCCCGGCACACGCCTGCATGAAGGCCAGCTTGGCGAACAGCTCGGCGTGTCACGCACGCCGCTGCGCGAAGCGATCAAGTATTTGGCCAGCGAAGGTCTGGTGGAACTGGTGCCGAGCAGGGGCGCCGTGGTGAAGCGCTTCAGCCAAAAGGATGTCCACGACATGCTGACGGTGTTGCGTACGCTCGAAGAACTCGCAGGCCGTCTCGCCTGCGAAACGGCGACCGACGCGGAAATCGCGCATGTGCGGGCACTGCATGACGAGATGATAAACCGGTACAAGGCTGCCGACCGCCTGCAATATTACAAGCTCAACCAGGACATTCACACTGCGATCGTTCGGCTTGCGCAAAACAGCTCGTTGATCGACATCCATGCCATGCTGCAAACCCGGCTGAAGCGTATCCGCTTCATCGGTCATGAAGGCCCGGAAAAATGGGCCGCCGCTGTCAGTGAGCACGAGGAAATGATCAAAGCGCTCGAAGCCCGTGACAAAGCAGGGCTCTCCGAAGTCCTCGGCCGGCACCTGTTCAACGCTTGGGACCGGGTGCGCGATTCGCTCTGACTTCCTATCATTGGAGCCATCAGCCCGAACCAGACTTGCGATCCTGTTCACTCGCAGGCGCTGCGGTCTGCCGCCTAAAAGCCGCCGGGCTTTTCGTGGTCCATTTCCGGAACGCGCGGTGGAAGGCGCTTGGTTCGGAATAGCCAAGCTGCGCGGCTATCTCGCCGACGCTTGTTGCACTGCTCAGCAGCATTTCGATGGCGCGGTCGCGACGGATTTCGTCCTTGATCCCGGCATAGCTTTGGCCTTCCGCCTGCAGCCGATGACGCAGCGTCGATGGGGACATGTGCATCTGCGCGGCCAAACCGTCAAACCCGGACCACGCCGCCGGCGCCTTTTGGCGCAGCCGCTTGCGGACAGCGGCGGCCAGACCGGCATCGTAGCGGTAACGCACCAGAATATTGGCGGGTGCTCCCCGGAGAAACTGTTTCAACGCCTGCTCGGTACGAGCGATCGGCAGTTTCAGCACGGCACGATCGAAGGCAAGACGGCTGACGGGTTGTGAGAACTGTACCGGCGCACCGAAGAAGAGGCGGTAGTCAGCGCCCTCCAGCGGCTCGGCGCAACGAAAGTCCACCCGGCGGATCGGGATGCGGCGGCCGACCAGCCAGCAGGTGATGCCATGCAGCAGGATCCAGTAGGTCCGATAGGCAAAGGCCGAGCGGGCCTTGCCCTTGTCCGTCAGCACGATTTCAGCCATCCCGTCGCGGATCACCAGTTCGCCGCTTGGGTCCTCAAGCACCACGCTGAGAAAACGCAACGCCCGGCGAAGGGCCTGATCCAAAGTCTTTGCATGCAACACGCAATGACACAGAAGCGTAAAGCTGCCGCGCCGCATCGGCCGCTCGCCCATGCCGAAGAATTCGTCGTCCACTTCTGCCGCAACCGCCAGCCACAGGGCACCGTAGCTTTCGGCGGAAATTGGGTTTTCGACAATGGCCGGCAATCCAAGCGAAGCCAGAAGCGGCGCCGTCGGCTTGCCCGCCCGGCGCAGGCAATCGAGCGCCTCCTCGACAAACGAGGGCGAGATCATTCGCCGGTCCGCTTCTACCATACACTCTACTCCCATATGGCAAAACTGGCCGAAAAATGAAGGACAGTTCTGTCATCGCTTGCAATATCGCGCGAGCGTAGAGTTCGGCAAGATGCTATGATTGAAATCAGGCATGATGGACGGAACGCGGCGGGGAGGCTGCATGACGGATCAAGCAATGACTGCCGCACGCCTTCGCACGAGAAGGGCAGCGCTATGAAGATTTCCGGTAAAGTGTTTGTGGTGACCGGCGGCGGTTCAGGTCTCGGTGCCGCCGTCACGCGGCTGCTGGCTGAGGCCGGCGCCCGCGTCGTCGTCGCCGATATCAATCAGGGTGCTGGTGCGCAGACCGCTGCCAGCCTCGGGCCGAGCGCGCGGTTCATCCGCACCGACGTCACCAGCGAGGCCGACGGGCAGGCCGCGGTCCAGGCAGCCCTTGAGACCTTCGGCCATCTGCATGGCCTGGTGAATTGCGCCGGCGTTGCGCCAGGCGAAAAGGTCCTTGGCCGCGACGGCCCGCATCGTCTTGAGAGTTTTGCGCACGCGATCGGCATCAACCTGGTCGGCACATTCAACATGATCCGACTTGCCGCTGCCGCCATCCAGACACAGGAACCGGACGACGAAGGCGAGCGCGGCGTCATCGTCAACACCGCCTCTGTCGCCGCTTTCGACGGACAGATCGGCCAAGCCGCCTATTCGGCTTCCAAGGGCGGCGTCGTCGGCATGACCCTACCGATTGCCCGCGAGCTTGCCCGCTTCGGTATCCGCGTCGTCACCATCGCACCGGGCATATTCGAAACCCCAATGATGGCAGGAATGCCGCCCGAAACGCAGGAAGCGCTTGGCAAGAGCGTGCCGTTTCCGCCGCGTCTTGGTCGGCCTGATGAATTTGCCGCTCTGGTGCGCCATATCTGTGAAAACAGCATGCTAAACGGCGAGGTGATCCGTCTGGACGGCGCCCTACGCATGGGGCCGCGTTGAGACGGTTACGGGAGGTTTCAAATGACAGTACATGATCCCATCGTCATCGTCGGCTCCGCCCGCACCGCGATCGGCGGATTTCAAGGCGACCTGCAGGGCGCTACCGCGCCCGAACTCGGGGCAGCAGCGATCCGCGCCGCCCTTGAGCGCAGTGAGGTTGCGCGGGAATTGGTGGATGAAGTCGTGTTCGGCTGCGTTCTGCCGGCAGGGCAGGGGCAGGCGCCAGCCCGGCAGGCTGCCATCGGCGCTGGCCTTCCGTTCGCAACCGGCGCCACTACCGTCAACAAGATGTGCGGTTCGGGCATGAAGGCGACGATGCTGGCCCACGACCTGATCCTGGCGGGTAGCGCCAACATTGCCGTTGCCGGGGGCATGGAAAGCATGAGCAACGCGCCCTATCTTCTGGATCGTGCCCGCGGTGGTTACAGGCTCGGCCACGGCCGCGTCATCGACCACATGTTCCTCGACGGGCTGGAGGACGCCTATGACAAGGGACGGCTAATGGGAACATTCGCCGAAGACTGCGCCGAGGCCTACCAGTTCACCCGTCCCGCCCAGGACGATTTTGCCGTGACCTCGCTGAACCGTGCGCAGAAAGCGATCCGCGAGGGCCTTTTTCAAGCCGAAATCACGCCGGTGACTCTCAAGTCCGGAAAGACCGAACAGGTCGTCAGCCTCGACGAGCAGCCGGGCAAGGCAAGGCTTGAGAAGATTCCGACGCTGAAGCCCGCTTTCCGCGAAAACGGCACGGTGACGGCGGCCAATGCCAGCTCGATCTCCGACGGCGCTGCCGCACTGGTGCTGATGCGCCGCTCCGAGGCGGAACGCAGGGGCTTGATGCCGCTTGCCACCATCGTCGGCCACGCGACCCATGCACAGGCACCGAACCTGTTTGCGACGGCACCAGTCGGTGCGCTGAAAAGGCTCAGTGAACGCACGGGATGGGACCTCAAGGATGTCGATCTGTTCGAGATCAATGAGGCCTTCGCCGTCGTCGCCATGGCGGCGATGCGCGATCTCAACCTGCCGCATGACAAGGTCAACGTTCACGGCGGCGCCTGCGCGCTTGGTCACCCCATCGGCGCATCCGGCGCCCGTGTCATCGTTACACTGCTGGCAGCCCTTAAACACTACGATCTGAAGCGCGGCATGGCCTCGCTCTGCATCGGCGGCGGCGAAGCGACGGCGATCGCCGTCGAGCGGCATTGAGCGGGCAGGGGAGGAGACCCACACATGATCCTGTCTGAACAACAGATCCAGATTCGCGACATGGCCCGCGATTTCGCCCGCGAACGGCTGGCGCCGGGCGCTGCCGAACGCGACGTGTCGCATGCGTTTCCGAAGGACGAGCTGAAAGAGATGGGCGAACTTGGCTTTCTCGGCATGCTGGTGCCGGAAACCTATGGCGGTTCCGAAACGGGTACGGTCGCCTACGCCGTTGCGCTCGAGGAGATTGCCGCCGGCGATGGTCCGTGCTCGACCATCATGAGCGTGCACAGTTCGGTCGGCTGCGTGCCGATCCTGAAATTCGGCACGGAAGAGCAGAAGCAGCGTTTCCTGCCCAAACTGGCCGCTGGCGAATGGATTGGCGGCTTTGCGCTGACGGAACCGCAGGCCGGATCCGATGCGTCCAACCTGCGCACCCGTGCCCGCCGCGACGGCGATCACTATGTGCTCGACGGTACCAAGCAATTCATCACATCCGGCAAGAACGGCAATGTCATCATCGTCTTCGCTGTCACCGATCCGGATGCCGGCAAGAAGGGCATCACCGCCTTCATCGTGCCGACAGACACGCCCGGTTATGAGGTCGTGCGGGTGGAAAAGAAGCTTGGCCTCCATTCCTCGGACACCTGCCAGATCGCTTTCACCAATATGCGCATCCCGGCCGACCTGCGACTGGGTGCCGAGGGCGAGGGCTACAGGATCGCGCTGGCCAATCTCGAAGGCGGCCGGATCGGCATTGCCTCGCAGTCGGTCGGCATGGCGCGGGCGGCGTTCGAGGCGGCCCGCGACTATGCCCGCGAACGCATCGCGTTCGGCAAGCCTATAATCGAGCATCAAGCTGTTGCCTTCCGCCTTGCCGACATGGCGACGCAGATTACGGCAGCGCGGCAGATGGTGCTGCATGCGGCCGAACTGAAGGAAGCCGGAGAGCCATGCCTGACAGAGGCATCGATGGCCAAACTATTTGCCTCGGAAATGGCCGAAAAGGTCTGTTCGGACGCGATCCAGATCCTTGGCGGCTATGGCTATATGTCGGACTACCCCGTCGAGCGCATCTATCGCGACGTCCGAATCTGCCAGATCTACGAAGGAACAAGCGACGTGCAACGCATCGTCATTGCACGTAGTCTATAGGAGAAAAAGTCCTACTTCCGGGAGGAGACTGGAAATCAGGGCTAAAATGGGAGGAAGAACGAGGCATGACCGAGTTCACGCAATTGAGCCTGCATGTTCCCGAACCGGCCGTCCGGCCCGGCGGCATGCCGGATTTTTCCAACGTCAACATCGCGAAAGCCGGCTCCGTGCCACGCCCCGAAGTCGATGCAGCATCGGAAGACATCCGCGATCTCGCCTATTCTATCATCCGTGTGCTGAACCGTGACGGCGAAGCGGTTGGTCCCTGGGCCGGGCTTTTGTCGGATGAGGAATTGCTGGCCGGGCTCAAGCACATGATGAAGCTCAGGGCCTTCGACGCCCGCATGTTGATGGCGCAGCGGCAGGGCAAGACATCCTTCTATATGCAGCATCTGGGCGAGGAAGCCGTCAGCTGCGCCTTCCGCAAGGCGCTAAAGAAGGGCGACATGAATTTTCCGACCTATCGTCAGGCGGGTCTTCTCATTGCCGACGATTATCCAATGGTCGAGATGATGAACCAAATCTTCTCCAACGAAAAAGACCCGCTGCGCGGCCGGCAACTGCCGATCATGTATTCGTCCAAGGAACATGGCTTCTTCACCATTTCCGGCAATCTTGCCACGCAATATGTCCAGGCCGTCGGTTGGGCCATGGCGTCGGCCATCAAGAACGACACCAAGATCGCCGCCGCCTGGATCGGTGATGGCTCGACGGCGGAATCGGATTTTCATTCGGCGCTGGTCTTCGCCTCGACCTACAAGGCGCCGGTCATCCTCAACATCGTCAATAACCAGTGGGCGATCTCGACCTTCCAGGGCATTGCCCGCGGCGGTTCCGGCACCTTTGCCGCCCGCGGCCTGGGCTTCGGAATCCCGGCGCTGCGCGTCGATGGCAACGATTATCTCGCCGTCTATGCCGTGTCCCTCTGGGCAGCCGAGCGCGCCCGGCGCAATCTCGGGCCAACCCTGATCGAATATGTGACCTACCGGGTTGGGGGGCATTCCTCCTCCGACGATCCGAGCGCTTACCGCCCGAAGACCGAGTCCGAAGCCTGGCCGCTCGGCGATCCTGTCCTGCGCTTGAAGAAGCATCTGATCGTCCGTGGCGTCTGGTCCGAGGAGCGGCATGTGCAGGCAGAGGCGGAAATTCTTGACGAAGTGATCCAGGCGCAGAAGCAGGCCGAGACCCACGGCACCCTGCATGCCGGCGGAAAACCCTCGGTGCGTGATATCTTCGAAGGCGTCTATGCCGAGATGCCGCCCCATATTCGCCGCCAGCGGCAGAAGGCAGGATACTGACATGGCCAGAATGACGATGATCGAGGCCGTGCGCAGCGCCATGGACGTCTCGATGGAACGTGACGATGACGTCGTGGTGTTCGGCGAGGATGTCGGCTATTTCGGCGGCGTCTTCCGCTGCACACAGGGGCTTCAGGCGAAATACGGCAAGACCCGCTGCTTCGATGCACCGATCAGCGAGAGCGGAATTGTCGGCACGGCGATCGGCATGGCCGCCTATGGCCTGAAACCCTGCGTCGAGATCCAGTTCGCCGATTACATGTACCCAGCCTACGACCAGATCACCCAGGAAGCCGCCCGCATCCGCTACCGTTCAAACGGCGACTTCACCTGCCCGATCGTGCTCAGAATGCCGACCGGCGGCGGTATTTTTGGCGGCCAGACGCACAGCCAGAGCCCCGAGGCGCTGTTTACCCATGTCTGCGGCCTGAAAGTCGTCGTGCCCTCCAATCCCTATGATGCCAAGGGCCTACTGATCACCTCGATCGAAGACCCCGACCCGGTGATGTTCCTCGAACCGAAGCGCCTCTATAACGGCCCCTTCGACGGCCATCACGACAGGCCGGTCACGCCATGGTCGAAGCATGAGCTGGGTGAGGTGCCGGAAGGCCATTACAGCATTCCGATCGGCAAGGCCGAGATCCGCCGGCAGGGGTCTGCGGTCACCGTGATCGCCTATGGCACCATGGTGCATGTGGCGCTGGCCGCCGCCGAAGAAATGGGCATCGATGCCGAGGTGATCGACCTGCGCAGCCTGCTGCCGCTCGATCTCGACACGATCGTGCAATCGGTCACCAAGACTGGCCGCTGCGTCGTCGTCCATGAGGCGACACTGACCTCGGGCTACGGCGCCGAGCTCACGGCACTCGTGCAGGAACATTGCTTCTATCATCTGGAAGCACCGGTCGTTCGCGTCACGGGCTGGGATACGCCCTATCCACATGCGCAGGAATGGGATTATTTCCCCGGACCCGGCCGCGTCGGCCGCGCGCTTGCCGAAGTGATGGAGGCGTGAGCATGGGTGAATTCATCATCAAGATGCCGGATGTCGGCGAAGGCGTGGCGGAAGCCGAACTTGTCGAATGGCATTGCAAGGTCGGCGATCCAGTCCGCGAAGACATGGTGCTTGCCGCCGTCATGACCGACAAGGCGACGGTCGAAATCCCCTCGCCAGTCACCGGTACCGTTTTGTGGCTGGGCGCCGAAATCGGCGACATCGTTGCCGTCAAGGCGCCACTGGTGCGCATTCAGGTCGCGGGTGAGGGCGGCGAGGCGGATGCGGTTCCGATGGCGGAAACAGTAACCATCGAGCCTGCCGAACAAATTGTGGAAAAGGCGGCAAATCCGCCTGCCTTAGAAACGAAGAAACCCAATCAGTTCGCTCCGGTCACAAAAGCGCCAGCGCAAATCCATGCGGACAAGCCACTCGCATCGCCTGCCGTCCGTCTTCGGGCACAGGATGGCGGTATCGACCTGCGTCAGGTGACAGGCACTGGCCCGGCCGGACGTATCACCCATGACGACCTCGACCAGTTCCTTGCCCGTGGTGCGCAACCGCAACCGGCGCCGACCGGCCTTGCCAAGAAAACCGCCGTCGAGGAAATCAAGGTCACCGGCCTGCGCCGACGCATCTCGGAAAAGATGGTGCTGGCCACCTCACGCATTCCCCATATCACCTATGTCGAGGAAATCGACGTCACCGATCTGGAAGACCTGCGCGCGACGATGAACGCCGGACGCAAGCCGGAGCAGACGAAGCTGACGATCCTGCCCTTTCTGATGCGGGCCATGGTGAAGACGATCGATGAACAGCCCGTCGTCAACGCCACCTTCGACGACGACGCTGGCATCATCAGCCGCCACGCAGCCGTACATATCGGCATCGCCACCCAGACCCCGGCGGGCCTGACCGTGCCTGTCGTTCGCCATGCCGAAGCGCGGGGCATCTGGGATTGCGCGGCCGAAGTGGTGCGGCTGGCGGAAGCCGCCCGCACGGGCTCGGCGCTACGTGAAGAACTCTCCGGCTCGACCATCACCATCACGTCGCTTGGCGCAATGGGCGGTATCGCGACGACGCCGATCATCAACCACCCGGAAGTGGCGATCGTCGGCGTCAACAAGATCATGACCCGGCCGGTCTGGGATGGCAGCCAGTTCATCCCGCGCAAGATGATGAACCTGTCGTCAAGTTTCGATCACCGCGTCGTGGACGGATGGGATGCCGCAACTTTCGTCCAGCGGATCAAGGCCCTGATCGAAACCCCTGCACTGATTTTCATCGAAAGCTGAGCCCATGAAAGAGATCGTCTGCAAACTTCTCGTCATCGGCGCCGGTCCAGGTGGCTATATCTGCGCCATCCGGGCCGGTCAGCTCGGCGTCGATACCGTCATCGTCGAGGCTGTCAAAGCCGGCGGCACCTGCCTCAACATCGGGTGCATCCCCTCCAAGGCGCTGATCCATGCTGCCGAGGAGTTCGAGAAGGTCAGCCATTTTGCGGGCACCAAAAGCCCGCTCGGCATCTCGGTGGCGACGCCAAAACTCGACCTCGCCAAGACCATTGCCTGGAAGGACGGCATTGTCGGGCGTCTGAACAGCGGCGTGCTCGGCCTGCTCCGCAAGGCGCGCGTTAAGATCGTCCACGGCCGGGCAAAGTTCCGCGACGGCAAGACCGTCGAGGTTGAGACCGAAACCGGAATGCAGGTCATCCGCGCCGAAACGATCGTCATCGCCACCGGCTCCGAACCGGTGGAACTGCCGTTCCTGCCCTTTGGCGGGCCGGTAATTTCTTCGACCGAAGCCCTGTCCCTGAAAACCGTGCCGCAAAAGCTGGTGGTGGTCGGCGGCGGCTATATCGGGCTTGAGCTGGGCACAGCCTTTGCCAAATTAGGATCCAAAGTCACCGTGGTCGAAGCGACATCGCAGATCCTGCCGCAATATGATGCCGAACTGGTCAAGCCGGTGGCCAAGCGCCTTGCCGATCTCGGTATCCGCGTCCTGACAGGTGCCAAGGCCAAGGGCCTTTCCGGCAACGCATTGCTGATCGAAACCGCCGAAGGCGCGGAAGAACAGCTTGCCGCCGACAGGATCCTCGTGACCGTCGGCCGCAAACCGCGTACGGAAGGCTGGGGGCTGGACGAGCTCGATCTTGATCGCGCCGGACAATTCCTGCGCATCGACGACCGCTGCCGGACATCGATGCGCGGCATCCATGCCATCGGCGACATCACCGGCGAGCCGATGCTGGCCCACCGGGCGATGGCACAGGGCGAGATGGTTGCCGAAATCGTCGCAGGGAAAAAGCGCACATGGGACAAGCGCTGCATTCCGGCCGTCTGTTTCACCGATCCGGAAATCGTTACAGCCGGCCTGTCACCGGATGAGGCGAGGGCGCAGGGATACGAGGTCCGTGTCGGGCAATTCCCGTTCAATGCCAACGGCCGTGCCATGACCATGCTTTCGGAGGAAGGCATCGTGCGCATCGTGGCACGTGCGGACAGCAACCTCGTTCTCGGTATCCAGGCCGTCGGTTCTGGCGTTTCCGAACTGTCGAGCGCCTTTGCGCTGGCGATCGAAATGGGCGCCCGTCTGGAAGACATCGCCGCGACGATCCACGCCCATCCAACCCGCAGCGAAGGCTTCCAGGAAGCCGCCTTGAAAGCGCTTGGCCATGCCCTCCACATCTGAAACCCGCGCAGCAGAAGCCGAAACGCTGGTCGAGCGCCAGGGCGCCCTCGGCCGCATCCGGCTCAACCGTCCGAAGGCACTCAACAGCCTGACGCTGCGCATGGTGCGCGACATTGAGGCGGCGCTCGACAATTTCGAACGTGATCCGTTCATCGCCGCCGTGCTTGTCACGGGCGAGGGGGAGCGTGGGCTGTGTGCCGGCGGCGATATCCGCGCCATTTATGATGGCGGGAAAGCCGGATCGGACGCGCCAACGACGTTCTGGCGCGAAGAATACACGCTCAACGCCCGCATCGGCCGCTACCCGAAGCCCTACATCGTCATCATGGACGGCATCGTCATGGGCGGCGGCGTTGGGATCTCCGTGTATGGCAGCCACCGGGTCGTCACCGAACGCACCCGCTTCGCCATGCCCGAGACCGGCATCGGCTTTTTCCCGGATGTCGGCGCATCGTGGTTCCTGACACGCCAAGCCAATGAACTCGGCACCTATGTCGGCCTGACCGGTGAACCGCTGGGCGCCGCCGATGCCATTCTCGTTGGCCTTGCAGATGTTTTTGTCAGATCCGAAAGGCTCGACGCGTTGATCGCGGCACTGGCATCGTTGCCGGCGGACAGCCCAGGTGAGGAAATTTCAACCACGATCGCAGGCTTTTCAGACGCGCCGCCGGCCGGCGTTCTGGAGCCGCAGCAGCAGATCATCGATCGCCTCTTCGCCTTCGACACCATCGCAGCCATTCTCGCAGCCCTGCGTGCGGATGGCAGCCCGTTCGCCGAAAGGCTCCTCACCGTTTTCTCCGCCAAATCGCCGCTCAGCCTCACCGTCACGTTGCGGCTGCTGCGGCTTGGGCGCAAAACCAAAAGGCTGGAAGAATGCCTCGAACGGGAATTTTCGGCGACGGCCGCAGTTCTGCGCAGCCATGATTTCTACGAGGGCGTGCGTGCGGCCGTGATCGACAAGGACCGCAATCCGAAATGGCTGCCGCCGCGGCTTGCCGATGTCTCTGCAGCCGATGTCGATGCCTATTTCCAGTCCTCTGCCCATCCGCTCTTTGCGGATAAGATCAAGGAAGGATCACCAGCATGACGATCGGCTTTATCGGTCTCGGTCACATGGGCGGCCCGATGGCTGCCAATCTCGTCAAGGCAGGCCATACGGTGAGGGCCTTCGATCTTTCACAGCCCTTGCTGGACGAAGCGCGAAGCAAGGGCGTGACCGCCTGCGCATCACTTGCCGACGCAGTCGCGGGCGCCAGTACCGTCATCACCATGCTTCCCGCCGGCAAGCATGTTTTGTCGGTCTGGCAGGAACTGGTCGCCACTGTTCCATCCGGCACGCTCTTGATCGACTGCTCGACCATCGACATCGACAGCGCCCGCATGGCGCATGACATGGCCGCCGGAAAGGGCTGCCACTCGCTCGATGCGCCAGTATCGGGCGGCACCGGTGGCGCTGCGGCGGGGACGCTGACCTTTATGATCGGCGGGGGAGAGGACGTGTTCTCGAAGTCTCAGCCGATCTTCGAAGCGATGGGCAAAAAGATCATCCATTGCGGCGGACCGGCAGCAGGGCAGGCGGCAAAGATCTGCAACAACATGATCCTCGGCATCAGCATGATCGCCGTCGGCGAAGCCTTCGTGCTCGGCGAAAAGCTCGGCCTCTCGCATCAGGCGCTGTTTGATGTCGCCTCGGTATCATCGGGCCAGTGCTGGTCGCTGACCACCTATTGTCCGGTCCCTGGCCCTGTCCCAACATCACCGGCCAACAACGACTATAAGCCCGGCTTTGCAGGAGCCCTGATGCTGAAAGACCTGAAACTTTCGCAGGAGGCGGCGCAGTCCGCTGGCGCGACAACACCGCTTGGCGCCAAAGCCGCCGAGCTCTACGCGCTGTTCAACGAGCTTGGAAACTCCGACAAGGATTTTTCCGGCATCATCAACATGTTACGGCAACAATCCGGCGAGACCGCCTGACAAAGCCCGAAGCGTCCGCAAGAGGATCACGCCCATGGAAAAACCGATCATCATTGAGCAGCAAGACCGGGTCGTCATCGTCACGCTGAACCGCCCTGCCGCGCGCAACGCGCTCAATTCCGAGA
This sequence comes from Pararhizobium sp. PWRC1-1, assembly GCF_049897905.1. Lineage (NCBI taxonomy): Bacteria > Pseudomonadati > Pseudomonadota > Alphaproteobacteria > Hyphomicrobiales > Rhizobiaceae > Pararhizobium > Pararhizobium sp. PWRC1-1. Next base: position 33,042 of record NZ_JAFCXE010000025.1, on the reverse strand, counting down.
TCATGAACGCGCTGGCGACCGAGCTTGCGCCGCTGGATCGCGATCCCGGCGTCGGCTGTTTCGTGCTGAAAGGTTCGGCTAAGGCCTTTGCCGCAGGCGCCGATATCAAGGAGATGGCCGACAAGTCGTTTCCGGACATGTTCGGCGAAGACTTCTTTGCCGCCTGGGATCGGTTCGCATCGTTCCGCACACCGAAGATCGCCGCGGTTTCGGGCTATGCACTTGGCGGTGGCTGCGAACTGGCGATGATGTGCGACATGATCTTTGCCGCTGATACGGCCATGTTCGGCCAGCCGGAAATCAAGCTCGGCGTCATCCCCGGCATGGGCGGCTCGCAGCGGCTGACGAAGCTGGTTGGCAAGGCAAAGGCGATGGACATGATCCTGACCGGGCGGATGATGGATGCAACCGAGGCCGAACGCTGCGGCCTTGTCGCCCGCGTCCTGCCCGCCGAGAAGCTGATCGAGGAAACGCTGACCGCTGCCCAGACAATCGCCGGCTACGGCAAGGCCGCCACCATGGCAGCCCGCGAGGCTGTTGATCGCGCCCTCGAAGGCGGCCTGCGGGAAGGCATCCTGTTCGAACGCCGCATTTTTCACGCGCTGTTTGCCACCCACGACCAGAAGGAAGGCATGGCGGCGTTCATCGAAAAACGCGCCCCGCAATTCCAGGGCAAGTAGAAGGCGATCTAAGCCGCCCGACACCCCGCGTCCGACATCACCGAATGACAGGTGGCGGCAGCGGTCGCATCGATCGTCACGCGCAATCGAAAACCTCGTCCTTTTAATCAGCTTCAGCAGAAGCTCACCTCTTGAAGCCGGAGCCGACACCTGGATCGTATCCTGATGGCTTCTTTTTTGGGGTGGGACGCGCAGCTGGCCGGGAGGCTTCGGACTCCGGTCCTGGTCGGCGCTTCGCCTGCGGTCGCCGTGGGCCATTCAACGTTTGGTCGAGTTCGGAGGCGTGCGCTTTGCCTAGGCCAGCTCCATCCGCATATCGCGGCCATTGATCAAGGGCGGCGCGCACCTCCTCAATGACCTGCAAGGCCTCCCGCTCCACGATCGACGCAGCTTTCGCCAACGCGAGCAGATGCTCCCTGCCTGGATTCTTCTCTCTCCAGCGATTGCGGCACTATGCTCGCCGCCGGGGCCGTCGGAGTATGTCAGGTCGTATGCTGGAGACAGGGTCCACCCACCGCTTGCGTCCATGAGAAACGCATGGTTCTTACTGTGATCATCACGATTACGTTCGATCACATAATGGATCTACGCGATCTTCTTCATGTTTAAGGCGAAATCGGATGACACTATGCCTTTCCGGTCACCCGGTTGCGCACGCGCTCCAGAATCTCGTCTGACAAGGCGGGATCGTTCACCGCCCGGGACATGACGAGAGAGCCGACGAAGCTTGCAACATCCGCGATCGCTTTGCTGCGGTCAGCCTTGGAACCATTCTCCGTCTGCAAATTTTCCATATAGGCAATCAATCCCCGGATATGATCTGTCACCGGACCTCGCTCCGCCTCCGGCAGTCGTGCGAGTTCCGGCCCAAGAGCGGCCACGGTGCATCCCCCTCCGGCGGCGGCGCGATGCTCTGGTGAAAGATAGGATTTTGCGAAGTCGTCCAACGAACCACTGAGGGCATCGGCCCCTAGCATGTTCTGCATTGCATGGGCCAGCGCCTGTTCTGCAAGATCGCTCTTGGATTTGAAGTGGCCGTAGAAGCCGCCATGGGTGAGGCCAGCCCCTTTCATGACGGCATCGACACCGACAGCATGGATGCCATTCTCGCGAAACAGCTTTGCCGCCGTATCGAGAATGCGCTGCCGGTTATCCTTCGCCTGTTCCTTACTCGGACGCATCCGCAGATCCTTTTTTGAAAATGCTCTTGACAAAATATATGACGATCGTAATTTAAATGCAATACATGACGATCGTCATTTAAATCATAAACCGGGCAGAAACGCCCTTAGAAGGATGAAGCACATGGGCATGCGATATAGAGTTTTCGGCCGCACCGGCCTTCGCGTTTCGTCGTTTGCGCTGGGCACCGGCAATTTCGGGACCGGCTGGGGCTACGGCGCAGACCGAGAGTCTGCAAAGCGGATCTTCGACGTTTACCGCGCCGCCGGAGGCAATTTCATCGATACGGCCGACCAGTATCAGTTCGGCCAGTCGGAAACGTTGACCGGCGAGTTCATTGCCAGCGACCGCGACGATATCGTGCTTGCCACCAAGTTTTCGTTGGGCGGCGCGCCGAACAGCGGCCTACAGCACACCGGTAACAGCCGCAAGGCGATGATCCAGTCTGTCGAAGCAAGTTTGAAGCGGCTGAACACTGATCGCATCGACCTGCTCTGGGTCCATATGCCGGATGCCGTCACCCCAATCGATGAGATCGTCCGGGGTCTCGACGATCTCGCCCGTTCCGGCAAGATCCTCTATTCCGGCCTGTCAGATTTCCCGGCCTGGCGCGTCGCGACCGCTGCCACGCTCGCCGACCTGCGCGGCTGGTCGCCGATCTCTGCGCTGCAGATTGAGTACAGCCTCGTGGAGCGCACGGTCGAGCGTGAGCTGATCCCCATGGCCAATGCTTTCGGTCTTGGCACCGTTAGCTGGTCGCCGCTTGGGGGTGGCCTGCTCACCGGAAAATATCGCAAGGGCGAGACGGGCAGGGCGCAAGGGCTCGGCGCGGTCATCCACGGCGAAAGCGACGATCGCAAGACGGCAACCGTTGACGCGGTTCTGGCGATTGCCGAGGAAACCGGACTGCCTGCCGGTCAGATCGCTATCGCCTGGGTACTTGCCAAGGGCACGACGCTGCCAATCATCGGTCCGCGCACCAAGGAGCAGCTCGATGACAATCTGTCGGCACTCAGTGTTCGCCTGACCGAAGAGCAGATCGCCCGCCTCGAGACCGCCAGCGCCATCCCGCTCGGCTTCCCCTATGACATCGTTACGGGCAGCCGCGATCGTCTGGCGGGCGGAAAGGCGGATGTGATGGACTGGCCCGCCTCAGCGGTGAAGTGAGGACGTTGACCGGCCGAATTTATAATCTGTCATGCCCGGCCTTGAGCGAGACCTCCTTTTTCGCAGCGTGAATCCTCGGCTCAACAGCCGGGGATGAGCGCTTTCCGGATTTGAATGTAAAAGAAACACCTGTTGAGGATGAGTTGGCGTGATTTGATGTCGGCCGCGATTACCGTTCGGTCAATGCTCGGGTCAGCCCGTCGGCGTATCAGGACGCCTGCGACGCCCTGGGCCCCGAAATGGCGGCCGCGGCGATGGCCTACATTTTTGAGCGGGGTGGGCACATCAATTCGGCCGGAAGGTATTTGCGGGATTGGACGAGGCGAGCCAGGAGGGCGAGTTTTCGTTCGGACCGATGCTGATGGCCCTGGTCCGAGCCAATGGTGGCGCTGAACAGAAGACGGGCTGAGAGAGGGGGGGATGGCTGGGGAAATTGAGATTGGCCTTCGTTGACGCCCGGATTAGCATGTTTCAAACAGTTCAAGACCCACAAGTATCTTCAGATACCTGGAAGCTACCCGCAGCGGGCGATAGGGAAAAGCTAATCCGTTGAGAAATTGGATTGGTGAGCGATGACAGGCGGCCACAGGAGGGGCATTGGCCCAGCTCGACCTGGGATGGCAGAACCAATTGAATGGATCATCATCTTTGCGTCGTTAGATCGTAGGGGCGCTAACGCAAGTTCAGGGTGTATCGGGCGTGTCGGCGTTCTCCGGTTCGCGTCAGCGCACCCTTCACCACCAGGTCGAGAAGGTCGCGCGTCGTCGTCGCTCGTGAGGTTTGTGTAATCGCAATGTAATTCTCAGCGCTCAAACCGCCCCGGAATCCAGCGGGGCCTTCCCTGAACATGCGGGCGATGGTTTTCTCCTGGCGTTCATTGAATTGACCTCGGAACCGGTCGTAAAAATGCGCCTTGGCAATATAAAATGCGACCCGCTTAAGGGTGGTTTGCTGCGCCTCGAGAACAGTTTCGGCGAAGTAAACGAGCCATTCGGTAACATTGAGTGTGCGTTGATTGCGTTCTAACTGGTCGTAGTAGGCCTTGCGGCCATTTTCGATGGTGTGAGCAAGGGCAATGAGGCTTGGTCGCTCGAGACTCTGTGCCAGCGACTTTTCCGCAAGCGCTCGGCCAATCCTTCCGTTGCCATCTTCAAACGGGTGGATGCTCTCGAAATAGAGATGGCCCAGACCGGCGCGGGTCAAAGCGGGCAGGGGAGAACCACCATTGGAGGCTGATCTGTTGAACCACCCGACGTAAGCCTCCATCTCCTGGGGCACCTGCCTGGACGGTGGAGCCTCGTAATGAATGGTTGGTTTGTCGTGCCGGCCGGAGACAATCTGCATCGCATCGTCATGGGTCCGGTACCCGCCGATCGTTCCGATGTGGCGGTTTCCGCTTATGAGCATGCCATGCCAACGAAACATCGTTGTATGATCGAGGGGGAGAGGCCAGGAATTATAGACATCGATCATCATCTCAGCGATGCCGTGCTCCTGCGGCTTGACCGGCCGACTGTCCGCATCGAGCCCGAGTTGGCGACGCAAGGAGGACTGCACGCTCAGACGATCTAGCATCTCGCCCTCGATCTCTGACGTCGTCACCGCTTCGTCGCTTAGGAACTCGATACGCAAAAGATCGCGTTCCTCATCGGTGAAGTGACGAACCGCCCCGATTACTTCGCCGGAAGAAGAAAGAAATCGGTCTTCGAGGTGCGCAATTTGAGCGGCGTCATAGGTAAACTGCGGCCAGCTTTTTTGTGTCCAATTCCAAGTCATGAGTTATAGAAATCTCCGCTATAACTCAGGATTATCTGGAACTGTGATCGATAGCAATCTTGCCTATCGATCAGATTGTTCAAGAGGTGGGTATAACGGCGAGTTGGCGCGGGCGATGCCTCAGCGGAGGACTTGAAGCCGGGCGGCCTGGTACTTGCAGAGGACAAAGGCCAGCGCCACCGTTTTTCCTTGTTGAAGGAAAATAAACCGCGGCCGCGCACCTCGTCGTTCGAATGGCGAGAGATCGTTAGCGGGGCCGGCGGTAGTCGAGCTGGCTGCGGGCTGGTATCCGGTGGGCGAAGGGCAGGTTAAAGAGGGTCGCTAGGCGGTGGCGGCGGCCACTTCGCTGCCCCCGATCGGAGGGCTTTCATGCGACTGGACCCCCTTTCCAAGCAGGCACGGCACGATACTGTCGCTTTTGGTCGAACCCCGGAAGAGCTCTGAGATCGCATTGTTCACGGCTTTGGCTCGCAGCGTGGTGTCAGTTTTGGATTTTAGCCCGCGCGGTTCGAACCCCGTTCCTGATTTGGTTCCAATCGCAAGACGTCCGGAAAAGAGGGTCGATCCCGCAAGCGGGTCCGTAGCTGCCGCGAATTCGGACTTTAGGAAATTCGACGATCTTCTCTGACCGACGGTCGATTGCTCCGAGCCCCAGGTCATGGCCGTGGAGACGATACTCAAACCAGCTGCGGCACGCGGCGAAATCGATTACGGTCTGCATCGGCAGTCACACGCGATCATGACCTGCCTGGTACCATCGGCAGACCCCGACGCGCATCTGCATTTTCTGGATGGGATGGACGGCGGATACACCAAGGCCGCAAAAATTGTTGCGGGCGAACGCCAGGGGACAGTCATCTGGTTGATTGCCGCCGATGAGAATCGGCCCAATTGCGGTGCTGGTCGTGGGTTGAATATTTCGCGACGCGGCCGCCACTGCGACCGACATCTTCTTCCAACTCGTTTGGACGTTAAATGCCCGTCACACGATCAGCAGTCCGTGGCATCTCGGTGCCCCACACTTAACCGACAGAAACACGGGCAGAAAGGCCTCCGCCCTCGCGGTTGGATAGCTTGAGCGAGCCACCGATTGCGATGGCGAGCTGCTGTGCTATAGCGAGACCGAGACCCGTTCCCCCGGTTCCACGATTGCGTGACTGTTCGAGCCTGAAGAACGGTTGAAGAACCGCCTCCAACTGGTCATCGGGAATGCCGCTTCCTCTGTCCAAAACGTCGATGACCACGCGGCCGTCTAATTCCTTGTGCACGCAGATTTCCGCACCGCCGCCGAATTTGAGCGCATTATCAATGAGGTTGGTGAGGATACGGCGTAGAGCGTGGGGTCGGGTGACAATCACCTCATCTATGCGTTCAGTCACGGATACTGCCTTGCCGGTATCCTCGTAATCATAGGCCAGACTGTCGACGAAAGAGCCGATTTCGATGCGGGATGATTTTTCCACATTGCCATGGCTACTGCGCGCGTAGGCAATCCCTTCATGAACCAGGCTCTGGATTTCCGCCAGATCCTGGACCAGTTTGTCCTTTTCCGGCGAGTCCTCTGAAAACTCGGCCCGCAGCTTCATACGAGTGATAGGCGTCTGGAGGTCATGCGAGATGGCGGCGAGAATCTGTACCCGTTCCTCGAGATAATGCGAAATGCGGTCCCGCATCGCATTAAACGCCACAGCTGCATAAGCGACCTCTTTCGGGCCGCTTTCGCTCAGTCGGGGAGTGATCGTATTCGGGTTCAATGCGTCCGCAGCTTGCGCAAGAACAACAAGTGGCCGGATGGCGACGCGGACCGCGAACCAACTGCACAACACAAGGAGCGAGAGCTGAGCGACAAGCACATAGGGCAACCACTTCGCCAGCGGCATGATTGAAGGGTAGACATCAATGGTCAAAGGCTGGCCGTCGCTTAGTGTAATGTGCGCCTGGAGACGCTGGCCGTCGCCCGGGACAGATTGCACCGTGAGCGGAAATCGCTCGCCGATCGCTTCACGAATCGTCCGCCCCATTTCGGCACCCAATCCCGATAAGTCAGGAACGCCTGGATCGCCCGGTCCGAGAATGTAGCGATAAGTCCTGCGGTCGAGCTGTGCGACCCAATCCGGCCTCTCGCTCGCTGGAAGACGATCCATCAGCGCGACCGCCGTCGTCACGTCCTTATCGAGATTTCCCAGAAGCATTGCTTCGACCATACCGTACCTTTCCGAAAAAAGGACGGCAAAGGAAAGTGCCTGCGTTATCACCAGGCCCGCCAGAAAAATCAGGAACAGTCTTGAGCCAAGGGTGCGTGGCCAAATGGGGAATCGTCCGGATAGCGTCATTACGCACGGACCTCCATTATCTGGACCGCCATCGAAAAGACGTAGCCCTCGCTTCTGACGGTCTTGATATAGGCTGGCTCGCGCGCGTCGTCTCGAAGACGCTGCCGCAGTCGGCTCACCAGCAGGTCGATCGAGCGGTCAAACAGATCCGCGTCGCGGCCTTGCGTGAGACTTAAAAGCTGATCGCGGTTCAACACCCTTTGAGGATGATCGACAAAGACACGAAGGAGCCGATACTCGGCACCGCTGAGGGCGACAGTCGTGCCTTCCTGGTCGAGGAGATGGCGGGCGGAGGTGTCCAACTTCCATTCCCCGAAACTTAGAAGCTGTCCGACCTCACTGATCTGCAGGTTCGGAGGCAGCATCCGCGTGCGTCGCAGAACCGCATTGATACGTGCGAGGAGCTCTCGGGCCGCAAACGGCTTCGCCAGATAGTCGTCAGCCCCCATTTCCAAGCCGATGATCCTATCAGTTTCGTCGGTCCGGGCGGTCAGCATCAAAACAGGCGTGGCCTTGTGTTTACCAGAGCGTAGTTCGCGGCACAGAACCAGACCGTCGTCACCTGGCATCATGACATCCAGAACGATGAGATCGACAGATTCCGTGTCCAGGAACGAACGCATTTGACGACCGTCTGCCGCGACAGATGCGCGGAACCCGTTTTTCTTCAAATAGGTCGAAACCAGTTCGCGTATTTCGCGGTCGTCATCAACGACGAGTATATGATCGATGTGGTCCATCTGCGCTGCCTTCACGTTGATCCCCATGCCATTTAGCAGCAATTGTACATCAAGGCGCGCAGGCGTCCCTGGAGAATTGTATGTCAGTGTACCGGGCACGCCATGAGATACACTTTTCAACCAAAAAGGCGTGTGACTGCCGAACGTGGGCCGTTTTGCTGAGGTGGCGTATCATGGGTCAGCCTGGTGGTCCGGCTCGCTGCTCCAACGATCCTGTTTCCGGGAGAACTCGCTTGTCGTTCTCCGATTTGAGTCCTCATGGATACGGCTCTTGTCATGACCGCGAAATTGCATGGCTTCGAGCCAGGGTGATCGGCACCCTATTTTTGTTTTGTAACGCAATGTGTTGCTGAATTTCCATCCTACACTTGGTTACAATTTTGCAAGATTAGCACACACGGCAGATACGTACCGGAAGGCATTATCGACGCGTCCGGCTGTTCGTCAGCTTCCATGGACAAAGTAATCGATGCTCAACGGAGAGAATGATGTCCCTTCTTATTGTTGCCTATTTCGGAGGCGTGCTGACCATACTCAGTCCGTGCATCCTTCCGGTTCTTCCCTTTGTTTTCGCCCGCGCGGGGCGACCCTTTGTGAGCAGCACGCTGCCGATGCTAGGCGGCATGGCGATCACGTTCGCTTCCGTTGCAACACTGGCGGCTGTCGGCGGAAGCTGGGCGGTTCACGTCAATGAGTATGGCCGGTACGCCGCTATTGCCCTTCTGGCGTTGTTCGGCGTGACGCTTATTTCGTCACGGGCCGCCGCCATTTTGACCGGCCCGATCGTCGCGTTGGGCAACAGACTTCTGAGCCGCAGCGGCAAACCAGGCGAGGGGGAGTCCAGCGGTAAATCATTTGTCCTCGGGGTCGCGACGGGGCTCCTTTGGGCACCGTGCGCCGGGCCTATCCTTGGCCTGGTGCTCACGGGCGCGGCGCTTCAGGGTGCCAACGTCGAAACGACCCTGCTTCTGCTGGCCTATTCCGCAGGTGCCGCAACTTCGCTTGCAGTCGCGTTACTTGTCGGCGGGCGTGTTTTCGCCTTGATGAAACAGTCGCTCGGTTCGGGCGAATGGGTCCGACGCGGGCTCGGGGCTGCGGTCCTGACAGGTGTGACGGCCATCGCGCTCGGTCTGGACACCGGAGTCCTTGCCCGGCTGTCCATTTCGGGCACGACCACGATCGAGCAGTCACTCCTCGACAGGTTCAAGGCCAGGACGACAACATCCTCGGTTGAAGTGGCGGGCAACAGCATGTCCCTTGCGGCCGACGACGCTCGTCAAGGGTTCTCGAGCGGGTTGCCCGTTGAAGGCCAGTTCCCCTCTCTGGATGGCGCTGTCGAATGGCTAAACTCGCCACCGCTGTCAAGCGAACAGCTGCGCGGCAAAGTCGTGCTGGTCGATTTCTGGACCTACTCCTGCATCAACTGTATTCGGACGGTACCTTATGTCCGGGCCTGGGCCGAGAAATACAAGGACCAAGGCCTGGTGGTGATCGGTGTCCACTCGCCCGAGTTTGCGTTCGAAAAGAAGATCGACAACGTCAAGGAAGCAATTGACGATTTCAAGATCGGTTACCCAGTCGCGATCGACAATGACTTCAAGATCTGGCGCGCCTTCCAGAATAGCTACTGGCCAGCTCACTACTTCATCGATGCCAAGGGGCAGGTGAGGCACCATCACTTCGGCGAGGGCGACTACGCGCAGTCGGAGAAGGTGATCCAGGACCTTCTTGCTGAGGCAGGCGCGCTTAAATCGACGGCTGCGATGGTGAAACCGGACTCGGCCGGGGCAGAGATTGCTCCCGATCTACGCAATATCCGGTCATCGGAGACGTACATCGGATACCAGCGTGCGTCGAACTTCATATCCCCCGAGGGCCTCAACGCCGACGTGGCACAGAACTATACGATGGCGGAGCCAAATCTCAACGAATGGGGTCTGACAGGAATGTGGACCGTCGGCGCTGAACGCGGCACCCTCAACCAGTCAGGCGGCACCATTGCCTACAGGTTCAGTGCCCGAGATCTTCACCTTGTTCTTGGTCCTGACGAAAAGCGTGGTCCGGTAAGGTTTCAGGTCACTGTCGACGGCAAGCCACCGGGCAAAAACCATGGCGCTGATGTCGATGAGAACGGCATCGGAACCGTGAAAGAAACACGTCTTTACCAGTTGGTTCGACAGACGGGAAATGTCGCGGAACGGACATTTGAGGTTCGGTTCCTGGATCCCGGCGTTCAAGCTTTCGTATTCACATTTGGTTGAGGGAACGTCATGAACGCGACATCAAATCCTTTCAAGGGCATCGGTGGCGTCCGCGGCGCGATGATCGTCGGCGGCCTGTTCGTCCTGCTTGGGGCTTCGGTCCTTGGCAACACCAGCTCGGCCGCCGAAGAGCCCCGCCTGGTGCCTCCGCCTCTCTACGCCCTCACAAAACCCGTCAATGGCATTCAGACGGCGGTCTTCGCGGGGGGGTGTTTCTGGGGTGTCCAGGGCGTGTTCCAGCACGTTGAGGGCGTTATCAACGCAACCTCCGGCTACGCCGGAGGGAGTGCTGAAACGGCGACATACGAGCTGACCGAGACTGGCAACACAGGCCATGCCGAGGCGGTCCGGGTTGTTTTCGACCCCCAAAAAATCAGCTACGGAAAGCTTCTGCGCATCTATTTCTCGGCCGCCCACGATCCGACCCAGTTGAACCGCCAAGGACCGGACATTGGCTCCCAGTATCGTTCGGCGATTTTCCCGATAGACGACGAACAGGAAAGGGTAGCCGCGGCCTACATCGAGCAGCTCGAAGCAGCAGACGTCTTTGGACCCGAGATTACGACGACGATCGAGGTCGCGAAGCCATTCTACAGGGCCGAAAGCTACCATCAGGATTTCATGGCAAACAATCCGTCGCATCCTTATATCGCCTACTACGAGGAGCCGAAGGTCCAAACCCTGAAAGCGTTCTTCCCGGAACTTTACCGCGAGAAGGCCGTGCTGGTCTCAGACGCCCGGGGTTAGGCGAAACGTTGGGAGACACTTGATCCCAAGCCACCCCTCCGCACTCACCCTCAACGAAAATTGCCTCGGGCCGTCGCGCCCGAGACTTGCCGTTCTCGGACTCGCCCGGGTCTTGGCGGGCCTACAATGTGTTACACAATCGGCAAATTCTGACACATCCGGGATACGTCACACCAGCTTAATGCGGCTATCGACCGATATCGACATTGGTCATTCGTCAACAGGTTAAGGAAAGTGAACATGACTGCGAATGAAAAGGTGCTTTACACGGGCAAAACACATACCACTGGTGGCCGGGAAGGCAACTCGCGCAGCTCCGACCATCGACTGGAAGTCAAACTTTCGTCGCCGGGTGGACCTGGAACAGGGACGAATCCGGAGCAGCTGTTTGCGGCCGGATGGTCGGCCTGCTTCATCGGCGCAATGGGCTCCGCTGCACGGAAAATGAAAATCGCGCTTCCGGCCGACGTGGCCGTCGATGCTGAAGTGGATCTCATCAGTACGGACGGCGAGTATTCTCTCGCGGCGCGCCTCAACGTGAGCCTGCCGGGCATCCCTGAGGACGTCGCCCGGGAGATCGTCGACGCCGCGCACCAGACCTGCCCTTATTCCAAGATGTCGCGTGGCAACATCAGCGCCGAGATCAATCTGGTCTGATCTTGCGTCGAAGGGTCCTCCTCACACGGTGAAACTCCGCGGTTCGTGAGGGGGACGTTATTGAACAAATGCATGCCAGTCAGTGATGGCAACTGTCCTGAGTGAATGTTCGAGGAGAGTTTCCGTGTACCTAGCGGTCAAATGTATCGCGGCCTTGTCGATCTTGGCATCGCCTTGCGCTTGGGACTCCGATCCGCGTGAGGCGTCCGCCATCGCCGCCATTCAGGGGGAAGGGCAATTCGTGGGATCTCTTTCTGCCCCAACGCCTGATTATTTTCAGGCAACCGCGGATACTGAGACTGAGTTGTTCCACGATGATGACGGTTTCGAAGCGGCTTTCTAAAGGCCAGGGAGGGCATTGAAACCAAGTCCTTCCAACTCCAGAGCCCAATAGATTGGGCTCTGGCATCACCCCCGGGGGGGCGTCACGTTGCGTGTCCCGATCAAACGCCTTGATGAGAAACGCATCGGGGGCTTCGTCAGAAGTCTACAACATCTGACGAACCAGATCGGGCTTTGTATTGCCCGAAGGAGCTTTGGAATGTCGAAATACCGAAAAAATACCGAGGTGATTTCGGGCTTGTCCTCGGAGCAATATCGGGTGACCCAGCTCGGCGCTACCGAGATGCCGGGGACTGGCGAGTATCTCGCCAACGAACAGCCCGGAATCTATGTCGATGTCGTTTCAGGTGAACCGCTTTTCGCCTCAAGCGACAAGTACGACGCCGGATCAGGCTGGCCAAGTTTTACCCGACCGCTCGACCCGGAACTCGTGACTGAAAAACCCGACGGAAAATACGGGCGGGAGAGCACAGAGGTGCGATCCACGACGGCAGACAGTCATCTCGGCCATGTCTTTCCGGACGGCCCGCCGCTCGATGGCGGGCTTCGGTATTGTATAAATTCGGCCGCCCTCCGTTTTGTTCATCGCGGCGAAATGGAGACCGAAGGCTACGCGGCCTACGTCGCGTATCTGGAGAAAAACGATGACTGAGGACCGCGCAGTTTTCGCGGGTGGATGTTTCTGGGGAATGCAGCACCTCATACCTTGAACGTTATCCGAACGGATACTCTTTCCATTTCGTCCCCCCGGGCTGGAGATTGCCAGCGCGGCCGGACCGCCTCGATCCCATCGCGCCAGAGGTGCAACCCACCTCGTCCTAACGTGAGCAATGTCAATGCTAGTCATTTCAACTGGGTCTATCCCTTGGAGAATTCCGTGAGCATACAATTGAAACGGAAAATTGCCTTCGCGCTTTTGATGGGCGTCGTGACGACGGGGATCATCTCGTTCGTTATTCTCGCACTAAATCTGGGTTTCTCTGAAAAATTTGCCCTCGCGTGGCTGCGTTCATGGGGCATTGGCTACCTGATCGTCATCCCCGCGATCCTGCTGATCGGTCCACGCTTGCAAGCCCAGGTCGATCGCCTAATCAAGTGAGCCACCAACACGTTACCGAGGTATACTCCCATGTCAAAACAATCGCTGGCCGCATCGGTTGCCTTCGTGCTGAGCACTTCCATCGCCTGGGGGTGCACGGACATCCCTGCGGACCACGTTCAAAAAGTGGACGTTGGATACACGGCCGTCGATCCAGACATCACCCTTAGAAGAATGATCGTCCACAACTCCAAACCGAAGGGAACCGTGCTCTTGCTGCATGGCTTTCCCGAGACCATGTGTGCCTGGAAGGATATTTCGTTGAAGCTCGGCGAAGACTATGAAGTCCATGCGATCGACTGGCCCGGTTACGGTCTTTCAACGAGACCTCCGGTCGAGAAATTCTCTTACGCGCCAAAAGAGTACGCTCGAGTTCTGAAAGACTATATCGATACGGCGCAAATCCGCACGGACGAGCTCACGATCTACGCGACAGACATTGGAGCCCTGCCAGCACTGCTTCTGGCTCTCGAAAATCCGGGGCTTGCGCGGACGATCATCGTTGGGGACTTCGCGCCTTTCAACAAGCCGGAATATATGTACGAGAGTCTGCAAAATCTGAAGTCGCCAGCTTCAGCGGATCAGACCCACGTTTACATGAACAAAAACCGTGACGACATTCTTGAGAACGCCTACAGGCGAGGTCTGTCCAAAGAGGCGCAGTTCGACGTTTCCCCTGGGTTCAAGGCAGACATGTACCGCGGATGGAATCAAGGCGGAATGACGTCCGCCGACGCCTTCTACCACTACTACTCCAACTTTACGCGAGACCAGGATTATTTCGAGTCGAACTTGGCCCGCCTCAAGACACGCGTGAAAGTCGTTTGGGGTGAAAAAGATATTTACATCAAGAAGGAGATGGGAGTTGAGTTCGCCGAAAAGGTCAACGCCGAACTGAATCTCCTGCCTGACATCGGACACTACCCTCATCTCCAGGATCCTGAGCAGACCGTTGAGGAGATCCGCGCGTCATTTCGATGAAGCCCGTACCGGCCGGCGCTCTGAGCGGATGACGAAGGTGGAAACCTTCCGCCGCGCCCGCTAACCGCGTCCTGAGCTTTTTCCACGATGCGTTGTCTCCGTGTTGATTTCTGCTACGCCCACGAGGGCGATAACTAGATGCTTCTGGGGAACGCAGTTGTTCTCGGTTGTTAGAACTTGAAGTTCGGTAACCGAGACACTGGCTCCCGGCGCGGCCTGCAGCGCAGACGCTACGCCCTCTCGGTACGAATAGGCAAACCGCCTGATCCCGCTGGTCTCGGGCCTCGCTTTGGTTGAAAATCAAGAGAGAATCTGGATTTGGATGCTGCAGACGCTCTTTTGCGAAGGCGCTGTCGGCTAGCGAAGTGTTGGGAGTGCACGTTGTCATGGCTTCTTCTCGCCTCACGGATGGATGTCGGGATGCGTGCGTGAACCGTGCGGGACAACTTGGGTCGATAGCGATTTTCAGCTGAGATATGCCGACCGCATCAGCGCGGGGATGCCTCTGCTGAAGACCTGGAGCACTTTCAGGAACCGTTCCTACCAACGTTGACTTACGCAACGCCCGGAACGCGCCGTGTTGACACCGGCGCCCACAATGTAATCGAATGTATCAAACCACGCGAAAGCTACATGAGCTTTCAAAACAGGACGAAACCGAAACAAACTAGATACACTGGAGGCGTTTTCTTCTGACAGTAGGGAACCAGTTTGGAGCGCCAAAATGTCAGACGAAGTAAACATGCCCCGCCGCCGCTTTTTTGGAGCAGCCGCGATGACCGTGGCAGCAGGTCAGATCGGATTTGCAGCTATCAGTCGCGCTGAGACTACTTCGCAAGGTCTGATCGTTCCCGCCTCGCTTTCCCCACGTTCGCATACATCGTTTGGTCCCTTAAAGCATATCGAGGCAGGCTTGCTCAATGTGGCCTACGCTGAAGACGGGCCGTCTGACGGGCCTCCGGTGCTCCTTCTGCACGGCTGGCCCTACGATGTTCACAGCTTTGTAGACGTGACATTGCTTCTCGCTTCCGCGGGATATCGAGTAATCGTACCGCATTTGCGAGGCCACGGACCCACGCGGTTCCTGTCCGCAGAATCCGCCCGCAACGCACAGCAATCTGTGGTCGCTTTGGATGTGGTTGCGTTGATGGACGCCTTGAAGATAGAGAAGGCGATAATCGCAGGCTTCGATTGGGGCGCGAGAACGGCCAACATTGTCGCTGCTCTGTGGCCAGAGCGGTGCAAGGCCATGGTCTCCGTCAACGGTTACCTGATCAACAACCTTGAGCGCAACAAGCTTCCGCTGCCGCCGAAGGCCGAACATGGATGGTGGTATCAGTATTACTTCGCCACCGAACGTGGGCGGGCTGGATATGACGCCAATAGACGAGAATTTGCCAAGCTGATCTGGAAATACAACTCGCCCAACTGGCATTTTGACGAGACGACATTTGACCGCTCTGCGGCATCCTTCGACAATCCGGACTATATCAGCATCGTAATTCACAACTACCGTTGGCGTTTGAGCCTCGCCCCAGGCGAGCCAAAGTACGACGATCTGGAAGCGCGACTTGCTGCTGGGCCGACGATCGATGTCCCGACAATCACAGTGGATGGTGACTCGGACGGCGTCGTCCCGGCCTCCGACGGAACATCTTACGCAAAGAAATTCACGGGGAAGCGGACTCACCGGGTGATCGCGGGTGCTGGTCATAATTTGCCGCTGGAGGCACCCCATGAGTTTGCCAGGGCGATCGTGGACGTCGACACCTACTGATCGAAAGGTGACCTGTGCTAGCCTGGCCATGACCAAGATCGCAATAAGACTTTGCGGCGAAGAGGGGCTCTCTCAATGTTAGACGGTATGGATCAGAACAGACGCCGTTTTCTAAGCAACGTCGCTTTGGGCGTCACCGCGCCATTGTGGTAGACGTGACCGCGGCTCTGGCAGTCGACGTCAATCCGCCGAAGGCAATCGGTGGGAAAGAAATGTCGCGTTCATCGCCGCCGCTGAAACGTCTTGAGCCACTGAAGTACGTCGATGCGGGCGTATCGAACATCGCATATTATGAGGCAGGACCAACCGATGGTCCCGTCGCAATGCTCATGCACGGATTTCCCTACGACATTCACAGCTACGTGGACATCGCTCCCATCCTTGCCGAGCGCGTCATCGGGCTTGTCTGCATAAACAGCTACCTTATCCAAAACATCTCCAAATCTCAGGGAACCCGCGCCGCCGGTACCAGTACTACTTCCACCAGGAGCGCGGTCGCGCAGGGCTTACAAAATATCGCCGGGAAATCGCGCGCATCCTTTGGGAGCAATGGTCGCCGAATTGGACGTTCGACGACGCGACGTTCGAGAGGGCGCCTTACCTGTTCCCAGGTTCTGCAGTGTGGTCGGCAACTGCAAATTCACGCGCATCTGCCTGGTCCAGGTGATGTCGGTTGTGCGGGCTGCTCGTCCGTGAACAGAATAGGTCTGGCCCCTTAAATAGCTTCTGATAAGGAAGTAAGGCTGCGTCGTCGGATTTGTCAGCATCGATCGTCTCCGTGATAGTCACTGAGAATTTCTGCATAGGACCTACCTCCTCCTGGGCTGGATTCTAAACTTAACAAGACGATGGCTGGAAGGTATCTGCGATCCGACAGACTGGGATGATGTCAGAAGACTACTCTCGCCAGTTCTGCTTGGGTACGCTGAGACCACCCTGGCCGAACGTGTCGATCCGATGGCCGAAGCGTACCTGGTCGTTCAAGGCGCGCTCAGGCAACCGCGCATTCACTTTGTAAGTTCGCCCGTATAATCGCCAAGTCTGAGCTCCACGTCGGGGTTCGTTTGCAGTCCGAGTTCCATAAGGCGTTTGATTTTTTCTTGCGCCTGAGGGCGCTGCACGGACGCGATAAATGCATTCCATTCCTCACCGATGGCCTCGTTCGGAGGCAGGCTTGCACCGTTTACAAGGCGTTTGATTTCCGCAATGGCATGTTTGTCGAACATTGAGATGCGGGTGGCTAGCGAATCCACGAAGGCGTCGAGCTCAGTGTCCGGCAACGACCTGTTCACATAACCGTACCGCTCGGCAATCTCGCCATTGATGTCGCTACCGCTCAATAGCACTTCGAGCGCTCGGCCGCGGCCAATCAGCCGTGGAAGACGAGCCATCGGCCACCGCCCGGAACAAGCGCCGCGCCAATCTCCCACTGCGAAAGGATTGCTTTTTCTCGACTTGCAAACCGCATATCGCTAGCGAGCGCAAGCTCGCTGCCCACGCCTGTCGCCCGGCCGCGGATCGATACAATGGAAACCACTGGGGCGCGGCTCAAGCGTATCAGCATATCGGGTAGGGGATGCAGTCCAGTCGGCCCCGCAGGCAGACTGGTCGACTGTTCCAGCGGAGGCACGAAATTGTAGTGAGTGAGAAAAAAGCCCGGCACGGCACTGTCGAACACGACTACCTTAACATGATCATCAGTCTCGATCGCCTTTATCACGGCCTCGAGCTGCGGAATGGTCTCGGGGCCAAAAATGTTGAATGGTGGGTTGTCCAGCGTGACCCGCCAGTATGACGGACTGCGTTGTTCAAGCCTTATCTGTTGTTGCGCAGATTTCGTGCCATCGACTTTTTCTGCGTTCGCCTGGTCGGTGCTTTTTACGTCCGCCGACGAGGACGAGTCCGCAAGAACGGGTCCTGCAAACGCGGTGGCCGCCAGGATCGCTGCGACGAAAAGATTGTTGCTCATGATCTGCCTCACTCCTGTTCCGGTGAGCGTTATCACCCCCCGGCGGGCCTCTCCGGTCAGACAATCACTTGTACAGCAACAAGCCAATCCGATGAACACCTACTCGCCGGAAGATAGAGATGCCGGAAGTGGAAGAGTGAACGCTTTGGAGGGAACGTGATATAAACAGTATGGCCGGGTCTTGGTGTAACGACCGAGCAAAGCAAGTCTGCCGTTTTGCGGAAGACTGAATGTCGCAACGGATGCATTCCGCCTCGCCTGGTAATCGACCATTGTATTCGTGCGGCGCGTCAACCGGCCGCTGGCACTGCGGGCACTCCGCGCACGATTTGGGAGACCGACAATGAAGATCTTGATGGTGCTGACCTCACATGATCAGCTTGGCGATACTGGAAAGCCCACTGGTTTTTGGCTGGAAGAGTTTGTTGCGCCATATTATGTTTTCAAGGACGCCGGAGCGGATGTAACCCTGGCTTCGCCGAAGGGTGGCCAACCACCCGTCGACCCAAAGAGCGACGAGCCGGGCAACCAGACGGACGCAATGACCCGCTTCAAAGAGGACGAGGCCGCTCAGAAGGTTCTGGCCACCACCGTGAAACTTGTGGGCGTCCACTCCGAGGACTATGACGCGGTTTTCTACCCGGGCGGCCACGGTCCAATGTGGGATCTTTCGAACGATCCTGCATCCATCGCCCTGATCGAGGCATTCTACAATTCTGGTAAGCCAGTCGCAGCGGTCTGTCATGCCCCCGCGGCTCTCAGCAAAGTCGTCGCTAACGGGCAGCCGCTTGTCAAGGGCAAGCGGGTCACTGGCTTCACCAACTCGGAGGAGGACGCCGTCGGGTTGACCGATGTGGTGCCTTTCCTTGTCGAAGACGACCTCAAGCGTTTGGGTGGCAGCTACGAAAAGGCCGCGGACTGGGCGGATTTCACGGTCGTGGACGGCCTGCTGATCACGGGTCAGAATCCTGCCTCGTCGGCCTCGGCCGCGAAGGAACTGGTCAAGATGCTGAGCGTCTGACGCCGTCGGGGTACAAGCCCTGTCTCCGTGAAGGCGAACACGGAGATAAAGTGTAAGGCTTTTTTCTTGGGGACACGAGCTCGTTCTCATCCTTCCCTGGGGTGGCACCGAAGTGGAGCGGTTTTTTCCAATGCGACATGACAATCGACTGCTTGATCTTCTCGGGATCGAACTCCCGATCATTCAGGCCCCGATGGCCGGATCGACGACGCCGGAAATGGTTGTCGCCGTGAGCAACGCGGGTGGGCTTGGTTCTCTTCCGAGTGCCCTTTATACGGAGGCCCATCTCAGGGAGGCACTGAACCAGGTGCGCGCCGGTACAAGCAAAGCAATCAACTTGAACTTCTTCTGCCACGCGGGTGCAAGTCATGACACAGGGCAGCAGTCTGCGTGGCGAAGGCGGCTTGCAAAATACTACCTCGAAGAGGGCCTTGATGCCGACATTCCTATTCCCGAAGTTGGACGAGCGCCCTTTGATGACGCATTTTGTACCATCGTGGAGGAGTACCGTCCGGAGGTGGTGAGCTTCCACTTCGGTCTGCCATCACCACCGCTCCTCGAGAGGGTCAAGAAATCTGGCGCAAAAGTGCTTTCTTCGGCCACCACCGTCGCCGAGGCGCGGTGGCTGGATGCCCGCGGCGTCGACGCGATCATTGCGATGGGATGGGAGGCCGGGGGGCATCGAGGCAACTTTCTCACTGACGATATGGCAAGCCAGGTTGGGACGATGGCGCTCGTGCCTCAAGTTGTTGACGCGGTGACGGTTCCGGTCATCGCGGCCGGCGGTATAGCGGATCGAAGGGGAGTAGCAGCGGCATTTGCGCTTGGTGCGGTCGCAGTTCAGGTCGGCACGGCTTTTCTTGTGACATCCGAAGCTCGAATCCACGCGGTCTGTCGCTCAGCATTAGCCTCGCACGACAGTGCCACGGTAATTACAAACCTATTCACAGGACGCCCGGCAAGGGGGATAGTAAACCGCCTGATCTCGGAGATTGGCCCTGTCTCAGAACTTGCTCCGGTGTTTCCGACGGCTGGAACGGCATTGGGCCCACTGCGCAGCGCTGCCGAGGCACACGGCCGGGCTGATTTCTCTCCCTTGTGGGCTGGGCAGGCCTACCCTCTCGCGAAGCCGATGTCAGCGGCCCAGCTTGTCCGGAATTTGGCCGTCGCTGCAACAGCCAATAGAACCAACGAATAGACTTGATCGCACGCCAATTCATGCTCTATCGCTGGCTTAATGCCGAAAACATACTCGTCAAGCTCCGGGCCAGCGACCGTACTCACAGGGTCACCGTGGGACTGAAGAGAATGATCGAATTGTAAAATCCCAGAGCCGATTAGCGGCGCAATTCGACCGATCACACTGCGCTCGGCAAAATGCCGCTCCTCCGCGGCGCGGCGCCGTGACAGGGCTGCCCTTAATCGGGACAGCCATTTTTGGGTGAAACCATAAGCACCATGTTTCGTGTCCCCCTGGTCCTATCAGCGACGTGGAAAGTGCAGGGGTCAAACGACAGCGGTTGAACCTACCGCAATGTCCTAAACGCCGCTCTTACTTCTTGGCTGAAAAGGTCTGGCTGCTCCCACGCCGCGAAGTGGCCACCCTTGGCTACTTTGTTGTAGTAGATGAGATTGGTATAGGCCCGCTGAACCCACTTTTTAGGTGGCCTGTAGACCTCTCCCGGAAACACGGTAACCGCGGCGGGAATACTGATTGGAACAAGTTTGGCGTTTGCAGCGCTGTTTTCCCAGTATATTCGGCCGCTGGAGGTCCCGGTGTTGGTGAACCAATAGAGGGATATGTTGTCGAGAATCTCGTCTCTGGTAAACGAGCGCTCCGGATCCCCGCGGGTGAAAACCCAGTCGGCGAGCTTGTCATAAATCCACGCCGCCAGCCCAACCGGAGAATCGGAAACCCCGTACCCGATCGTTTGAGGACGCGTTCCCATTATCGCCGCATAACCAAATCCTTTGGTGAGGAACTCGCGGGCCTCGTCGAACAAGGCTCGCTCTTCCGTGGACAATCCCTTTGGGGCGGGATCACCGTTCCTGAGCGCCTTGCCGATTTCCGGTGGGATTGTGGTGGAGCGTTCTATCCTGTTGACGTGGATTCCCAGCAGCCCTTGATGTGCCTGCCGGCCCATGGCGTCGGAAATGATCGCCCCCCAGTCACCGCCTTGCGACACGTAATTTGTGTAGCCCAAACGCTTCATGAGAGTATCCCATGCCGTTGCTACGCGTCCGGGATTCCAGCCCGTGCCGCTGGGTTTTTCGGAAAAGCCAAAACCGGGGATGGAAGGCAGCACAAGATGGAAGGCGTCATCAGCAGACCCTCCGTGGGCGGTGGGATCTGTTAACGGTCCGATCACTTTCAGCAACTCGAAGACCGAACCTGGCCAGCCGTGTGTCATGACGAGTGGAAGCGCATTGGGATGACGGGAGCGCACGTGGATGAAGTGGATATCAAGGCCGTCGACGTTCGTCAGAAACTGGGGTAGGGCGTTCAGTCTTGCCTCCGCACTGCGCCAATCGTAGCCTGTCTCCCAATATTGCATGAGCGCTTTCAATTTGGCGAGTTGCACGCCTTGAGACCGATCCCCGACCGTTTCTTCTTCCGGCCACCGCGCCTCCGCCAGCCGGCGGCGTAGGTCGTCAACGGATGACTGTGCGACGTCTGCCCGGAAAGGACGGATTTCTACGCTTGAAGTTTGCGCCCTTGCACCGGATACCCCGGGCATTCCGGAAAGTAGCAGGGCCGATGATCCAATCGCCGCCGCGCTAAGAAGCAGTGCTCTGCGGGAGAGGGATGAATTTCCACTTGATTGGTGAGTGGTCAAGATTGCACCCCTTTCCCGAGGACAAGCTGATGATCAAGATTGTTCACTTTACGGGAACGACGAGAGGCGATCCCTTTTCGACAACATACGTTGCTAGCTCCGAAGCTTCACCGTCGCCGACGTTTTTCGCAAGGTGCGCAACGCCCGCCGGAATGAAAAGCGATTCGCCTTCGTTGAGCGTGACAGGTTGCCCACCCTCCAGCTGATATTCGAGCGTACCCTTTAGCACATACGCGACTTCTTCGCCCGGATGGGAGTGCTTGATCGAAACTGCGCCAGGCTGAAAATCGACACGCACCTGAAGGACTTCGCGGCCCGGAGCGCTGATATCGTTTTGCACCAGGTCGGTGCGCTGAATTCCGTTCTGCTGCGCGTGCGCCGCATGCATAGATAAGCCGGCACTTGCGATAAGAAGAACGGCAGCTATTTTTCCATTGAATTTCATGTCCTGATCCTTTTGTGAGATGCTTCGTGCCCGCCGCGTCGTAAAGCCCATATCAGGGGGCGCGGATCTGATTGGAGCCACCATTTGAGCCCTGATGTGTATCGAGCGTGTGTCCACTGAGTGGCAGTTTTGTAAGCCATTGTACGAACGACGACGCCAAGCCTACAGACGTTATGTCGATCGCCGCTGGGAGGCGGATTCAGCTGGCCTCGAGATATCTGAGGGGCGCTTCTGGGTCGGGAGCATAAGCGAGACAACCCCCCGCCGCCCTGAGGGCGCGCTGTACCGGATCGATCATGACGGACACTGCATGCGTATGCTCGACGGGCTCTTTACCTCGAACGGCCTCGCGTGGTCAGCGGATGGGCGTCGGATGTTTCATTCCGACAGCCGCGGCCAGATTATCCGGGTATTCGACTACGACCCCGAAACGGGCGAAATCTCCTCTGGTCGCGTCCTGGCCCGGCCGTCAGAGACCGAAGGGCGTCCGGACGGTGGTACGGTCGATAGCGAGGGCTCCTACTGGACCGCCGGCGCTTGGGCAGGCTGCCTCAACCGATTTTCTCCCGAAGGCCAGTTGCTGGAGCGCCAAATCCTTCCCGTCGCTGCGCCCTCTATGTTGTGTTTTGGCGGTCCTTTTCTCGACCAAGTCTTCGTCACCTCGTTATCTCGCGACACTGCGAAAGGCAGCGAGACAGGTCAGTTACTGTCGTTCTCCTCCAAAGTAGTGGGGCTTCCCGGCCATCGCTTCCGTCCACTTGTTCAAACGGGTTTAGAGCCTCTCGGCGGCACGACGAGCGAACTTCGTTGAGATAGTCACAGACATAAAGCTTTAGCAAATCGCGCTGATCAAAAGGCGAATGCGCCTTTGTCTCGGGGACCGACGGGGAGACCAAGATCGGCAATTTCAAGTTCATGGACAAGGCGCCATGCCGGCATAGTCATTCACAGCAGAGTCGGCTTTTTGCGGAGATTGGGCGAATTGACGGTTTTCCGTCTCAAGAGACACGGATGACCGCACTCCGCGCGATGCCTGCAAATTCCAAGGCAAGCCGCCCCTCGTTCAGAAATGATGCCGCCCCCTGATTGGGTTGTTTGTCGGGTGTCGGTTGGTGAGATGCTCGCCCTTTCAGTTGCGCTAAGGGGAAGGAACGCGATGCCAGAGGAGAAAGATGCGCGTGCTGATCTTTCGAAGTCAGCGATGCGATGCCGGGAGCGGCGCTCTACAAGTCCTCCGGGACGAGACGGCGCGCCGCCGCAGCGCCGAGCCTGTCGAGGTCAGTGTCCGGCAACGACCGGTTCAAATAGCCGTACCCGCTGGGCAATCTCGCCATTAATAGTCGCTACGCTCAGTAGCGTTTCGAGCGCCGACAGCGGCCAATCGGCCGTGGAAGTCGAGCCATCGGGGCCTCCACCCGGAACAAGCGTCGCGCCAATCTCCCACTGCGAATTTTCGACTTGCAAACCGCATGTCACAACCGGGGCGCGGGTCAAGCGTATCAACATATCTCGTATGGCCCGCTGCGACGACCGCGTTGAGCTGCGGTATCGTTCCGGCCCAAAGAGGTTGAAGGGCGGATTGTCGTCGGTTGCCGGTGCTTTCTGCGGCTGCCTTGTGAGCGGTGTCTTATCCCATTTGATGTTCGCTTCCCCTTGGGATAACAGAATTGTTGTGAGTGACGGATTTCGCGCGCTCAGATTTCCTTCCGCAGAGATCGGAACGCGGCTCTGAGTTCGGCGGAGAAAAGCTGCGGCTGTTCCCAAGCGGCGAAGTGTCCGCCTTTGTCGACCTCATGGAAGTAGACCAGGTTGCGATAGGCCCGTCGCGCCCATGTCTCCGGGGTCCGATAGATCTCCTCCGGGAAAACGGTGATGGCCACCGGGAGCGAGATCTCTGCCGTCATCTCCGGCGCCGACAAAACCGGACTGCGTCCGCTGTATTCCCAGTAAATCCGCGCCGATGAGGCCGCGCTGTTGGTCAGCCAGTACAGAGTGACGTCATCGAGCACTTCATCAGGCGACTTTTCGGGATCGCTGTTGTCAAACGTCCAATGTGAGAACCCCGGATGTCCGAGCAGCCACGCTGCAAGTCCGGCCGGTGAGTCCGAGATGGAGTAACCGATCGTCTGCGGACGGGCGCCCATCATCACGGCGTATGACCTGTTGCCCATTTTGGCGGCCGCGCTCAGCGCATCGAACGCCGCGCGCTCCTTCTCGGACAGTCCCGCCGGCGCCGGCGCCCCGGCGGCCAGCAGAGCAGCAATCTCAGGCGGGATAGCCGCCGGCAAATTGATATGAATGCCAAGCAATCCCGCCGGTGACTGACGCGCCATCGCGCTCGATATGGGGGAGCCCCAGTCGCCGCCCTGAGCGACGTAGCGGGTGTAGCCGAGGCGACTCATCAGTTCCGCCCAAGTCCGGGCGATGCGCTCAGGACCCCAACCGGTGTCCTTTGGCTTGCCGGAGAAGCCAAAGCCCGGGATCGACGGCAGGATCAAGTCGAATGCGTCCTCTGCACTTCCACCATGGGTGGTGGGATCGGTGAGTGGCCCGACCGTCTTGAGCAGCTCAAACACCGAGCCGGGCCAACCATGCGTCATGATCAACGGCATAGCGTTTGGATGACGCGAGCGCACGTGGATAAAGTGAATGTCCACGCCGTCGATCGTGGTTATGAATTGAGGCAGGGAGTTGAGCTTGGCCTCCGCCTTTCGCCAATCGTAACCCATGCCCCAGTAGTCGATGAGCGGCTTGAGCTTCGCTAGCTGTATGCCTTGCGACTGGTCATCGACCGTTTCCTGATCCGGCCAGCGTGTCGCAGTAATGCGCCGGCGTAGCTCGTCGAGTGCTTCCTGGGGGATACTGACGGTAAAGGGGCGGATCGAAACACCTCCGGCCGCCGCGCGCACCGCTCCGGGAAGCACGCTGAGGGCGGCGGCGGCGGCGGCGGTTGTAAGTAGTTCGCGCCGGGTTGGCGCTAGCGATATTGCAGACATGTCGTCCTCCTGTATCAAGCCGCACATTCGCAGCCGGTTCCGGTTTGCACTTTCGCGGGGGGCAGGTCTGCCCCACGAAAACATGGTACGCGCAGTCGAATTCAGAGGCCACTTAACCTCTGTGAGGAAATCTGAAACGTTCTGAAGTGTTAAAAACGCCAGTTGGCGGCCCTGGCACTCGACAGAGAAGATAGGCCTTGTCTAACCGGGCTAACCGCGATCATGAGAGCCGAAGATGGCGCCGCGACGCGGGTGTAACTCCGGTTGGCTACGCCCTCCCTTCGTCACACCCCTGCCGCCGAGTCTCACCCTGACTGACGCTGAGTCTCACCTTGATTGTTGCCCCGCAGTTCTGCGGGAGAGGAATGAATTTCCACTTGATTGATGAGTGGTCAAGATTGCACCCCTTTCCCGAGGACAAGTTGATGATCAAGATTGTTCACTTTACGGGAACGACGAGAGGCGATCCCTTTTCGACAACATACGTTGCTAGCTCCGAAGCTTCACCGTCGCCGACGTTTTTCGCAACGTGCGCAACGCCCGCCGGAATGAAAAGCGATTCGCCTTCGTTGAGCGTGACAGGTTGCCCACCCTCCAGCTGATATTCGAGCGTACCCTTTAGCACATACGCGACTTCTTCGCCCGGATGGGAGTGCTTGATCGAAACTGCGCCAGGCTGAAAATCGACACGCACCTGAAGGACTTCGCGGCCCGGAGCGCTGATATCGTTTTGCACCAGGTCGGTGCGCTGAATTCCGTTCTGCTGCGCGTGCGCCGCATGCATAGATAAGCCGGCACTTGCGATAAGAAGAACGGCAGCTATTTTTCCATTGAATTTCATGTCCTGATCCTTTTGTGAGATGCTTCGTGCCCGCCGCGTCGTAAGCCCATATCAGGGGGCGCGGATCTGATTGGAGCCACCATTTGAGCCCTGACGTGTATCGAGCGTGTGTCCACTGAGTGGCAGTTTTGTAAGCCATTGTACGAACGACAACCCAAGCCTACAGACGTTATGTGGATCGCGCTGGGGGTGCGGATTCGGCGGGCCTCGAGAGATCGGGTGAGCCGGTTGACCGGCCCACAGTGCGTTCGAGCAAACCACCTCGCGACTACGAGCCGAGGTTATGCCGCTACCGAAGGATCTTCCGGTCCAACTCGGAAGACCAAAAACTTGTTTCCCTCCGGATCGCGGAAATAGGCGCAGTAGGATCCGTCCGGGTCGTCGGTTCTCATTCCTGGCGCACCTTCGTCCGTTCCGCCTAACTTCAGTGCAAGGGCGTGGATGTACCGGACCTGGGCGCGGGAGCCAGCTTGGAGCGCGACCATTCCGCCGTTTCCGACGTTGGCCCGCTGTCCATTGAAGGGATTGATAACGCCGAACTCAGGTGCCCGCAGTCCATAGTAGACTGCCCGACCCGGCTGGACGAGGACTCGTCCGGCCCCAAAAACGGCAAAGATCTTGTCGTAGAAGTCCGACGCAGCATCGAGGTTGTTGGTGCCAACGGTAGTATGCCCGAGGAAACTCTTCATTTCAGTCATAACTGTTCCTTTCCTATCACGGTTCTCGCGAAAGCCGGATTGCCTCACGGTTCTCGGGGAATAGGCGCTCCGCATGTGTCTGGGATGTTTCTTGGACGATGCCCTACAGTAATGAAGTGTTGCGCAATCAAAGCCAGTTACACTTCATTACAAACCGAGCCGTGCTCTTCGCCGCTAGCCGGACGGAACCTGAAAGCTCGTGATCTACAATCCTTGGTCCGCCAGCGATGGCTGAAGCCCGACAGCGACGATATTGTTCTCCGTCATTCGCCCTCATCAACTGCCCGTGCATTGCGGCGGATGGCCTGAGGTGGCTGTCCGAACGCGCGCAGGAATGCCCGACGCATGCGCTCCCTATCGGCAAACCCGGTTTCGGCCGCGACGTACTCTATGGGGTGACGACTTTGCTCCATCATTAGCCGGGCGGCTTCCAGACGCAGATGCTCGACGGCCTTGGCGGGTGACTGTCCAGTCTCTGACCGAAAGGCACGGCTGAACTGACGGGGACTGAGATGTGCTGCATCGGCTAGTTGCTCGACCGACAGCGCCGACTTGAGATTCTTCCTGGCGTAGTCGAGGGAGCTCTGGATGCGATCGGATTTGGCATCCATCTTGAGTAGTTCGGAATGCTGAGACTGACCACCTGCGCGACGGTGATAGAGGACAAGCTTCTGGGCAACCGAGCGAGCGAGTTCTTGTCCGTAATCCTTTTCGACCATTCCGAGGGCTAGATCGATTCCAGCACTCATGCCCGCTGACGTCCATATGTCTCCGTCGATGATGAAAATCCGATCCTCCTCCATCTTCACCTTTGGATAGCGCTCCTGCAGCTCGCGGGCAGACAACCAGTGAGTGGTCGCTCGCTTGCCGTCGAGGAGGCCCGCCTGGGCAAGTACAAACGCCCCGGTGCAGATTGAAGCGGTTCTTCTTGACGCCACACTTGCCCGACGGGCGAAGTCTATCATTCCGGACGATGCCTCGAAGGTCCCCATGCTGCCACCGAAGATGACGGTATCGAAATTGGGATTGTCGAAAGCCTTGGAATCCGCCGTGAGGCCCTGCGAGCTGCGGACCGGGCCACCCTCCTCTGACAGAACGTCGATCTGATAGATATTCTCACCAGCGGAGATATTGGCAAACTCGAATACCGAAATTGCCGCCAGGTACATCAGCTGAAAACCTGGGACGAGGACAAATCCAATGCGCTGCATGCTAAGTTCCTGTGGCCTGAAAGGTTGCATATACGACATTTGAGACGGGTTCGATAGAGCGTAGGTTCTCTTTACGGCAAGCATTCAAGCTTGCTTCAAAAGAAGGATCACCGTCATGAACACCACTGTACACAGGGGAACCGCATTCGTCACAGGCGCATCCTCCGGGATAGGTGCGGTCTATGCAGACCGTCTCGCCCGGCGGGGCTACGACCTCATTCTGGTGGCACGTAGCGGAGACAAACTGAAGGCGCTGGCTGCCAGTATCACAGATGAAACCGGACGATCGGTCGAAACGCTGCCCGCCGATCTGACAAAGATGGACGACTTGTCGCGCGTCGAGCAGGTGCTGCGCACCGACGCAAGCATCACGCTCCTCGTCAACAACGCTGGTGTCGGAGCCACTGCGCCGCTTCTGCAATCTGACATCGTGAAAATGGAAGCCATGGTGGCGTTGAATGTTACCGGACCGATGCGGCTGACCTATGCCGTCGCTCCTGCCTTCGTATCCCGCGGCACCGGTACGATTATAAACATCGCCTCTATCGTCGCCATTGCACCTGAGGTTCTCAACGGCGTCTATGGTGGTAGCAAGGCTTTCATCCTGGCCTTCAGCCAATCCCTTCATCACGAGCTCGCCGACAAGGGCGTCCGGATACAGACGGTTCTTCCTGGCGCGACCGCAACCGACTTCTGGGATGCTGCAGGGCTTCCAGTGGGGCATCTGCCCTCCGAGATCGTCATGTCCGCAACCGACATGGTCGACGCAGCACTTTCCGGGCTCGATCAGGGCGAACTGGTCACGATTCCCGCCTTGCCGAACATCGCCGACTGGAATGCCTTCGATACTGCGCGGTTGGCACTCGGTCCTAATCTGTCGCATGCGGCGCCCGCAGCTCGCTACTCAGCTTAAGCGTCTCGTAAATGCATGGCTGCCCCGATCGAGAGGCAGTCATGACATTGCTACTCCGGACGCATCGGGCGATTTTTCCTATGGGATCGGTCCGCGCAAACAAGACGCGGGACCCCTTCAATCGCCAAGAGGTATACACGCCGCTAGCGTTGCATCTGCCGTGCTCGCGCTCAATCTGACCATTCGCACGGGCAGGCGCGCGTCGCCGCTCACAATAGTCGGCAGACGCGTGCAGATCCCAGCTATAAAAGTTCCTAAATCCCGCGTCACGCTACGCCATGGCTGCCCTCTCGTCGCCGGTCAACGCGATGGCGCCACTCTTTTCACAATCACCGGCGCAGTTGGGTGTCTTCGCCCGACGGTGTCAGAGGATCCGCTTGATCGCAGTATTGAACCGTAGGCGCTCAGCGGCTTGATAACGAACCCAAGCAAGTTGGAAGATATGCACCCTACTCTGCATTATCGTGCGTATCTGGTCGGAGTGATAAGCTGCCACGGTAATCGGCGGACGCACATACATTGGCTCTCGGGTTTGGCGGTCTTTGTTCAGATCTCAAGGAGTTCACCGAAGTTCGCTAGCTTTGCTAAGAGCTGAAATCCGATCGTAAGGACCTTGTCGCAGGTTTCTGCCCACTGAAGGCTGCGGATGGCCACTGGAGCTTTGGCGCAGTTCGATTTCGTGTTCCTGGCAGCCAGGATCTCTATTTTCCACGACAAGAGGGCGACGGTCCCACAGCATAGATTGATTCGCGTGGGTCAGCGGCAATCGGTATTTTCCGGATCGGGAGCCTCTCTGCGGGAACGTGACAGCGGACAAATCCGCTGCCCGTTTGCTGTACGGGCGGCCGCGTCTCGGCGCAGATGCTGCCAAGCTGGCGGGGACAGCGGCCGGCGAGCGGGCAGCCGATTCCGGGCACTGCCTTCGACGCCGGCATGGCCGGCGGGCGGGAAACATAGTGGTCCTTACTGAGACCGGGTGCGGCCTCCACCAGCATTTCGGTATAGGGGTGGAGAGGGGCGGTCAGCAGCGCGTCAGTATCGAAAAATTGCATCAGTTCGCCGCGGTAAAGCACCGCCACCCGGTCGGCGAGCTGTTGCACGACGGCGAGGTCATGCGAGATGAACAGCATCGCGACAGCGTGTTTTTCTTTGAGGGACCGCAGCAGTTCGACGATCCGCGCCTGCACCGAGACATCGAGCGCCGACAGGATCTCATCGCAGATCCGCTGGCGCTCGCCGCCGGAAAGCTGTTCCGGGAACCGGTCTAGATAACCCGCATGCAGGCCGACTTTCTCCAACACGCCTTCGAGGGCCCTTTCATCCGTTTCTATACCGAAATGATCGAGTGGGCGCGCGAGAATAGCCCGGATGCATCGGCGAGGATTGAGCGAGGCGTCGGGATTCTGAAAAATATACTGGATCTGCCGCAACTGTTCGACCGAGCGGCTCCTCAGTGTCGGGGCGAGCAAGCCGCCCGCAAGGCTGATCAGGCCGGCGCGGGGCGGCAAGCGGCCGCTGATCGCTCGGGCGATCGTCGACTTGCCGCTGCCGGATTCGCCAACGAGTGCAACCACTTCGCCAGACCGCAACTCAAGATTGATCTCGCGCACGACGGACGGGCTCCTTTTGCCAAGAAAGCGCCGCATAATATGCGGAATCCCATTTGGGACAAGCTCAGGGGGATGTCAGCCGAAGGCCAACGGTTCGCCAGCTAAAGCCCTCAATATGTCCGGTCGCACTTCCTTTACGGTAGGGTCGGATTGTATTCCTTATTCCCAGAAGCTTCCCAAAAAGCTTCTCGAGATGTCCGGGCATGCGAGTGTAGGCAGCGGATCGGTAGTCAACTAGAAACGGAGGGACCACCAGCGAATGGCGGCGGCGGGCCGTCCGCTCCGAGCAAGATTTCACCATTGCCAAATTCGGCCGTCAGGCTTTCGATCAGGGCGATTTCGTTGGTCGTTAGAACGTCTTGGTAGATGAACCGCCATTTGGCGCGGTAGAGCAGCCACGCGATTTCGCGATCGATAGCCTGCTCGGGGTTTCTGTTCCAGCACAAGGTCGCAAGACTGGGGTATTCATTCGGGACGATCATCAGCGCATTCATTTTTCATCAAAATCCAACGAACTTGCTTTTGGCCTCGAGAGGTTCTTGCACCGTGCCTTCTAACATCTCGCTGTCCCGCACACCGCGCGGCTTACTGATCCGCTTGGGGGCTTGGTCCCTCATCTGCATCATTGTCACATGATCGTGCACCGGGTCCGCGATGTTTGTAAAGGCATCCAATCGGCCGAGCGCGTGTAGTGCCATCGCCAGAGTATTGAGCCCGATGCCTGGGTCTCCGCTTTCCAGTCGATGCAGGGTAGCGCGAGAGATGCCGATACGCCTTGCGAAGTCGTCGGCCGCAATCCTTCTGACGCGGCGGGCAAGGGAGATGTCTTCGCCAATCTTCTTCATGGCACGATCGACCGTGGGATAAACTACGCCACCTCTAGCCATTTTGATTTTTGCATCGCCCATGTCGCTCAACTGAAACGTAACCGCTAGTTACGTCTTATAAATGATACATATAGATGTTGAACGCAAGCTTCGACCCTCGATCATTGTGCTGTTCCCTTGCCGAGTTCATTCACCGATACGCCCACGGCGGCCGCCAGTGCTGCCTTCCCGTTGCCAGGCATCATCCACAACCCCGATATGAGCGCCTCTTGCCACGATGGCCCGCGCTCCCATGCCTCACGGTAGGCATCGGCCAGAACATCGCTCTGTCGCGTCTCATTCAGAGCCTCAGCGAGCAGCGAGGCTTGGAATAGGTCTTTGTCCCGCTTTGCCCGCCCCGGCGCGTCAGTAAGCCGTCTGGAGGCCACGATGAGCTTATGGACGGCATACCGTTCGGGAGCCGGGACAAGCACGTTCACGCCTTCCCGGTGCAAAAGCACGGTCCTCACAGGCTCGTAGATCAAGTAATCCAGGAACCGTAGGTTTTCCGCCGAGGCACCGCCAAGGGCAGGCATAAGGGACGGCTTGCCAGCGTAATCATCCGATCCCCGATTTCCCGTCAGGAATTCCACGCGATATTTGGCGGAATTCACAAAGGCGACCACCCTCGCTTTATCCGACTGGTGCGGTACCGCCCGGAATGTCGGATCGACCGATTGAAGAACCTCCATAATGGGCGGGAGGCTATCCCCGACCTCGGCCGAGATCGCGTAGTCCTGCGCGAAATCGGCATCCCCGGTTTGCAGGGAGGCATTCGGAAGCCGAACACCGAGGAGGCCCGAATAGCAGCTGAAGGCCACGGAGCCGATCAAGACAGCCCGCAGGCGGAAGAGCCCCGCATCCGCCAGAGCTTTGGTCACGTCACCCGCGAACCGGTCAGGGGAGGCCATGCCGCCGCTGCGAAGGAGCGCCGCGACAAGCCGCCGACGTTCACGGAGATCATCTTTGATTTCCCGATGCGCCTTAACCCGGACCGTGATTTCTTCGTCGGCCTCCGGTCCTACATATCGCCGCTTGTCGCCCTCGGGTGTCGGATATTCGAAATACCAGTAGCCCTTTCCCTTGACGGGGACGTTGACGAACCGACCATCAAACGAAAAGTCAGCCTGAAACTGCGCGTCGAAAGACCGCTGCGCCAGTTCTGCGAACATGGTCCGATATGCCAGGTCGATCTGTCTCATGGCTTCAAGGCTCCGTTATAAGGGATTTGTCAATTCCTTATAACGCTCGCGCTTGCTTTTCGCAACCGCTTGAGAAATGCACCGAGCGAGAAGCGTCGCGTCATCGATATAGACGAGCAGGGCGCATTTGGGCCCACGGTTCTCGAACCACCAGTGATGCGAGCCATCGATCTGCACCAGTTCGCCAAAGCAATCACGTCGGCCGCGTGGCTGGAAAACCTGTTTCTTGCGTTCTCTGCGTGAAACCCAGATACCAGCCTCGGTCATCCATTGTCGCAGCGTCTCCTTGGCAACAGAGATCCGGTGCAGCTCGATCAGCTTCTCACGCGCCAGCGTCGGACCGAAATCTGCGTAGCACTCACGTACCAATGCTACTGCATAATCCCGAACCCCGGAACTGATCCGGTTGTTCGACGGCCGCCCAATCGCCTTGTGGCGGATCGACGCCGCACCGGATGTTCGTATTCGCTCCAGCAGCCGCTTAACTTGGCGCGTGCTCAAGGCCAGAACATGCGCCGCCGTCACCAGCGTCATATGACCATCAACAACCTTCGACAGAACTTCGATCCGCTGCAGATCACGCTCGCTCATCGCAATCAATCCCATCTGCAATCTCCCAGACGTCAATCAGACCCGGGGAGTGTGACATTCTAACTTTGCCGAATTAGGACATTCTAACTTTGCGGCTACA
>NZ_JAFCXE010000024.1:0-115716 GCF_049897905.1 Pararhizobium sp. PWRC1-1 | reverse complement strand
CTCCATTCGAGCCATGCAACCTCTTCGATCTGGCATTAATGTCAGCACTAATGCTGGTTCTAATGCCAGAACATCGCCCGATTTGCCCGATCAGCAAAATCCGCTAGCCGGACGCTCACTCTTGAAGAATGGGATCTTGCCACCTTCGCAGCCGTCGAGCAGGCGTTGCTCCTCATCGCCAGTTAGGCGCCGGCAACGTTCGTTTCGGATCACCGGACGTCGGACGAGCTTCACGACATTCTTCGCGAGCGGCATTCCCCAATCACGTATTGCCACCTCAATGACATGGCTGAGGATAGCGAGTTCACGCACGGCGGTAGATGGAGCTACTAAACGAAGGCGCTCATCGCGAAACGACGCCATGTCCTGTTGCGAGAGTCCTATCAACGTCCGGTGCGCGATATCATGGCGCTGAAGCACGTCGATTCGCTGAATCTCCTGAACGGCGCCTCGTTTTGTCGGAGATACCTCGACCTTATATCGTTTGAGCAGGTCGTCGAGTGTCGTGGTCTCGAGGATTTTGGTGTCTGGCGCAGCACCGAATCGATCGACCTGGCTCTCAAGATCCCTCGCCCATTTTTCCGCATCAGACTTACTGTCGAAGCTTTTTGCTCTAGGCTTCATACCACGTCGCCGCACCTGTGCTTGCCAGCGGCCTCTAAGTTTTCTGATCGTCGCCATGTCAATCCCTCATTGATGTCGTTGATCAATGCGTGGGATGCCCCGTTGGGGGAGCCAAGGATAATCCCGGACAATGTGGTTGCGCCATTTGGCCGCTCTTCTATGACAAGAGGAGGCGAAAAAGAGGAACGAAATGAAGAAGTTCATGGGTAGTCAGCTTTCTGCAAGCCGGATCTGCAGTATTCCGGGCAGCATTCGGTGTGATCCAGGCACCGTAGGAGCCTCATCACATGCTAACTCTACTCTCAAGGCTACAGGCCGGCACCCTCGGCGAACTACCCACCGTAGCAAAGCTGAACAGCCTCGGACACGCAGCCTACATCAGCCCCGAAGGCGCACCCGGTCACGACGTCATCATAGTTATCGCTGGCCTGGCTAAGTCGATCGAGGTGAAGACAAGGCAATTCCGAACAAGCCCAGCGCAGGACATCACCCGTTGGCCAGTGAACATGACAACGAAGGGCGACGCCGACTTTTTCATCTTCATCGAGCTGGATTTCAGAACTCTCACGCCAACGTGCTATGTGCTGACCAACGTCCAGGCGCGCGCCACGTTTCGAGATTACATCGGCGGTGGAAACTGCTACCCACCGGAAGTCCGGCGCCTGATCACGCCGAACGATTTCTCGGCGCTCACAGCACACCACGACGACGCACCTGGGGTTGCCAGCGGCCTCTGAGCTGCCGATAGTCGCCTCGCGATCTTCGCGCGTATGACACTCCGCGACGAAGGCGGGTCGGCGGCGGAGGCCGTGTGGCGGCTCACATCCTCATCCATTTTCTATACCAGATGCCGAGCATCGAACGGGTCGTTGCGTGACAGGACATTATGCACGATCACCTCGCCGTGGATGATGTTCGGATAATGCATCGTAATCAGCAACAAACCCATCGAGCCCGATGGCTTTGTCGCCAGCACAACCGTGGCAAGCATACGTTCAAGACTTGAGATTTCTTCTCGTATTGTCAGTATTTGGTTACATATAACGCGATTATTTCGGGAGCGCACAAGTTTCGAGCGGTCAGCTTTAAAACCTTAAATTGACTCCGTCAAAATATTAGAGAATTATAAAATAACGAATAGGGGGGTCCGATGATAGATTTACACGGAAAACTAGTAACTCTGCGCATTGAGAAAAAACCTGCCGGCGGGGACGAGAATTCAGAAATACCCGGAAAGCCAGCGGGGCCAGTGGTCCGTTACTGCGTAATCAATGATGACGACTCGTTGGCTACCAGCGTTGTTCTCAAATCGGGAGCCACGCCATTCTGCATCCTTGCAGGAATTTGCGTCGATTATTCGCCGTGGCAATGGATGAAGAATGAACGCTTGCAGGTGAGTGTGGCAACCGACGCAAGAATCTTTCAGCGCTGGAACAGCACTATATCCGACTCCTACAGCGCATATGACGTTATTGCCTTCACTTCGATTTTTTTTCCGACGGGCCGTTTCGACGACAACGCTGCAGCCGTCAGACTGCGAAGTGGGATAACCCGTCGCCGATGCGAAAGGAATATAGAACTAGGCCCGGCGCAATGGCCCGGCTATTACGACTCACCGATGGAGAAAGAAACCTTTCCGGCCGACCCTATGCCCGGTTTTGATCCACTGGGGTATTTGGAAATGCAATACTGGCTCACCACAAAAAGCTGCAACGCTGGACCACCACCACTATGAGGTGCCGAGCCTACGCTTGCCAGCGTCCTCTGAGTTTTCTGACCGTCGCCGTGTGATCTCCAATATCTATAGAAGATAACGTTAGAGTGTCCCAGGAGGGGAGCCGAGATCCATCCCAGCACTTCAGATCGCCAAGGAAGCATCGCCAGTTGCCCAGCCTAGGCGAAGCGTCATGCCATCCGGGAGTTGCACCTACATCAAGCGGGAGTGCTGGCTGAAGGGTGCGGATGGAGCGCCGAGGCATGGGGCCGGTATGGTGACGGGGGTTAAAAAAGACCAGTCGTTTTCGGCCGCAAAAATCATTAGTCTCCAGTGAATGGGGAGCTGAGTGCTTCATGCCGCGCCTCCGGACCTGACCTTGCCGTCAACCTCTGAGCTCTGATGGCCGTTGATGGCAATCTGGATTGGATGGTGCGGAAGAAATTGACTGAGGAGCGGTATCATCGCACCCAATAATCTGCTGATCGTGGCGAACGGCGGAAACGGCGAGAAGCTGGAGAAGTTCGACAGCATCGAAGCGCTGGTCGAAATGTGGTGTGTCGACTGACGCCATTCCATTATCGTTCGGCCTGGGGTTCGTTATGTCCGTGAGAATGGGTATTGTGCCCATTCAATTCCCTTCCGAATACCGTTGATAAAAAGCGTTCTCGATCCAGGCGACGAACGCATGGGCTTGTTCCCCTCCCTAGCGACATAGGCCGTGTTTTGAAGTGTCCGTCCTTCAACTTTAGCACGGACCCGCCGCTCATCTGCCCCGTCCAAGCCAGCGTTGGTTCTTTTGATCGGATAATCAGTCTTGAGCTTGATGAAACTATCAGTCGTTACGTTTCTTCTCCGGTTGCGGTTCAGTCCGTGGGTCGGTTCTTCGTCGACTTAGGAAACGCATCGGGCTCAATAAAGCGATCCATCGCCCTTCTGACTGCGTTAGCGACCATCGCCTTGGTAACGTTTCCCGCCAGATTTTTCGAACTTTGGACTGCATCGTGGACACGGATCATTACGTCCTCTTCGGAGTTCAGCGGATGTGCAGACCCTCCGGACGATACGTGATAGTGGCTGAGGACGTTATCGACGATTGCGTCCAACTCTTGATTGCTCCGCGATCCGATGAATACCCTGTTATTGGAAAGAGCCAATAACCGTATCTCGGATTGCAACTCATCGAGCCGTCTTATGATGTAGTCGCCGGAATTGATCTCATTTGTTTCCAACTTGGCTACTTCGAATTTTCCAAAGTGCCGTAGGAACGGAGAGTAGTTCTGATCGGTTTGACTTTTCGCAATCGTCGCGTTGATCCGGGCAGTCAGTTTCTCTTTGAACTCCAAGACATTCTGATACCGAAGGTCACGGCGATATGTCAGATGCTCTATCGGCGAAGTGTCAAAGGAATAGCCGGTGGCGTCATCTTTCACGATGATCACAGGCTTATCGAACGCCAGACGCAGGCCGAGTTCGAACATAACGTTGGCGTTCTTGCCACTTACGTCGCAAATGATGATCGGATTGTCGTAGAGATTTTGCACGATACGTGCCTGGATCACGCCGATGTCGGCACCCGTGCTCACCATCTGCGGGGTGAAGCCTGCATCTTGGACCGCTTCGTCCAAGATCGAATTCACATTCACCCAGTGGGTTTCGTCGTAGCCGTCCATTGCAGCGATCGGCATCACGATCCCGCACATCGGCAGGGCTTTCCCGTCACTGGCGTCGACATTGTTCCCTGCTTCTGTCTTTGGCTTCGCCATGTTCCCCTCGAAAATTGCTAGGTTGAAATGCAAATAATGTAGCCCACCGCAACTTTTTCTTGTCAATTTGGCTCGGTGAAGATCTCCCGCTCGGAATCGACAAGGAAGAGAGCATTGCTAATGTCAAGGTCCTCTGGCAGTGGCACGCGCATCTTGGCTGCCAAGGCATCAATGGTCGGCTTGATATCTTGGATCGCGGCTGTTGCCGGCGTCAGCACAGCAAGCGGGCTATAGGAGTATCCACGATCCTTGTTCTCTACGATCAGTGGCAGACTTGATCGGGTCATTTCGACGTTCGTGTGGAAATCAGTGATTGCAAGAATCAGCTTCGGGTCGAGCAAGCCAAGCTTGCTTGCAAGGGCCTTATAGAGTAGCGGATCCTGAAGTCGCATGAGCTCGAGAAAGTGACTATCGAACTCGCCGTCCCCATGCATACTCTTTCTCGCAACAAGGTTTGCCGTCCGCGCCAGCTCTTTCCTGATCAATATGATCTCGCCGAAAAGTGCTGCGGCGACTGCATCCGCTTCCTCGGCTCGGACCAAAGCGTCCCTCCGACGGTTAAGCCGGAAGTTGAAAAGCGCACCCACAAGCAGAATCACGACGCCAGATATCAATCCCGCAAATGAGCCAACAAGGCTGGCCTGCACAGACGCATTTGAAAACCATTGCCACATTTAATTCCCCTCGCCCTGCCTTCCTGATACCAGCCTATGTGGCGCAAGGAAACAGGTGCCAGAGCCACGGCCACTAGCGTAGAGATTCGAGAGCGAAAGCAGCGTGCGTCGTGCCCGCCGCTTGTAGAGGAGGATAGGACACCTCTACACCGGCGAGTGCCTCGCACTCGAACACGGAGGTGATCTGTGTGGTATCTGCCCGTTTACATCACGCTGTCATTAAGGAAAGACCGGACTGCCAGGGTGTCGTTCACTAAGGGACGCTAATATCTGGCGCCGCATCGCACCGCCAACGTGGGCACAAAGCTTGCGCGCCCGCTTCTCTGCATCGTTCTTGCTATCGAACGATTTGCAACGGGGCTTCATACCTCGCCTGCGAACTTGTGCTTGCCAGCGGCCTCTGAGCTTTCTGATCGTCGCCATGCGTATCCCCAATTGGCTATTGAAGATCACGCGTAGGATGCCCCCGGAGGGGTGCCAAGGATTATCCCGCACAGACATAGTTGTTGCAACCGAAGCTGGTCACTGTCAGATAATCGCTGCTGATTTGCAGGGGGGGCAACTTGAGTAGCAACCACAGATTTCCGGAAGAGGTTTGCCAGAAGCTGAGCAACTACGTTTATCGGCTGATAGACCCCAGAAACGGCGAGACTTTCTATGTAGGAAAGGGACGCAACAACCGGGTCTTCGATCACGCCGCCGGACTTTCTGACGTTGCAGAGGATGATGATCAGAGACTTGGTCCGAAGCTCGATCGCATCCGCGCAATCAAGAATGCAGGACTTGATGTCCTCCACGTCATCCATCGCCACGAGATACCCGACAGCGCAATCTTTGAAGTCGAAGCTGCAATCATCGATGCCTATCCTGGTCTCACTAACATTCAGGGCGGGCACGCGAGCAGCGACAAGGGGCCAATGAACCACCTGGAGCTGATCGATAAATATAGCCTGCCGGAGTTTCCGTCGAACCCCGAGCATCGTCTAATCCTAATCAACGTCAACAAGCTCGAAGAACGTTTTGACCGGCGCGCCATCTATAACCTTGTCCGATATTGCTGGCGGATCTCGAAGCTGCGGGCCGAAAAGGCAGAGTATGTGCTCGCAGTCGTCCGTGGAGTCGTGGTTGGTGCCTTTCGTCCCCAACGATGGATGGCTGCCACGTCCGAGAACTTCCCAGATATCGCTTACGCTGATGGCACAGAGGCTCATCGTGTGGGATTCATCGGCCAGGAGGCACCGCCAGAGATATGGGACCTGTATGTCGGCGATAGAGGCAAGCGAGTTACGGACGATAGGCTAAGGCATGTCCAAAATCCCATCCGATTTTGGAACTGCTGAGAAATCAGAGAGCACGCGCCCTCCTTGGCTTCCGGATCGTAGCCATGTGAACTCCAACGGTGTTGAAGATCACGCGTAGGACGCTCCTGGAGGGGAGCCACGGACTATCCCGGCACAACCCAGAATAACGACCACGTGCGGAAGCTATCCAGGGTGTTCAATATGGGCCTAGCGGTGGCCAGCAAGCCTGTGCCTGCCAAATGTCCGATGAGGAACGAAGTTGGGTTTTTGGAATTTTGCCGGGCAATCAGCAAATGATCATCATCTAGCAGAACGACTAAACCGAATGATCTCTAAAATTCGGGAAGGCTGCTTCGCATAATGAGTGATGGTGCCCAGAGCCGTCAAAGAGAAGGATCCCTTTTTCTCAGCAAAGTCCCAGGTAACGAAGCACGCCAGAACAAAAGCAGCGATAACGTATCTCATGTTATTATTATATATCGAGATGCTTAAGTTAACGTAAAGGGCGGTTTGAGAGACAGGCCCACTGTTGCCAGCGTCCTCTGAGCTCCCTGATCATCGCCATCGTGATTCTCCAACGGGTGTTGTCGATCACGCGTAGAACGAACTAGGGGCGAGGGATGCCCCTGGGGGGAGCCAAGGACTATCCCGGCGCTCAAGCAAGCAAATGAAACAGGTTCCACAAGCAGCGTCAGCGGAGCGTTGAACAGCAGCTCTGGCTACCTCCTCGTCTTTGGCCTTGCGATGCAAAAGGATAACGCATTTCGATAGATCAGTTTCGTCTTGTTCTCCGCAGCATGTTCTGCGAGACAGGCTAGATAAAAACACGCAGTGAGGGAAAATGGTCCGGCAACACGCAAGTCCACTGATAATCGAGCCCGACGGTAGTCGTGTGGCCGCGGCGCAAGCCTTGACCTTCGGATCTCACGGTTTCAGCGAGAATACCATTCAAGATCTTGTTCATCGATTTCCTCAATGTCTTCCAATCGCAGAGATAGATCCGCAGTTCATTAATCCCGTTCCAATTTGCAGAGAGCTGAACACCCCAGCTGGGCCTATCGACAACTTTTTGGTTACCGCTTCAGGTCTGCCTGTCCTCGTTGAATGCAAGCTCTGGAAGAACCCAGAAAGTCGTCGGGAAGTGGTTGGCCAGATCCTGGACTATTCTAAGGAACTGACGCGTTGGACTTCGTCTGACCTGCAACGCGAAGCCAGCCGTAACCTCAAGAGGGCCGGGAACCCTTTGATCGAATTGGTCATAGCAGCCGGGTATGATGTTGATGAAATTGCATTCAACGACGCGTTGACGTTCAACCTTCGGCGCGGTCGCTTTCTGCTTCTCATCGTTGGCGACGGCATTCGCGAGGGCGTCGAGGCGATTTCTGACTATCTTCAGAGGCATGCAGGCCTCCATTTCACGTTAGGCCTTGTTGAACTTCCGATTTATGAAATGGATAGCGGCCAACGAATTATTGTGCCACGCGTCCTAGCGCGCACACAAAACATCGTCCGCACCGTCGTTGCCGCGCCGGATGGCTACGCGGTGGCAGAGCAAGACCTAGACAATGAGATCTCGGAGCTTGATGTTGATCCTGAGGCAGACAGCATGCGGCAACGCAGACGTGCAAAGCGACTGGCATTCTGGACAGACTTTCTTTCAACACTCCGTCTAGATGATCCAGACCAAATGATACCAGCTGCACCTAAAGCGGCCCACGTGGTTTTCCGATTTGGCCAGCAGCATGGGTTATGCTGGCTGTCTGTCTATCGGGCTGCGGCAAGCAATACGGTCGGAGTGTTCCTGTCATTTACCCCTGGCACAATCGGTGAGCGGGTCGTCCAACTGCTGGCGGAATCTGCTGACGAAATCCGCGCCGAGTTGCCGTCAGCCGCCATCCATTTCGACCATGCGCCTCCTATCCACGAGCGCGACGTCCTATCAGATATCGATGATCCAACATCAAGAAGTCATGCAATATCGTGGCTTCAGGATCGAACGAACGCATTTATAAATGCGCTTCGACCTCGCATAAAATCAGCACTTCACGAGCTCGGCGCAGAATAAAATTTAAAGATCCGAAAATCTTATGCGTCGATTCGACGTCCAAAGGGATTCGTGGATGTGGACTTATATGGAGGATATAATGAAAGCTGAACATCTGCCATTCAAAGGCGCAAGTTATAATCAGGGCATCAACGGCAAAAAGGTCGCAGTAGTTGGATACTCGCATTGGAGCGAAGGCGAATATCCAGACAATGAAAATTTCTCCGCTTTCACACTGGATAAGGTGATGGATGGCTCCTGGAAACCAAGGTTCCATAGCACGATCCGAAATGCTTTTGGCTTCACCAGCCACTCCGATTTTTGGAACCGAGTCCTGTTTTTCAATTATGTGCCGACAATGATCGGGACGAAATCACAACGTTTTGGAACGGCAACTGATGCCGAGGCAAAAATCGCGAATGCTCGTTTTGAGCACATTCTAGACGACCATAAACCCGAGCTGGTTTTTGTTTTTACGAAGAAGACACAGCTTGGTGCGCTTGGGCTAAATTTCGAGCCGCTTTCTGAGCCTTTGCAGGCATTTGTCCACGCTGAGCGCACAGCAAACGGGCATACCTCCAAGATTGTCCGGCTTCGGCATCCCCAGGGGGCGAACGGCCGCGCTCTGAAACAGACTATTGCGCAGGCCCTTGGGAATCCTGATCGCCGCTCGGAGGAAGCAACCTCCCCTCCGTGATCCTGGTTCGTAAGTTTGGGCATATCCTATGGAAGAAATAATCGTATACTACCGGACCAACATCGGGGATCCGGACGCATCCGGAGCGTCATTGTTATACCAGCGCGCGCTCGTAGAAGACGCCTTGGCTGGGGGTAAAAAAATTGTCGTAAAGGAATATATATCGGAGGAGCATCCTGGTGAGGAAGCCGCAGCGTGGAACTACGCAATGGCAATTTTGGAGTCGTGTGCACCAAATCTAACTACGATACTGATCCCCCTGTCATCGGTGATTGGAAATGGCAATTGGCTGGACTTGACTGCCGTTTCTTGCCCGTTCGTGCTCTGGGAACTTCGTGCTCCACCCACGCCTTTCGCTCAAGTAATCCGCGTTCCGGACCTGGCAAGCGAGGGCTTGTTTCTTTTTCAACCGCGGAATTCACCAGGTTCACGTGCCGCGATCTATCTGTGTAACCGATCTCAACACATGCGAGAGATAACGGCAATTTGCCAGTATTATGGTTGTGATTCTGATGAGCCATTAGCTGAAGAGCCCGATGTGACATTCTTCGAGCTTGAGCCGGGCTTTGCCCTACTCGTCAATACCCGCTGCACCGCCGGACCTTCGGACCTAATGGCCGTTTATCGCGTTCGTTGGACCGCAAGCGACGGCGATGAGCAGCGAGCGGTTTTCTCGGAGGAGGACATTTTCGTTCAGTTCTGCGCACGCTAGTGCCGCGGTTGTGGCCCGTCGATCACCAGGATAAGTGGCAACATTTATTGGAGCGTGCGTTTCGGGGGGAGGATGTTGCGAGGAGCGCTGGTAGCCCAGGTTCAGAATGGCGGAGAGGGTGGGATTTGAACCCACGATACCCTTGCAGGTATGCCGCATTTCGAGTGCGGTGCGTTCGACCACTCTGCCACCTCTCCGGATATGCTGGTCGGCGCCGTTAGCGCGAGGCGGTTCATAGCGGCAGTTTTCGGCAATGACAAGAGGGTGGATCAAGGAAAATCAATCGCATCCGCGTCTTTCACCTTGACAGTTTTGCCGTCTTCACGTAATTCGCGAAATCGAAGTGGTGTGGCCAGTCCTCACCGCGCCGGGTTTCTATTGTGCCCGTTCACCGGCAAGGCCGAAACGCCTTGTTATGTCCGACTGAAGAAAAAGACGGCCTCACCCTGAGTGAAGAGCCGGAACGAACATGAAAGGATAAAAAATGTTCGCAGTCATCAAAACCGGCGGTAAACAGTACCGCGTGGCAGCCAACGACGTTCTGACGATTGAAAAATTGGAAGGCGCCGCAGGCGACAAGATTGAATTCACCGAGATCCTGATGGTCGGCGTCGGCGCCGATGCAACCATCGGTGCTCCGTTTGTCGAAGGTGCCGTTGTCAGCGCCGAAGTTGTGGAACATGGCCGCGCCAAGAAGGTCATCGCCTTCAAGAAGCGCCGCCGCCAGAACTCGAAGCGCACCCGCGGTCACCGCCAGCACAACACGACTGTCCGCATTTTGGACATCGCTGCTGTTGCAGGCGCGAAGGCGAAGAAGGCTTCCAAGAAGTCCGACGACGCTGCCGCTGAAGCCGCAAACTGAGATACGGATCCAAGGTTTAAAGGAGAACATCCATGGCACATAAAAAAGCTGGCGGTTCCTCGCGCAACGGTCGCGATTCACAGTCCAAGCGCCTCGGCGTGAAGAAGTTCGGTGGCGAAGTCGTCATTCCGGGCAACATTATTCTGCGTCAGCGCGGAACCCAGTGGCATCCGGGCGCCAATGTTGGCCTCGGCAAGGACCACACCATTTTTGCACTTACGGCCGGCAATGTGAACTACCGTACGAAGGCCAATGGCCGCGTGTACGTGTCTGTAATGCCGAAAGCCGAAGCAGCGGAATAAGCCGGTAGCGCTCTTAAAACAGCCGGCGTCTCATCGACCCGGCTGACGCTTACCGTGTTCAGGCCAAGATCAAAAGGGGAGATGGGGCAATGCCCGATCTCCCCTTTTTCAAGTCTTGGAGGACTGAACATGCAAAGCGAACTGTTGAGGGAGAGCCAATCACGGTCTCCCCGGGAAGATTCCCTGGAATCTTCTCAAGAGCGGCTGCGGCCCCAACGGTCAAGGACCGATTGCCCGATATTGTTATCGCCCAGGCTCGTTTTGCGCGCCCCC
This sequence comes from Pararhizobium sp. PWRC1-1, assembly GCF_049897905.1. NCBI lineage: Bacteria > Pseudomonadati > Pseudomonadota > Alphaproteobacteria > Hyphomicrobiales > Rhizobiaceae > Pararhizobium > Pararhizobium sp. PWRC1-1. Next base: position 104,747 of record NZ_JAFCXE010000024.1, on the reverse strand, counting down.
CACGAAGACGATATCGACGCCCTTGCCCATCTTGCCAACAACGCCAATATCGCCACCATGGTTTCGCGCATGCCGCACCCGTACACGGTGGCCGATGCTGCGGATTTCGTACGCCGTACGAAAACGGGCACGATTGGCAAGTGCGTCTATGCGATTACCAAAGCGGATAATGGCGCATTTCTGGGTTGCTGCGGTATCGAGCCGCATCCCGACGGCAAGACGGCGGAGCTTGGTTACTGGCTGGGTGAACCGCACTGGAACAAGGGTTTTGCCACAGAAGCAGCGCAGGCGCTGACCGACATGGCCTTCCGCACCCGCGACATCGACCAAATCGATGCGCGCTGCCGGGTCATGAACGTCGCCTCGCGGCGGGTCATCCAGAAGTGCGGCTTTCAGTTCCAGGGCTCCGGCATGGTCGATAGCCTGGCGCTGGGCGGCATGATGGCCGTCGAATGGTACAGGCTCGACCGCAAGACTTGGATGTCGTTGCGCAGCTGGGGAGGTCTGAGATGACCGCTCACCTGCGTGAACGGCCGAAGGTTGCCGTTCGTCCCGATCCCGGCCCCTGCCCGGTCATCGAAACCGCACGGCTGATCTTGCGGCCGCACAAGCTGTCGGATGCCGATGCGGTGGCGCAATCGCTGGCCGACTTTCAGGTCTCGCGCATGCTGGCGCGGGTGCCCGTGCCCTATCACCGGCAGGATGCACACGACTGGCTGGTCCGCCAGGCCTCGGGGCTGATTGCCGGCTGGACGCTGGCGATCACCACCGGCGATGATGTCCATATCGGCTGCGTCGGTATCGAGCTCATGCACGGCCAATGGCATCTCGGCTACTGGCTGAACCGCTATTACTGGAACCGCGGTTACGCCAGCGAGGCGGCGTATGCGGCGATGGAGCGGTTCTTCCAGCGCATGCCCGGCACTGTCCTGCATTCCGGCGTGTTTGCCGACAATGCAGGATCGCTGAAGCTGCAGAAGAAGCTCGGCTTCGAGATCACCGGCTGCAACCAGATCTATGCACTGGCCCGCAACGGCATGGTCAGTCATATCGAGACCGGTATCACGGCGGGTGCCCTGCGCGCTCCATGAATGAAGGAAGGCCCGCGGCAACGAAGCCGTGGGCCTTTTCTCTTGGCCCTATTCCAGCTCGAAGCCGACCGGCAGGTGGTCTGAACCGGCGGCCTCGGTATCGATCCAGGCATGCCGCAATCGCGGCGTAAGACCGGCACTGAGGAAACAATAGTCGAGATGCATGCGCTTCTGATGATCGGCGGGATTGATCCAGCTATAGCTTTCGGGCGTCAGCCGGCCGAGATGCGCCAGCGCATCCACCGGGTTTTCAAGGCGCAGCGAGCGGCCGTAATAGGCGTCGCGCGCGCCGGTCATCGCGCAATATTCCGGTCCTTCCGGCTCCATGTTGAAATCGCCCATCAGCACGAAGTCTTCCGGATGCGGCAGTTCGGCAAAGCCGAAATCGCCGCCGCCGGTCATGGCGCCGCCTTCTCTCGAGTAAGAAAGCGCCTTTTCCTTCAGATAGGCGATCTGGGCGATGCGCTCGGCCGGATAAGCATGGTCGAGATGGACGGAATAGACCCGCAACGGACCGGAAGGGGTGATGATCAGCGCTTCGGTCGCGCCGCGCTGCAGGTTCATCGGCGAGATCGTCCGGGTGCGCGGCAGCGGAATGAGGCGGGTCGCGGCAATGGGGAAGCGCGACAGGATCATGTTGCCGAACTGGAAGCGCCGCTCAACGGCGCGGCCGTTCTCGACTGCCGAACCGGCATCGATCTCGCAGGCCGGCCAGAAGGTGGAAAAGTATTGCGGCATCAGGTCACTGAAAATGGCAGGAAGATCCGCATGGCCGTTGCGATGAAAATTCCGTGTCACTTCCTGCAGCGCGATCACATCGGCGCCCTCAACACTTGCGGCGATGCGTTCCGGATCGAAACTGCCATCCAGACCGACGCCGTACTGGATGTTATAGCTCAAAAACTTCACGATATTCTTTGACCTCCGGAGCACGCGCCTATATCGATGGCGACAATTGTGGCGGCAAATACACCAAACAGATGGCAGTGCGATGAAATTTCTTGACGAAACAAAAGTCTATATCCGGTCCGGCGACGGCGGAGCTGGCGCTGTGTCGTTCCGGCGCGAGAAATTCATCGAGTTCGGCGGCCCGGATGGCGGCGACGGCGGCCGTGGCGGCGACGTCTGGGTGGAGGCCGTCAACGGTCTCAACACGCTGATCGATTTCCGCTTCCAGCAGCATTTCAAAGCCGGCACCGGCATTCACGGCATGGGCCGCAACCGCACGGGCGCCGGCGGCGGTGACGTGACGCTGAAAGTTCCGGTCGGCACGCAGATCTTCGAGGAAGATTCCGAAACGATGATCGTCGACATGATCGCCGAGGGTCAGCGCTTCCGCCTGGCTGCCGGCGGCAATGGCGGTTTCGGCAACACCCATTTCAAATCCTCGACCAATCAGGCCCCGAACTGGGCCAATCCAGGCCTTGAGGGCGAGGAAAAGACCATCTGGCTGCGGCTGAAGCTGATTGCCGATGCCGGTCTGGTCGGACTGCCGAATGCCGGCAAATCGACCTTCCTGGCAACGACGACGCGCGCGCGCCCGAAGATTGCCAACTATCCGTTCACGACGCTGCACCCGAACCTCGGTGTTGCGACGATCGATGGCCGCGAGTTCATTCTGGCCGATATTCCCGGCCTGATCGAAGGCGCCCATGACGGCGTCGGCCTCGGCGACCGGTTCCTCGGCCATGTCGAGCGCACCCGCGTTCTGCTGCATCTCGTGTCCGCGCAGGAAGAAGATGTCGCCAAGGCCTACAAGACCGTCAAGCACGAGCTTGAAGCCTATGGCGGCGAGCTGCTCGACAAGCCTGAAATCGTCGCGCTGTCGCAGATCGATGTGCTTGATCCGACAGAACTGAAGAAGAAGCAGAAGGCACTGGCGAAGGCCAGCGGCCAGACACCGCTGCTGCTGTCGGCCGTGGTCGGCACCGGCATGACTGAAACATTGCGCGCGCTGCGCGATATCATCGTCGCTGCGCAGACCCAGGTGGACGAAGACTGATATGACGCCGCAACGCAAACCGCTGGAAAAATACCGCCGGATTGTGATCAAGATCGGCTCGGCCCTGCTTGTGGATCGCAAGACGGGTTTGAAGAAGCATTGGCTGAATGCCATGTGCGCCGATATCGCGGCGCTCAGAGCCAAAGGTGTCGAGGTTCTCGTCGTCTCCTCCGGGGCCATTGCGCTCGGGCGTTCGGTGCTTGATCTGGCGCCCGGTGCACTTAAGCTGGAGGAAAGCCAGGCAGCGGCGGCCGTTGGCCAGATCGCGCTTGCCCGCGCTTGGTCCGAAAGCCTGTCGGCGGACGAGATCGTTGCCGGTCAGATTCTCTTGACGCTTGGCGATACCGAGGAGCGGCGGCGTTACCTCAACGCCCGCGCCACGATCAGCCAGCTTTTGAAGATGCGGGCCGTGCCGATCATCAACGAGAACGATACCGTCGCCACCACTGAAATCCGCTATGGCGACAATGACCGTCTGGCGGCGCGCGTCGCCACCATGACCGGCGCCGACCTGCTCGTGCTTCTTTCCGATATCGATGGGCTCTACACCGCCCCGCCGCATCTTGATCCGGATGCACGTTTTCTTGAAACGATTGCCGAGATCACCCCGGAGATCGAGGCAATGGCCGGAGGCGCTGCGTCCGAGCTGTCGCGCGGCGGAATGCGTACCAAGATCGATGCCGGCAAGATTGCCACCGGCGCCGGCTGCGCCATGATCATTGCGTCGGGTAAAGTCGATCATCCGCTGTCCGCAATCGGCGAAGGTGCCCGCTCCTCCTGGTTTGCGCCATCCGGTTCGCCGGTCACAGCGCGCAAAACCTGGATTGCCGGGCAGTTGCTGCCGGCGGGCAGCCTTACCATCGATACCGGTGCCGAAACAGCACTTCGCTCCGGCAAAAGCCTGCTTCCGGCCGGTGTTCGCCAGGTGACGGGATCGTTCAGCCGCGGCGATACGATTGCCATCATCGGAGCGGAAGGCCGCGAAATTGCCCGTGGGCTGGCCGGTTACGATGCTGACGAAGCCCGCCAGATCGTTGGCAAGAAATCGGCGGAAATTGCCGTCATTCTCGGTTATGCCGGACGCGCCGCCATGGTGCATCGCGACGATATGGTGATGACCGCATCCGCCAAGCGGGAAACGGATGCAGTGAGGAGCGACGCTCATGCTTGACGATGCGCGAAAGAAAGAAATCCAGGAATTGATGGCGGTGATCGGCCGTCAGGCCCGCGCCGCCAGCCGGCCGCTCGCCACCGCGTCCGCCGAGCGCAAACATGCAGCCCTTATCAGCATGGCCAGCAATATCGTTGCCCACAAGGACGACATTCTCGCCGCCAATGCGCTCGACCTCGAGAACGCCCGCGAAACCGGCGTTGCTGCATCCTTCCTCGACCGGCTGACTTTGTCGGAAATCCGTGTCCTCGACATGGCCAATGCCATCCGCGCTATCGCCGACCTGCCCGATCCCGTCGGTGATGTCATTGCCGAGTGGGATCGCCCCAACGGCCTGCATATTGAGCGCGTGCGCACGCCGCTTGGCGTCATCGGCGTCATCTACGAAAGCCGGCCGAATGTGACGGCCGACGCGGGCGCGCTTTGCCTTAAGGCCGGCAATACCGTGATCCTGCGCGGCGGCTCGGACAGCCTGCATTCATCGCAGGCGATCCATGCCTGCATGGTGCAGGGCTTGAAGGATGCCGGACTTCCAGTGCATGCGATCCAGATGGTTCCGGTGTCTGACCGCTCGGCCGTCGGTGCCATGCTGACCGGTCTTGGCGGCTCGATCGACGTCATCGTTCCGCGTGGCGGCAAAAGCCTTGTCGCCCGAGTCCAGAATGAGGCCCGTGTACCGGTCTTTGCCCATCTGGAAGGCGTTTGCCACGTCTATGTCGATGCTTCTGCCGATCTGGAAATGGCGAAAAACATCGTCGTCAACGCCAAGATGCGCCGCACCGGTATTTGCGGTTCCGCCGAAACGCTGCTGATTGACCGCAAGGCGAAGGACAAATTCGTCGCGCCGCTGATCACTGCCCTTCGCGATGCCGGCTGCGAGGTCCGCGCCAGCGAGGATATCCGCGCCATGGTGCCGGGGTTGATTGCGGCGACCGAAGAAGATTGGGCAACGGAATATCTCGACGCGATCATTTCGGTGACGCTGGTCGATGGTATCGGGGGCGCGGTCGATCACATCTCGTCCTGGTCTTCGGCCCATACGGAAGCCGTCATTGCCGAGGACCCGGCCGTCGTCGAGCGCTTCTTTGCGGAAGTCGATTCGGCCATCCTGCTGCACAATGCTTCCACCCAGTTTGCCGATGGCGGTGAATTCGGCATGGGCGGCGAAATCGGTATCGCCACCGGCAAGATGCATGCGCGCGGGCCGGTCGGCGTCGAGCAGTTGACCTCGTTCAAATACAGGGTGCGCGGCACCGGTCAGGTCCGGCCGTAAGGTGCAGCCGGGCGACGTCGATCCGTTCTATCTGAAAATGCCCCATGTCGAGAACGGCATGACCGTCGGATTGTTCGGCGGCTCATTCAATCCGCCGCATGACGGCCATGTGCTCGTTGCCGATATCGCGCTGCGCAGGCTCGGCCTTAAACAACTCTGGTGGATGGTGACACCCGGCAATCCGCTGAAGAGCCGCAACCATCTGGCCCCGCTTGCCGAACGCATCGCGCTTAGCGAGAAAATCGCCCACGATCCGCGCATCAAGGTGACGGCCTTCGAGCAGTCGCTCGGCCAGAGCTATACGGCGCGCACGCTGGAAAAAATCCGTGAACGAAATCGCGGCATTCATTTCGTCTGGATCATGGGCGCCGACAATCTGAAGAATTTTCATCTCTGGCAGGACTGGCAAAAGATTGCCCGCACCTTCCCGATCGCCGTCATCGACCGCCCCGGCGATACCCTGTCCTATCTGTCCTCAAAGATGGCGAAAACCTTTGATTATGCCCGCGTTGACGAAGCCCATGCCGCAAGCCTCGCCTGGCGCAAGGCTCCGGCCTGGACATTCATTCACGGACCGCGTTCACCGCTGAGTTCCACGGCGCTACGAGCGAAATCTTGAGTGCATATAAGCAATGATTAACCATCATTTACTTCTCGTGTCTTGAAACCGTAGGGCATTGGTGCCTACATTTAGAGTGCGGCTCGACCGACATTCGAATCGCGCCATGCCTGTTCTGTTCACCTGGAAAGGAAAAACCCTGACAACAGTACACGCGAAGGGAAATGTCACCCGCATTTTCCCGCAAAGCCCGGAACGCAGTGACGAAGTCGCTGCCCGTGCTCTTCACCTGGTTCTCGGCAGTCTCGAGGACTCCAAGGCAGAAGATATTGTCACCATCAACATTGCCGGGAAATCGGCGTTGGGAGACTATATGGTCGTGGTCTCCGGGCGATCCAGCCGGCATGTCATGGCGATCGCCGATCACCTGATCACTGATCTCAAGGACGGTGGCCAGGGAAATGCCCGCGTTGAAGGTCTGGAGACCGGCGACTGGGTGCTGATCGACGGCGGCGACATCATCGTTCACGTGTTTCGCCCGGAAATCCGCGAGTTCTACAACATCGAAAAGATGTGGGCCGCGCCGGACATGGAAGACGGTACGTTGCACTGAGCGCACAGCGTCCGCGATTGGACGCTTGAGCAGTAAGTGACACATTTGGAGCCTGCAATGGTCGTGTAGGATAGGTTATCCGATTGCGGCCGTTTGCAGAATGAAGTCCGGCACCAGCGCTCTGCTGGGCGGGGAAGAATGTGCCTCTCGCTGCGGACCAAACGGCGACGCTCTGACCGGCGTGATGAAAATTAGGGAAATGACATGCGGGTTGGCCTCTTTGCCGTCGGGCGCCTCAAGGCTGGCCAGGAAAAGGATCTGGCGGCCCGTTATCTCGACCGTTTCGCCAAAGCCGGCCCCGCAATCGGCCTTGAACTGTCGCGGATTGCCGAAGTCGCCGAAAGCCGGGGATCAAGCGCCGATACGCGCAAGCGCGAAGAGGCGGCCCAACTCGAAAAATCATTGCCCGATGGCGGTCTTCTTATCCTTCTCGACGAACGCGGCAAGGCGCTGGATTCCGAAGGTTTCGCAGCCCTCATTGGCTCCTTCCGCGACAGTGGCAAGCGCGACCTGATGATTGCTATCGGCGGCGCCGACGGGCTTGATCCCGCCCTTCACGCCAAGGCGGACGCTGTTATTTGTCTTGGCAAGATGACCTGGCCGCATCAATTGGTGCGCATCCTGATCGCAGAACAGCTTTATCGCGCCGTCACCATCCTTTCAGGCCATCCCTATCATCGGGTTTGAACAATCGGGGTTGCGCTGCTATCCGGATGCCGCAATTGCCACGAATGGCTGTTGGCTGAACCGGCCAAATCAGCGTAGGGTTTTTTACTTAATTAGACGGCTGACAGCGAATGGCGGAATGACCAGAGGTGCGGCAAAGCAGGCACGGGAAGAGCAGCCGGGAGACGCCGGAAGGCTCTGTCTTCGTGCGAGTCTTCTGGCCATCACTCTCCTTTTCGCCACCGCCGTGCCCGCGCAAATTCCCGAGACACCGGATCGAAACCCGCAAGACGCCGCCCAACAGGCTCCGCCGCAGGCGGATCCCGCCGCAGAGCTTGCCGTAAAACGCGACAGCACCCGTAGCGAATTGGAAGCCCTGTCAAAGACCATCACCCTATCCAACGATCGCGCCGCACAATTGCAGGACGGGATCGCAGAACTGGAGAAAACCAGTGAATCGCTGCGCACAGCGCTTGTTGCCTCGGCCGACAAACGCAAGGCGCTGGAACAGCAGATCATCGACGGTGAAGCGAAGCTGACCACGTTGCGGACAAAGGAAGACGCCGTTCATGCCTCCCTGCGCGCCCGGCGCGGCGTGCTTGCTGAGGTGCTGGCGGCGCTGCAGCGGATGGGGCGCAATCCGCCACCCGCCCTGCTCGTGACGCCGGAAGATGCGCTCGCCTCCGTCCGCAGCGCCATCCTGCTCGGCGCTGTTGTTCCCGGCATTCGTCACGAGACGGAAAACCTTGCCGCTGATCTGAAAGCGCTTGCCGGCGTTCGCAAGGAAATCGTCACCCAGAAGCAGTCGCTTGGCGACGACATGACGGCGCGGCTCGAGGAAGAGCGGCGCATGAACATGCTGATCGTTGAAAAACAGAAACTCAAGCAGCGCAGCGCCACGGAACTTGCCTCCGAACGCCGCAAGGCCGAACAGCTTGCAACGCAGGCAACCAGCCTTGAGGGACTGATCGGCTCGATTGAGAGCGAAATCACTTCCGCACGCGATGCAGCTGCCGCCGCCAAGGCCGAAGAGGAAAACCGTCGGCTGATGTCGGAGGCCCAGCGCAACGAGGCCCGCGAGCTGGCAAACAGCACGACGCCCGACAAAAACCGTATTGCGCCTGCATATGCGTTTTCGGACCTGCAGAAAAAGCTCGCACTTCCGGTTGCCGGATCGATCCTGCGCAAATTCGGCGACGCCGATGGCACAGGGCATTCGCTCCAGGGCATGATGCTTGAGACCAATGCGGGGGCTTTGGTGACTGCGCCATCGGATGGCTGGATCGTTTTTGCCGGTACGTTTCGCAGTTACGGACAGATGATCATTCTCAATCCCGGTGACGGCTATCATGTCGTTCTCTCGGGTTTGGAAGGCGTGACAGTGCAGCAGGGCCAATTCGTCGTCGCAGGTGAACCGCTCGGCACGATGGGTAACAAAAGAGTGGCCAGTGCCACTGCATTGGCGCTGGAAACCGAGCGTCCGACGCTTTACATTGAATTCAGAAAAGACGGAAAACCGGTTGATTCCCGACCATGGTGGACCGCAGCAGACACCGGAAAGGCACGCAATGATTCGTAGAACGTCACTTGTTCTGGTCGGGGCACTCATGGGTGCAGCGGCCACGGGCGTTGTATACTCCTCCATCGTCCCGGCCGTCGCGGCCAACCCGTCGACCTATCGCGAACTGTCGATTTTCGGCGATGTTTTCGAACGTGTGCGTGCGCAGTACGTGACGCCGCCGCAGGACGACAAGCTGATCGAAAATGCCATCAACGGCATGCTCTCATCCCTGGATCCGCATTCGAGCTACATGAATTCGACAGATGCCGAAGACATGCGCACCCAGACCAAGGGTGAATTCGGCGGTCTCGGCATCGAAGTCACCATGGAAGACGATCTCGTCAAGGTGACGAGCCCGATCGATGATACACCGGCCGCCAAGGCTGGCGTTCTCGCTGGTGACTTCATTTCGAAGATCGATGGCGTTGACGTGCGTGGCCTCAAGCTTGAGGAAGCGGTCGATAAGATGCGCGGTGCGGTCGGCAAGCCGATCAAGCTGACGATCCTGCGCAAGGGTGCCGAAAAGCCGATCGAAATCACGATCGTTCGCGACATCATCGCGGTACGCGCCGTCAAGTTCCGCACGGAAGACGATGTCGGTTATGTCCGCGTCATTTCCTTCACGGAAAAGACCTATGACGATCTGAAGAACGCGATTGAAAAGATCAAGGCTCAGGTTCCGGCTGACAAGCTCAAGGGCTACGTGCTCGACCTGCGCCTCAATCCGGGTGGTCTGCTCGACCAGGCGATCAACGTCTCCGACGCTTTCCTGGAACGCGGCGAAGTGGTCTCCACGCGCGGTCGCAATCCCGACGAGACGCGCCGTTTCAACGCGACGCCAGGCGATCTGACCGACGGCAAGCCGGTGATCGTGCTCGTCAACGGCGGTTCGGCTTCCGCATCGGAAATCGTTGCCGGCGCCCTGCAGGACCTGAAGCGCGCCACCGTTCTCGGCACGCGTTCCTTCGGCAAGGGTTCTGTTCAGACGATCATCCCGCTCGGCGAAGCCGGCGCGCTGCGTCTGACCACCGCGCTCTATTACACGCCATCGGGCAAGTCGATCCAGGGCACCGGCATCTCGCCGGACATCAAGGTCGATCAGCCGCTGCCGCCGGAACTGCTCGGCAAGGTCGAAACCACAAGCGAATCCAGCCTGCGTGGCCATATCAAGGGCCAGAACGAAAACGACGAAGGCTCCGGCTCAGTCGCTTACGTCCCGCCGGAAACCAAGGACGACCTGCAGCTGAACTACGCGCTTGACCTTCTGCGCGGCAAGAAGACGGACCCGGCCTTCCCGGCCAATCCGGAAAAAGCTGAACTGAAGCCCTAATATCCGGTGAAAAATGCGGATCGCCTGATACACTTCGCCGCCCGGCTCCAGCTGGGCGGCGGTTTCGATTTTTAAGGGAACGCCCAAGCCAAAGGCTTCCGCCATCGCAACTCAGATCGATAGAGGCCCTCTTGGGAACAGATCTCAACGCTCCTCTTGGTCAGAACCGCAAGACGCGCTCCTCCAAAGCTGAAAAGTCCGGCCTGACATTCGGCCACCTGTCGCTTGGCGTTTGCGCCCTGGCGCTGATTGGCGTTTCCGTCTGGACCGTTCTGAAGCCGACCGGTCTGATCCTACCGCCAGAACCGCAGATCTTGGCGGATGCCGCCCAGCCAGGCGAAAAGGCGGCGACTGAGCCCAACACCACCCAGCTTAAGCAGCAGAAGACAAGCGGTGCACTTTCTGGTGCCCATGTCGAGGAAACGCTGACCGACAACGGTTCCATCGTCACCAAGTTTTCTCCCAAACAGCGCGACGGCGACGGCCCCGCCTTCATCGAGGTCGGCCGCACCAAAGGTCAGGACCCGCGCCTGGCGACCTTCCCGAATGATGACCTTTTGGAAGACAGTCCGGAGGGACGGCTGCCGATCACTGGTCCTGACGGTTTGCGGCCAATGGATCAATATGCGCGGCCATGGTCCGGCGCCCGCGGCATCCGCATCGCAATCGTTGTCGGCGGCCTCGGGCTCAGCCAAACGGGTACGCAGAATGCTCTGCGTCAGCTTTCCCCCGATGTTACGATGGCCTTTGCCGCAACCGGTAACAGCCTGCAGCGCTGGATGCAGGAAGCGCGTCGCACTGGCCATGAAATCCTTTTGCAGGTCCCCTTCGAACCCTTCGATTACCCGGAAAACAATCCCGGCCCGCACACGCTACGCGTCGGGCTGGATGCAAAAAAGAACCTGTCGGAACTGCACACTTCGCTCGCCCAGATCACCAACTATACCGGTGTCATGAATTTTCTCGGCGGGCGTTTTCTGTCGGACGCCGGCGCGCTGGAGCCGGTCATGCGCGACATTGGCAGGCGCGGACTGCTCTTCCTCGACGACTCGACATCGGCGCAGACGCTGACGGGAACGCTGGCCGAAACGATCGGCGTACCACATGGATTTGCCGATATGGTCGTCGATGACCAGATCGACCGCACAGCGATCCTGAAGAAACTCGATGAACTGGAGCGCATCGCCAGGCGCAATGGCGGCGCCATCGGCGTTGCCTCAGCCTTCGATGAAAGCGTCGCAGCCATTTCCCAGTGGATGGACGAAGCGAGTACACGCGGCATCGAATTTGTCGGCGTTTCGGCGCTCGTCAAGGATCCGCAACCACAATAGCGTATGTATTCGTTGAGCCGCGCGGATTTCATTGGTCCGGCGCGCAAGGCAGGCAAAGGGCAAGCGCATGAGCAAGGACAAATCAAAACCGGTAAAGGCGGACGATCTGCCTTATCGCCCGTGTGTCGGGATCATGGTGCTCAACCGGGAGGGTCTCGTCTGGGCCGGGCGGCGCATTCCGATCGGCAATTCCGAATATGACGGCTCGGGCCAGCTCTGGCAGATGCCGCAGGGCGGCATCGACAAGGGGGAAGACCCGGAGAAAGCGGCCTATCGCGAACTCTACGAAGAAACCGGCATGACCACCGTTTCGCTGCTTGCCGAAGCACCCGACTGGATCAACTATGACCTGCCTGCCCACCTGATCGGCATCGGCCTCAAGGGCAAGTATCGCGGCCAGACCCAGCGCTGGTTTGCCTTTCGCTTTGAAGGCGAGGAATCCGAAATCGCCATCAACCCGCCGCCCGGCGGCCACGAGCCGGAGTTCGACGAATGGGCCTGGAAGCCGATGCAGGCGCTGCCAGACCTGATCGTGGCGTTCAAACGCGGGGTCTACGAGGATGTCGTGGCGGCGTTCGAGCATCTGGCCGGCAGTGCATCGCCACGGTAGACAAAGGCGACCATCTCACGCGCAGCCCATTCACATTTCGAAATAGCGTGGCCGGTCGAGATCAGCAATCAGCCCGGGCTGCGCCGCTTGCCAGCCCAGCAATTCCCGTGTTCGCTCGCTTGAGGCCTTGTTGTCGATACCAGCGAAATGCGCAAACCAGCCAAAGTGCGCCGCCGCCGCCTCAGGAGATTGTCCGACGACCGGCACGGCAAGCCGGCGGCCAATGACCCCGGCTATGTCCCGGAACGGGATGCCTTCTTCGGCCACCGCGTGATAGCGGGCGCCGGCTGCCCCTTTTTCCAGCACAAGCCTGTAGAGCCGGGCGGCATCCAACCGGTGCACCGCTGGCCAATGGTTGAGCCCTTCGCCGATATAGGCCGAAACGCCCTTTTCCCGCGCAATGCCGATCAGGAGAGGGACAAAACCGTGATCACCATCGCCGTGCACCGATGGAGGAAGACGCACCACGGACACGCGCAGGCCTGAAGGCAGCAAGGACAATGCAGTCTGTTCGGAAACGCGCGGAACCACTGAACCCGGTGCCGTGTCCTCGGTCGCCAGCGCGCCCGGGGTCAGCAGGCCGGTCCCGGAGGTGACGATCAAGGGACGATTGCTGCCAACCAGCGCGGATCCCAGCGCTTCAATCGCGTGCCGGTCGATCTCGCAGTTCTCCTTGAATTTCGAGAAGTCGTGGATGAACCCAGCATGGATGACCGCATCCGCAGCGGCGGCTCCACTGCGCAGGCTATCCAGATCCTCAAGATGACCGCGATGCACCGCAGCACCAGCGGCTGCAAGAGACGCCGCAGCAGCATCCGAGCGGGCGAGCCCTGTGACCTGATGGCTGGCGCGGATGAGTTCCGTAACGACTGCTGAACCGACAAAGCCTGTGGCACCGGTGACAAAGGCGCGCATGACAATTCTCCTTGGCTTCTCTCGCGGCGACGGCCGCGTCCCAGCCGCGTTGACGACAAGCCAGATCATTGAGAAAATACGATCCATGCTGTAACGTCCAAATAACCTTTGCAATCGTCCCGGACAGGTTATGGATCCACTCTCCAACGTGCTGTCACTGCTAAAACCGCGTAACTATATGTCCGCCGGCTTTGACGCCGCGGGGGGACTGGTCGATCCAGTTTCCGGATCAGCAGGACAGCAGCAAATGCGGGGCGGTGGTGTCCGGTCAATGCTGGCTGTCGGTGGAGGGCGTTCCCGGTGCAGTGCAACTGAAGATGGGAGACGGCTTTCTCCTGCCAAGCGGGCGGCCGTTCCGGCTTGCCAGTGATATCGCCCTGGCGCCGATTGATGCAGCGACGGTTTTCGCGGCTGTTCGTAAGGGTAGGATCGTGACCTACAACGGCGGCGGGGACTTTTCGCTGGTCAGCAGCCGTTTCGCGCTCGCCGGCAACCATGCCGGTATCCTGTTGCAGATGCTGCCGCCCATCATTCACATTCGCGACGAGGAGGGCAGGGCGGCACTGCGCTGGTCGGTGGAACGGATGATGCAGGAACTGCGCGCGCAGCAGCCAGGCGGCTTTCTCGTCGTCCAGCACCTCGCCCATATGATGCTGGTACAGGCGCTTCGGCTACATCTGGCCGAGGGATCGAACCGTACTGTCGGCTGGCTCTTCGCCCTGGCAGACAAGCAGATGAACACCGCGATGACCGCCATGCACGGCAATCCGGCGCATCGCTGGACTTTGCAACAACTGGCAGAGCAAGCGGGCATGTCACGATCGCCTTTGCCCTGAAATTCAAGGAGACCGTCGGCACGTCGCCGATGGAATATCTGACACATTGGCGCATGGCGCTGGCAGGCGACAGGTTGGAGAATTCCAGGGATACGATCTCGGTCATAGCCCCATCGCTTGGATACAGATCGGAAGCCGCCTTCAGCACGGCCTTCAAGAGGCTCATGGGCTGTTCGCCGCGCGAATACAGCCGTCGGAAAAGCCCACTATCACCGTCACAAAGTGAGGCGAATGGCGCAAGCGATTTCCCAGGGCAGCCGCGCGAGAATGCCCAAGCCTGATGCGACGGGCAATGATAGTGACGAACCCTGCGTATCGACTTGCGTTCTTGACCCGTACAACGCCCGCCCCGAAACGCCGGTGTGGGCACCTTTTTCAAAGCCGCCATCCAGCTCAGCCGAGCTGTTTTGTACCGATCAGCGTATCGTTTCCGTCATAGCCGTAGGAGGAAACACTCTGCGCTACGCCGCGTCAAAGTTGCGTTGCTCTGCGGGCTTCGACTCCTTGCACGGTCAAAATGCATAAAAAATGCCCGCCGCGACAGCCGGGCGGGCATTTTTGCGAGTGATGGAGCCTTATTCGGCTTCGTTGGCCGGCGCTGCATTGAGCTGGCCGTATTTCTCGGCGCCAATCTTGTTGAAGAGATCGAGCTGGGTTTCGAGGAAGTCGATATGGCTTTCCTCGTCCATCAGCAGCTCTTCGAACAGCTTCATGGAAACGTAATCGCCCGCGTCATGACAGATGTCGCGGGATTTCTTGTAGGCCTTGCGGGCATCATATTCGCCGGCGAGATCGGCCTCCAGCACTTCCTTCACCGACTGGCCGATGCGAAGGGGGGCAACCGTCTGCAGATTGGGGTGGCCTTCAAGGAAGATGATGCGGGAAACCAGCTTGTCGGCGTGATGCATTTCCTCGATGGATTCGGCACGCTCTTTCTTGGCAAGCAGCGTATAGCCCCAGTCGTCGAGGAGACGATAATGGACCCAATACTGGTTGACAGCCCCGAGCTCGAGATACAGCGCTTCGTTAAGCTGCTCGATGACTTTTTTGTCGCCTTTCAAGATCCGCTCTCCTGTTTTCTTCATGGAATTGTTTGAGGCGGGTCATGAAATCAAACATCTGCTCGCCAGTCGAGGGGCGGCCGGCGTGATATTGCTCGGTGGTGCGGATAGTGATGTCGACGACGTTGGGAAAACAGCCGCAGCAACGGCCGCGTTTTTCCATCGCATGATAGACTTTTGCAGGTACGATCAGCTGCCAACAGTCCTCATCGAGCATCTCGATGATGGTGTCCTGAATGTCCTTATCGGTGATAAAATTGCAGCTACAAACCAGCATTTCCGTCTGCCCGTGATACGCAACGCACTGAATTAAAGTCATAAAGCAAAAGCGGATATTTAGTGTCAACAAAAAATGCCGCTCAACAGCCGTGGTAAATTAGCAACTCAATATTAGATCAATTCTAAACTTGATAAAAAACATCGTCTTTTCATTGGTTTAGTATTAGAGATTTCTGTCCGCTGTGACTTTTCGACCGAATTCAAGTTTTGTTGAGCGGCAAAAATCCCGTACAATTTTTGTTACAATGATGTGGAAATCGGCTTCGATAAATCCAGATCGCCGATGTCGGCTCGACAACGTGCGTCCTCGTACACTTCAATCCTCAGTGAAAATTTCGCCCTTTCGGCATGACGGCTGCGGTCTCGGCACTATCGCGGCGATGAGTCGTGTCTCCTGTCTGCGCGTCACGCGAAAATCCCTCCATCCCGCTTGACCGTCTCTTCTGCCGATGGTCGGCTGTCGGGCGAAGGACTTCGTCTGCACGCTCGCATGCGCCTAAACGGCGGGCCTCACGCTGGAGCAGACCCAGCATTGGCGTCATGTCCTCGATATGATCGGCCACCACATGGATCACCCCGCTCTCGCATTGCAACTTGCCCCTGATTTTCACCAGCCGGGCATTCATGACGACAGACCGGTACCGGTCGAATGTCTTGGTCCAGACAATGGCATTGGCAACGCCCGTTTCGTCTTCCAGCGTCATGAAGATCACGCCTTTGGCCGAGCCCGGTCTTTGGCGGACCAGCACAAGCCCCGCAATGGTGACCTTCTGTCCGTTTGGCACATTCAGAAGATTTCCGTTCGGCAATACATCCATGGTGGCAAATTCATCGCGCAGGAAGGAAACCGGGTGCGCTTTCAGCGAGAGCGAGAGATAGCGATAATCCTCGATAACCTGTTCGCCCGGCAGCATTTCCGGCAAGTGGGTTTCCGGCTCCACCCGAAGGTCGGTGCGGCCCACACGGTCGAACAAAGGCAGGCTTTCCGCCGCACTCTTGGCATCCAACCCCCGCACGGCCCAGAGTGCTTCCCGCCGCGACAACCCGATCGAGCCGAAGGCGTCGGCATCCGCCAACCGCTCGATATCGGACTTTTGCAATCCCGACCGCAGCCAGAGGTCGCGCACGGAGACGTAACGCTGGCCGCGATTGGCGACGAGGTCCTGCATATCGGTATCCGAAAGCCCCTTCACCTGCCGGAAGCCAAGCCGCACGGCTCTCTGCGTCCTGATGATCCCCCGCATCGAACCATGCCTCCGATCGATCGCGCCGGCCTCGAACTCGGCCTCTTCAAGCAGGCAATCCCATTCAGAAATATTGATATCAACCGGTCGCACCTCGACCCCGTGTTCGCGCGCATCACGAACCAGTTGCGACGGCGCATAGAACCCCATCGGTTGCGAGTTCAACAAGGCCGCGCAGAAGACGTCGGGATAATAGGCCTTGACCCAGGAGGATGCGTAGACGAGCAATGCAAAGGAGGCGGCATGACTTTCCGGAAAGCCATATTCGCCAAAACCCTCGATCTGCTTGAAACAGCGCTCCGCAAAGTGCCGCGTATACCCATTGGCCACCATGCCGTTGACCATATCGTCCCGGAATGAGTTGACCTGCCCGGAACGCTTGAACGTTGCCATCGAGCGGCGCAGACGATCCGCCTTTGCCGGCGAAAATTTCGCGGCGGTAATGGCAATCTGCATTGCCTGCTCCTGAAAGAGCGGAACACCATGTGTGCGCTTCAGAATGGGTATCATTTCATCCTTGGGGTAATCGATCTTGAAGCCGGGAAGATGGGCTCGCCCACGATTCTTGAGATAGGGATGCACCATATCTCCCTGGATGGGGCCGGGCCGAACGATCGCGACCTCGATGACTAGGTCATAAAATTCGCGCGGGCGAAGGCGCGGCAGCATGCTCATCTGCGCTCGGCTTTCGATCTGAAATACCCCGATCGTATCAGCCCGGCACATCATGTCGTAGACCGGCTTGCCGTCCTCGTGATCCTTGTTGCCGAGATCGGCGAGCGTCTTCCTCACGTCATAGTGACATTCCAGAAATTCAAAGGCTTTGCGCAGACAAGTGAGCATTCCCAAAGCCAGGATATCGACCTTCAGAATGCGAAGATTATCGAGATCGTCCTTGTCCCATTCGACCATATACCGGCCCGGCATGGCTGTGTTCATGATCGGCACCACCTCGTCGAGCCGGTCCTTGGTAATGACGAATCCGCCGACATGCTGCGTGAGATGCCGGGGAAAGCTCAGAAGCTGGGTCGCATAGTGAAGAACATTCCTGGTGACGGCGTCGGACAGATCGAGACCGGCTGCCTTTGCCTCGCGTTCAGACAGATCCTCCGCCGACCAGCCCCATACCGTGCTGGCAAGAGCCGACTGCACATCTTCCGAAAGCCCGAAGGCCTTGGCTACCTCGCGGCCGGCAGACCGCGCCCGGTAGCTCGTTACTGCCGCCGTCAGACCGGCATGTTCTTTGCGATAGGTCTTGTAGATATACTGGATGACCTCTTCCCGCCTGTCGTGCTCAAAATCCACATCGATATCCGGCGGCTCATCCCGATCCATCGACAGAAACCGGTCGAAGAGAAGCGTGCTTTTCTCCGGGTTGACCTCGGTAATCTCAAGGCAATAGCAGATGACGGAATTTGCCGCTGAACCGCGCCCCTGGCACAGGATCTTCAGTTCATAGCGGGCGTGCTGGATGATCTTGTAAACCGTCAGGAAATAGGGGGCATATTCCTTGTCGCGGATGAGTTTCAACTCGTAACCGATCTGGGTTTTGACTTTATCCGGAATGCCTTCCGGGTAGCGTTTTCGAGCGCCTTCCCAGGTCAAGCGTTCAAGCATGTCGGAAGGCGCTTCTCCTTCATCGCCTTCATCCGGATAGTTGTGTTTCAGTTCATCCAGCGAAAAGGACAGGTTTTTGAAGAACTTTTCCGTGTTGGCGATGGCCTTCGGGTAGGCGCGGAACAACCGCGACATTTCACGTGAATCCTTGAGGTACCGTTCCGCATTGGGGGCGAGCCGGAAACCCGCCTGCGTAATCGGCACGTGCTCGCGAATGGCCGTGACGATGTCTGACAGGGGGCGGCGGGATATGTGGTGATAGAGTGGCTGGTTGCTGGCGATCAGCGGCACGCGGTTTCGGGCGGCGAGCAGAGAGAGCGTGGCAAAAACCTCTGCGTCCCGCCCATCATAGGACGGCGACAGCACCAGATAGAGTTTTTCGCAAAAGCGTTCTCGCAAGCGCTCAAGACATTCCTCCAGTTTTTTTCTTTTGCCAGCATCATCCAGCAA
This sequence comes from Pararhizobium sp. PWRC1-1, assembly GCF_049897905.1. NCBI lineage: Bacteria > Pseudomonadati > Pseudomonadota > Alphaproteobacteria > Hyphomicrobiales > Rhizobiaceae > Pararhizobium > Pararhizobium sp. PWRC1-1. The sequence continues at coordinate 86,138 of NZ_JAFCXE010000024.1, read as the reverse complement.
GGACGCGGAGGGAATGAGGGCGAGCATCATCTCGTCCCCCCATTCGATAAGGTCCGCTTCGTTCAGAATGCACGAGCCCTTTTGCGTTCTGAGGTTTCCAGCACTCAGCATGCGGCAGAGATGCGCCCAACCGTTTCTGGTTTGCGGGTAGGCGAGAATATCCGGTGTGCCGTCGGAAAAGACCAGCCGTGCACCCGGCTGAAAGGGAACGGCTTCCAAACATTTCTTTCCCTCTTCTCCCTTTTGACCAAGCTCCTGATTTTCTTGAACCGCCTTTTCGTATTCCTCCCTCATCGCCCTGATCTGCGCATGAGCCCGAACCACGCCTGCGACCGAATTCCGGTCAGCGATCCCCAAGCCGGAGAGCCTCAGGATCGCCGCCTGCCACACCATTTCCCTCGGCTCAGACGCCCCTTCGAGAAAAGAGAAATTCGATCGAGCGCCAATCTCGAAAAATTGGGGTTCCGCACTCATGCGAAAAGCCCATGCATGAACCAGCGCGGTGGCGGCATCTGGCCGTAGAGACCCTCGCGATAGAGCCAGAAGCGATGACCGGTATCATCTTCAAGGCGAAAATAATCCCGAGACTGGGCGTCCGCACCATCGATCCACCATTCCATGGCAAGCCGTTCCGGTCCCTGGCTGCGAGAGACGCGATGCGTCACGCGGCGCCAATAAAAGCTTTGCGGTGGTCCCTCCGGTACTTCGGCCAGGGAGACCTCCACCAGCTCCGGCCGGCGGAAAAGCCTGAGAGGGCGCTCGCTGCGGGACCAGGGGAAAACGCTTGCGACCGGTTTCTTGCCCGGCGCAAGCGTATCGATGGCCGGGATCGCGGCCACCGCCCGTTCCGGCACATGGCTCTCGCACAACTGAAAACTCTGCAGGCAATCGGCACCGAGGCGGGCTGAGACGCGATCGACAAACCCAGCGAGAGAGACATCCTTTTGCCGGGCGCCATCAAAATCCTCCTGCGGTGTATCGAAGGCTTCATACCGCATGACGTTGAGCCGCAGGATTTCAAAACCATAGCCGGCGTCGAGATTATCATGAACGGCTTGAAGGCGTTCGGAAAAGAGCGCGGCGATCCGCTTCGGATCCCGCAATGGCTGCGAAGCGCCAGCCGCGATGCGAAAGACCCGGCCATCGACCCTAAACAGCATGAGTTCGAAAGCCCGCCCGCCCGCCCCGCGCTCTTCCAGGCTTGTTTTCAGCGACAGGGCGATCTGCCCGGTCAGATAGAGGATATCCTCCTCTGCCTGGATGGGCTCAATCAGCCGCCGTTCAGCAGAAAGGCTGGCGACGGGGCGGCGTGGGGAGACGGGCTCTTCATCGCGGCCGAGCGCCTGATCAAGCCGGAGCAGCAGTTGCGCTCCGAAACGCCGCGCCAGGGGTGCTCGCGGTGCCATGATGAGATCGCCGACCTGCTTCAATCCGAGCTTCTGCAGCGCGGCGACAGTTGTTTCCTCCAGCCGCAGCGATGCGACCGGCAAGGGCGACAACACTTCTTCGATCTGCTCGTCCAGGATGACGCCACCATTGCCCAGACGGGAGACGGCCCAGGAGAGGCCCGGCGCGGAGGATACGGCGCCACGGGCATCAATTCCCATCTGGAAAAGCCGCATGAGGATGTCTTGGAGCATGGCCTTTTCGCCACCGAAGAGATGGGAACTGCCGGTGATATCGAGAAACAACCCATCCCGGCCATCAAGCGCCACGAGGGGGGTATAACGATCACACCAGTCGGCGATGCCGTCGAGCAGGCGGCGATCGGCGGCCAGATCTTCTTCCACGACATCGAGCCTGGGACACATGGCTCGCGCTTCCGACGCGCCCTGGTTTTTCCTAAGCCCGATCGCTTCCGCCGCCTCGTCAAGCGCCGTCAACCGCATGGCGTTATTGAGCCGCCCGGAGCAGACGATCGGAGGGGCGTCAGGACGCCCGCTCAAGCGCCAGGACAGACCCCACTTCTTGCGGGCGACCCGGTCGGTTGGCAGGTGCGGGAAGGCGAGAGCCAGAATGCGCTGGGAGCTTGCGCGGAGACCGAGCATATTCTGGCTCGCGGACGGGGGAAAACTGACGGTCATGGGGATTCCACTCCAGAAGCAGGGAGACGGGAGCCGGATTTCGGCTTTTCTCGAGGGTGAGACGGAAAACCGGATTGCCGATGCTGCCGCCAAGCATCGATTGATCCGGCAAAAACCGGCTGGTTGCGGGTGCGGGCTCAACCAGAAAGCGGAAGGGCGCGCTGCTTGCCTCTTCCTCTCCGGACTGACGCAAAAGGAGGAGCGGGCGACCTGCCGCCTTTGCCCGCAGGCCCAGCCGCCGGCTTTCGGTCAGGCCGAAATGGGCGGGATTGCCTTTGACCTCCAATATGCTGACCGAAAAGGCACCACTTTCGACGGCGGTTTCGGCAAGCCAGAGCGCCTCCTCCAGTCTGCGTGGTGCGGCATGCAGGAAGCGCTCCGGCTTCACCCCGAAATCTGCAAGCCCGAGCGCATAGGGAATGCCTGTTTCCATCGATGTGACGGCGTCGCTGATCCACAGAACCGGCGAGCGATCCTCATCCGACCTACGCTGCAGCAGGGCGGCAAGCGCCAATGCAAAACCGGTTGCGGCCGTTGCATCGCGCATCAACTGCGAGCGGATTTCGGTCATGCCATTGAGGGGCAACCCGCCTTCCATGGCATGATCCAGCGCCGCTACCCCCAGCGGAACACGATGGATCTCCCTTTGCTTTGCATGGCCGCTTTCGCCGGCCAAAGCCTCCTGCCTGGCGGCGGCGATGGAATTGCCTTCCAGCCTTGCTATCTCTTCGCGGAGCGCAAAAAGACGCTCGCGCGTCATGGGCGTCTGCACCATGACGTCACTCCAATTCAAGTTGTTCCTGTTATGTTCCTATAGATTCCAGAGCTTCCCGGAAGAGTCAACGGGAATCTCTAAGAATTTATTCCTTGACGGGGACCATACAAATTCAACCCTCGAAAAACGCTGATGAAATGGCTATATCAGGGGGCAAGCAAGGAGTGCCCATGGCCCGCATAGACCAGAGCGACGATTGGCGGGAACGCCACGCGCCGACAATCAGCACATTCGAATCCCTGGCGCTGGAGGCCTACAGCCACCTGCCGGAGGAATTCCGGGCGCTGGCCACCGATCTGACCATCGAAATCAATGATTTTCCAGATGAGGACGTTTTCGAAGACATGGCGCTGGAAACGCCGTTCGATCTGCTTGGATTGTTCGAGGGGCGCGGTATTGGTGAACGCTTCACCATGGAAACCGGCGAGATGCCGAACCGGATCATTCTCTACCGCCGGCCGATCCTCGACTATTGGGCGGAGAACGAAGAGACGCTGGGCGACATCATCACCCATGTGCTGATCCACGAGATCGGCCATCATTTCGGCCTGTCGGACGACGACATGGAGCGGATCGAGGAAAGCGTCGAGCATGTGGGCGGCTGAGACGGTTGAACCGTCCCAGCAGCTTTCAGTCAATCAGGATCAGTGTTCGGACAGCTTGGTATCGGGGGTGTATTCCTTGCCCTCGACATCCTTGACCACGGCCTGGCCGCACATCATCGCCCGGGTTTCCTGGTTCCAGGCATAGGTCGGTGAACCATACAGGTCCCAGCCCTTGTTGAGGGCGGCCGTGACCTTGTGGCAGAAGGTGGCGTCGTCGATGGCGGTCAGCAGGCGGTAAAGTTTCAAGGGGTTTTTCCTTTTGTGTTGATGGCATCGGCCTTGGTGGCGAGCCGCAGGGCTTGATCGAGATGAAGACGCTCGACCATCTGGCCGTTGAGATTGATGACGGCTTTATCGGCATTTTCCGGCAGTGCAAAGGCGTCGATGATCGACCGGGCGTCGTCAAGGGCGGCATCGGCGACACCGAAGGCGCCGTTGGCTGGGCCGATCTGGGCCGGGTGGATCAGCATCTTGCCATCAAAACCCATGTCGCGGCCTTGGGCGCATTCCGCCGCAAAACCCGCATCATCCCGGAAATCGTTGAAGACGGCATCGATGATGTCGAGGCCGCAGCTGCGGGCGGCGAGCAATATCTGCATCAACCAGGCAATCAGGTAGGTGCGGCCGGGCAGGGCGGGCACGCCGGTTTCCTTGCGCAAATCATTCAGCCCCGGCACGAAACAATCAAGCCTGCCGCCGGAGGTGCGGCCGGTTTCGGCAATCGCTGCCGCGTTCAGCACTCCGCGTGGAGTCTCGATCATTGCCCAGAGACGAACGCTATCCGGCGCATCGTTTTCCGAGAGGAAATCCACGACGGCCTGGATATCCTGCGGACTTTCGACCTTGGGAAGCAGGATGGCATCGGGCGACAGCGTCAGGGCGAAGGCCAGGTCTTTCTCGCCGAAGGGGGTCTTCAGATCATTGATGCGGACGATCACTTCGATATCGCGGCGGCGCTGCCGCTGCAGATGATCGAGCAGTGTCCGGCGGGCGGCAACCTTGTTGTCGATGGAGACCGCATCCTCGAGATCGTAGATCACCGCGTCGCAGGCAAGGGTGGCGATCTTGGCAAGGGCGCGGGCATTGTCGGCGGGCACACACAGGACCGAGCGGCGCAGACGGGAAGGGTGGCGATCGTTGGGAAGATTCATGCGGCTTTTGTGCCCGGCTTTCGCCATTTTCGCAAGGCAGACATGTCATACGGAAGTAGGCCTTGCAACGCGGCGCGGGCGAACCCACATTTCAGGCAACGAAAGGTGACGACAATGCAAAGCATACGCTCTCTCCTCCTGACAATCGCAGGCATCGCGTTCACGCTGATGGCCTTCGTGTTTACCGCATCGCTCGGTCTTGCCCTGATCGGCATCGCCTCGGTCGTGATGATCGGTACGACGATTGCGGCACGGCTTGCGCCCAAGCCCGTGCGGGCCACGGTAAACCGCAATTCCACCCGCCAGCAGCGCGAACCGCGCATCTGGAACGACGGCCGCGGCACGATCATCGACCTCTAAGGGCCGCCTTGGGGCTTTCTGGCTATCGGAAACAAGATTCTCCTTCATTTCGGCATGAAATTGCTCTAAACGCTGGGCGGAAATTTTTCCGCCCCGTTGAAATCGAAGGCCATTGCCATGGACAAGTTCGTCAAGCTCACCGGCGTCGCCGCGCCGCTCCCCGTCGTCAATATCGACACGGATATGATCATTCCGAAGGATTACCTGAAGACGATCAAGCGCACCGGGCTCGGCACCGGGCTTTTCGCCGAAGCCCGCTACCATGAAGACGGCTCGGTCAACGAGGATTTCGTCCTCAACAAGCCCGCCTACCAGAATGCCAAGATCCTGGTTGCCGGCGACAATTTCGGCTGCGGCTCGTCGCGCGAACATGCCCCGTGGGCGTTGCTCGACTTCGGCATCCGCTGCGTCATCTCGACCTCGTTTGCCGACATCTTCTACAATAACTGTTTCAAGAACGGCATTCTGCCGGTCGTGGTCTCTCCCGAAGATCTGGAAAAGCTGATGGATGACGCCTCGCGCGGCTCCAACGCCATCCTGACGGTCGATCTGGAAAACCAGGAAATCACCGGTCCGGACGGTGGCAAGATCACCTTCGAACTCGACGCGTTCCGCCGCCACTGCATGCTGAACGGCCTCGACGATATCGGCCTGACGCTGGAAAAGGCAACGGCGATCGACACATTCGAAAAGGCCAATGCCGCCTCGCATCCCTGGGCCTGAAACCCGATGCCCAGCCCGCGAAAACTGATCTCTTCCGGCTCGCCGTTTGAAAAGACGGCGGGTTATTCGCGGGCTGTCGTGCAGGGTGACTGGTGCTTCGTTTCCGGCACGACCGGCTACGATTACCAGACGATGACCATGCCGGAGACGGTGGAAGATCAAACCCGCAACTGCCTGAAGACGATCGAGGCGGCGCTCACCGGCGCCGGTTTCTCGCTCAAGGATGCGGTGCGCAATCACTATTACGTCACCGATGCCGCCTTTGCCGATGTCGTCTTCCCTATCCTCGGCGAGGCCTTCGGTGATATCCGTCCGGCAGCGACGATGCTGGTCTGCGACCTGATCCGCCCGGAAATGCTGATCGAGATCGAAGTCACCGCCTTCAGGGGCTGACACGCTCACCCCTCGACGAAGGGTGGCCCCAACGGCTGGGACAAGCCGGCCCGTGCCAATTCCCGGTGAAAATAGAGAAAGATCTGACGCCGGAATAGGATCATCTCGCGTTCGTCATCCGTCTTGGCTCCGGCAAGCCTTGCGGCCACCAGTTCGGGTGTCGCCAGCTCGAAGGTATTACCGCAAAAATCAAGCATCTCCGTGATTTCGCCGCTTTCCATCGAGGCGACGCAGAAAGGAGCTCCAAACCTGTTCGTTCTTCCGAGGCAACGGCAATCGCGGCGGCAGCGGCGCACCCCGCAAGCGAGATGATTGAGCCAGAACGTTGAAGCGACACGGGCCATCACTTCGGTTGCCGGTGATATTTCGGGTTTGACATAGGGCATAATCGCTCCTTCAGGGGCGGGCAGCAAAAGCATCCCCGCGCGGTGTTCGCCGTGGTTTTGAAAAACATGCACTCAATCGGACGGGGCACTGGAAACCGCCTCTAATGAGTAAATATATTTGACGCTTTCCAGCGCCCCGTTTGGCGTTCTCTCGGGAGCTTTCCTCCCTACAGACCCCGACTGCAGATTCTCTGACCCGGGACGATCGTCGCGACATAGGGTTCCGGCCCGGCATTCAGCATCACGGTTCCGGTACGCCACGCTTCTCATCCCGGCATGCGTGCCACACAGGCACACCCGCCCCAGAAGGACAGGGGGAATCCATTTTCCGGGGGCTCTCCTTCCGGTCCGCCTGACGTTCGCAGCCTCCTCATCGGAGACCACGAGGCTTTACGTGGAGCGCCAGCCCTGCCTCGCCGCAAACGTCTTGCGGTGCATCCGTGACAGAACACCATGATCATCACACGGTTTTTAAGGGCGGGGATTTTGGGGGAAGACAATTGCGATAAAACTGTTCGATTTCAACGCGCAGACATGTAGCATCCCGTTCGAACATCCACGCAAGAAAGGGGAAAAGCGATGCTGTTGAGAATGGAAGCCAAACTCGCCGGCGTCTGCACGCCGGTTTTCACCAGCCATCCGGTCCGTTGGCTGGGGCTCCTGGCACTTTGCTCTATCTATATCCTGAGCGGCATGACCAAGCTCATGGATTTCGGCAGCGCCGTCGCCGAGATGGAGCGATACCAGCTTTTGCCGGCAAGGCCGATCGCCGCCGTGGTCATCCTTTTCCAGCTGAGCGCTTCGGTCATGGTCATCAGCGGTTTCCTGCGGTGGATCGGCGCGCTGTCTCTGGCCGTGTTTACCGTGCTTGCAACATTCATTGCCTTGCGTTTCTGGGAAATGCCGCTGGGGCAGGAACGTTTCATGACGATGAACTTCTTCTTCGAGCATCTCGGGCTGGCCGGAGCCTTTCTTCTCGTCGCCTGGTACGATCTGCACAGATGGCGCCGGGGCGACAGGGACTGGAGCTGATCAGCGATCCCTGCGCAATCGGCTTAAAACGTGTTGCGGCCGGCATGGACGACAGGCATTCTGCCGTCTTGCCTTTCACCCCGCCCCTGACAAGGAACCGCACGAATGAGCAGCATCACCACAAACGACGGAACGGAAATCTTCTACAAGGATTGGGGTGCGCGCGACGCGCAGCCAATCGTTTTCCATCACGGCTGGCCATTGAGCGCAGACGACTGGGACAACCAGATGCTCTATTTTCTGGCGCAAGGATTTCGCGTCATCGCCCATGACCGCCGCGGCCATGGGCGCTCGACGCAGACATCGACCGGCCACGAAATGGATACCTATGCCGCCGACGTTGCAGCACTCACCGACGCGCTGGACCTCAAGAACGCCTTCCATGTCGGCCATTCCACCGGCGGCGGCGAGGTCGTCCATTACGTGGCGCGCGCCAAGCCGGGACGGGTCGGCAAGGCGGTCATCGCCGGTGCCGTGCCGCCGGTCATGGTGAAATCGGACCAAAATCCAGGTGGGCTACCGATCGATGTCTTCGACGGTCTGCGCAGCGCCCTGGTGGCAAACCGCGCCCAATTCTTCATCGATGTGCCGACCGGCCCGTTCTACGGCTTCAACCGGCCCGGCGCCAAGATTTCCCAAGGGCTGATCGACAATTGGTGGCGGCAGGGAATGATGGGTGCCGCCAACGCCCATTACGAGTGTATCAAGGCTTTTTCCGAAACCGATTTTACCGAGGACCTCAAGACGATCGAGGTTCCGGTACTGGTCCTGCACGGAACCGACGACCAGATCGTTCCCTATGACGACTCGGCACCGCTTTCGGCAAAACTGCTGAAGAACGGAACTCTGAAGAGCTACGAAGGACTGCCGCACGGCATGCTCTCGACGCATCCGGAGATTCTCAATCCCGATATGCTGGCTTTTTTCAGGGGTTAACGCCTCCAAAACCCGACTGTCGATAAATCCATTTCTTGTTATCGAAAAGTCATAGGGAAACTCAGCGGCAGCCAAAACCACCGTCACTCCTGTGCTTGTCACAGGAGTCTAGCCAGCCCAAGTCTTTGGGCTGAAAGAGTCTTTTGACCCGACAGACGTCGGGTCTCTGGATCCCCGCCACGAGGGCGAGGATGACGGAGGCTGGGAGTGGCCGTGTAGCAAAGCAACAATTTCAAGGCCCATCAGCAAACCAAAAACCCGGCTGCAGGGACAGCCGGGCTCTCGGGGAGGAAGCCGGAAATGGTGAGCGCTTATTCGCAGACGCGGATCTTCTTGACGATCAGGTTGCCGTCATAATCGTAGGTTCTGACCTTCTTGACGTAGCAATAGGGCTGGCAGTCGTCGTTGTAATAGCCGGCCTGCGACGGGGCTGCGAAAGAACCGGCGGCAATGATGACAACAGCGGCGGTCAGAACGAATTTGCGCATGCGGGGGTCTCTCCTTGAGATCGCGCGGATGAGCCTCCCTCATCCAGTGACCGGACAATCCCACAGGCTAGGTGTCGGCGCTGTTCCAGATGGAACAGGATTTGTTTATTTTCGGGATTTCCATCTGCCCGCAAAGAGAAGCATGTCCAATGTGGCCACAGGATTACGGTCACAGAGCGGATGAGATTGCGCATTGGCCGTTCCATCGGCTGGGCCGGAAGAGATATCCGGCTGATGGAAGGTACTCACGCCTAGGCGGCGCCACCCGTTCCGGCGGGAACTGACGGTGCGCGCACAATTCTTTCCAAAACTGGATTTTCCTTGAACGGAAGTTGCGTTAAGAACGCGCCAACACATGACACGCCCACCCTTCGATATAAGGAATGCCCCATGACAGTGCGCAATCTTTTCCTTCTGCCCGGCGACGGCATCGGCCCGGAAGCTATGGCGGAAGTCCGCAAAATCATCGCCTATATGAACGCCGACATGGCCGGTGGTTTTACCACCGACGAAGGTCTGGTCGGCGGCTGCGCCTACGACGCGCATGGCGCGGCGATTTCCGACGCTGACATGGAAAAGGCAATGGCGGCGGACGCCGTGCTGTTCGGTGCTGTCGGCGGCCCGAAATGGGATGACGTGCCTTACGAGGTGCGCCCGGAAGCAGGCCTCCTGCGCCTGCGCAAGGACATGCAGCTGTTTGCCAACCTGCGCCCGGCGATTTGCTATCCGGCGCTCTCCGATGCTTCTTCGCTGAAGCCGGAACTGGTCGAAGGTCTCGACATCCTGATCGTGCGCGAGCTGACCGGCGGCGTCTATTTCGGCGAGCCGAAGGAGATCATCGATCTCGGCAACGGCCAGAAGCGCGGCATCGATACGCAGGTCTACGACACCTATGAGATCGAGCGCATCGCCGGCGTCGCCTTCGAACTGGCCCGCACCCGCGGCAACCGCGTCTGCTCGATGGAAAAGCGCAACGTCATGAAATCCGGCGTTCTTTGGAACCAGGTGGTGACCGCGACGCACAAGGCAAAGTATTCCGACGTCGCGCTTGACCACATGCTGGCCGATGCCGGCGGTATGCAGCTCGTTCGTGCGCCAAAGCAGTTCGACGTCATCGTCACCGACAACCTGTTCGGCGACATGCTGTCGGACGTTGCCGCGATGCTGACCGGTTCGCTCGGCATGCTGCCGTCGGCGTCGCTTGGCGCACCGGACGCCACCACCGGCAAGCGCAAGGCGCTCTATGAGCCCGTGCACGGCTCGGCCCCGGACATTGCCGGCAAGGGCATTGCCAACCCGATCGCGATGATCGCCTCGTTTGCCATGTGCCTGCGCTACTCCTTCAACCTCGTGACGGAAGCCGACAACCTGGAAAAGGCGATCGCCAACGTTCTCGACAAGGGTATCCGCACCGGCGACATCATGGCCGATGGCGCCCGCAAGGTCGGCACCGTCGACATGGGCGATGCGATCCTGGCCGAATTCAAGGCGCTTTCGGCGTAAATTTTGCCGGAATAATGTTTTGTGCGGCATCCGGGGCATCGGCCCGGATGCCGTTTTTGTTTGGGTGGGGTTGATTCCGCTCTGCAGATTCACAAGTTTCGTCCGATAGCCATTTTAGTCCCCGTCCGTCCTGTGCTTGTCACAGGAATCCAGCGACGCGGCGTCTGCCGCGTCAAGGAGTCTTTAGCGGCGCAGACGCGCCGCTGCTGTATCCCCGCCACAAGGGCGAGGATGACGGAGGAAAGAAGGGCGCCGCGCCAAGAAAGTCCTTCGTTCATGAACCGACCACTCTCCTCGTCTCTCTGGCTGCTTTTGGCGGCCGCCCTGCTGGTTGCGGCATTGCTGCCCTTCGATGGTCTGATCTCGCAGACGGCGCAGGGGCTGCCGGGCGGGGTTGTGGCCTTCAACGAAAAGATCACCGACTTCGGCACGTTCGCCTGGATGATCTACGGCTCCGGCTCGATCGTCATCGTCGCCTATATCCTGCATAGGGTGTCGCGCAGCGAAGGGTTTTCATCGAAAACGAAAACCGGCTGGCGGCTGGCTCTGTATTTTCTCGTGACGATCGGCAGCGCCAGCATCGTGGTGCACCTGGCAAAGCTGGTGATCGGCCGGGCGCGGCCTGAACTGTTCACTGAGTATGGTGCCCATAGCATCTCGTTCTTCTCCGGCCATGACTGGGTGTTCCAGAGTTTTCCGTCCGGCCATTCGGCGGCCGTCGGCTCGTTCTTCGGCGCCTTTTCAATGCTGGCACCAAGGCTGCGCATCGCCTTTGCGCTGGGGGCGCTTGCGATCGGTATCAGCCGCGTTGTCGTCGGCGCCCATTATCCAAGCGATGTGGCCGCTGGATTGCTTGTGGGATTGTGGACAGCGCTGATGACGGCGTTCTTCTTTGCCCGGCGGAACTGGTTGTTTCGGCTGGACGACAAGGGCTGGCCCCGGCCGAAAAACAGCTTCGACGCTGCGACCTGAACGCTGCGAGACTCTTTCCGCCGGCGTGATATGCTGCTCCCAGACGCCTTGCCGCGATCTGCCGGCACGGGGAGGCGGCGTACACAAACCGGCACGGGAGGAGAACATGCCTGCTACCGTTTCTCTACATCCATTGCTCGATAAAGGCGTACCAAAGGCCGCGTCCGGCTTTGCTGGCGGCGTTCTGGTCTGCGCATGTACCGACAAGCCTGTGCGGATCGAGGTCGAGGGTGACGTTGCCCATAACCATGCCTGCGGCTGTACCAAATGCTGGAAACCGGCCGGGGCGCGGTTTTCGGTGGTCGCGGTCGTTCCGCATGACAAGATTACCGTGCTCGAGAATGGCGATAAACTCGAGGTCGTTGACAAGACGGCACTGATCCAGCGGCATGCCTGCATGGGCTGCGGCGTCCATATGTATGGCCCTGTCGTGCGTGAGCATCCTTTTCAGGGGCTGGACTTCATTCATCCCGAACGCTTTGACAAGGATGGCTGGTCGCCGCCGGGTTTCGCCGCCTTCGTGTCCTCGATCATCGAAGCCGGAACGGACCCCGCCGACATGCCGGCCATCCGCGCTCGCCTGAGCGAACTCGGCCTGACACCGTCCGATTGCCTGAACAATGCGCTGATGGACTATATGGCCACCTGGATGGCGAAGAAGAGTGGTATCCTGAAATCCTGATACAGGCTTCTGCAGACGCATAAACAGGCCAGACAGAACGAAAAAGGGCGCAGCGATCGATGTCGCTGCGCCCTTGTCTATTTGGTTGGAACCGTCTGCTTACGCAGCGCCGCGCGACTTTTCGAAACGCTTGCGGTCGTTCGAGTCGAGGTACATCTTGCGCAGGCGTATGTTCTTCGGCGTCACTTCGACCAGTTCGTCGTCCTGGATCCAGGAGAGCGCGCGGTCGAGCGTCATGCGGATCGGCGGGGTCAGCTTGACGGCTTCGTCCTTGCCGGAGGCGCGCATGTTGGTCAGCTTCTTGCCCTTCAGCACGTTGACTTCGAGGTCGTTGTCACGCGTGTGGATGCCGATGATCATGCCGGCATAGACCTTCTCGCCGACGTCGATGATCATCGGGCCGCGGTCTTCCAGGTTGAACATGGCGTAGGCAACGGATTCGCCGGCGTCGTTGGAAAGCAGAACGCCCTGAACGCGGCCGCCGATATCGCCCTTGTAAGGCTGATATTCGTGGAACAAACGGTTCATGATCGCCGTGCCGCGCGTGTCGGTCATCAGTTCCGACTGGTAGCCGATCAGACCGCGGGTCGGAGCGAAGAACTTCAGGCGAACGCGGTTGCCGCCGGAGGGGCGAAGCTCGGCCATTTCAGCCTTGCGCTCGGACATCTTCTGGACGACGACGCCGGAATATTCTTCATCGACGTCGATGACGACTTCTTCGACCGGTTCCAGCATCTGGCCGGTTGCTTCATCCTTGTGCATAACGACGCGCGGACGCGAAACGGCAAGCTCGAAGCCCTCGCGGCGCATGGTTTCAATGAGAACGGCGAGCTGCAATTCGCCACGGCCGGACACGTAGAACGAATCCTTGCCTTCAGCTTCTTCGATCTTCAGCGCGACGTTGCCTTCGGCTTCCTTGAACAGGCGGTCACGAATAACGCGGCTTGTTACCTTGTCGCCTTCAGTGCCGGCAAGCGGGCTGTCGTTGACGATGAAGGACATGGTGACGGTCGGCGGGTCGATCGGCTGGGCATGCAGCGCCTCGGTGACCGACGGATCGCAGAACGTGTCGGCGACCGTGCCCTTGGACAGGCCGGCAATCGCGACGATGTCGCCCGCATGGGCTTCTTCGATCGGCGTACGCTCGATGCCGCGGAAAGCGAGGATCTTCGAGATACGGCCATTTTCGATCAGCTTGCCGTCCTGGCCAAGAACCTTGACGGCCTGGTTCGGCTTGATCGAGCCGGAATGGATGCGGCCGGTGATGATGCGGCCGAGGAAGGGGTTGGCTTCCAGGATCGTGCCGATCATGCGGAACGCGCCGTCTTCTTCGCCGACGCTCGGCTCTGGAACGTGCTTGAGAACGAGGTCGAGAAGCGGGGCAAGACCCTCTTCCTTCGGACCTTCCGGATTGATGTTCATCCAGCCATTGCGGCCCGAACCGTAGAGGATCGGGAAATCGAGCTGCTCGTCGGTCGCGTCAAGGTTTGCGAAGAGGTCGAAGACTTCGTTGATGACTTCTTCGTGGCGGCCGTCCGGACGGTCGATCTTGTTGATCGCGACGATCGGGCGAAGGCCGACCTTCAGCGCCTTGGAGACCACGAACTTGGTCTGCGGCATCGGGCCTTCCGAGCTGTCCACCAGAACGATCGCGCCGTCCACCATCGACAGGATACGCTCGACTTCACCGCCGAAGTCGGCGTGGCCGGGGGTGTCGACGATGTTGATGCGAACGCCCTTCCATTCGATCGAGGTGGCCTTGGCCAGAATGGTGATGCCACGCTCTTTTTCGAGGTCGGTGCTGTCCATCATGCGCTCGGTCGTGCGCTGGTTGTCGCGGAAAGAACCCGACTGCTTCAGAAGTTCGTCGACAAGCGTGGTTTTCCCATGGTCAACGTGTGCGATGATCGCGATGTTGCGCATTTTCATGTGTGAATACTCGGAGGTTTCGGGGCGTATGTGATGAACGCCGCATCTTCAATTGCGCGGCTCATACAGGTTTTTTTGCATTTGCGAAAGGGGGGAGGGCGGCAAAGTCTTGAGAGAGAGTGAATCCGGCGGCTGTTTCATACGGAATTGCCGATTGGGTCGAGCGTGATCTGCCAGAGTTCCTGATCGTCGCGATCCATCAGCCGGACCGTCATCTGCTCGGTCTGGCCGTTGATATCGACAAGACCGAAGAACTGCAGGCCAGCGGATGGTGGCAGGTTCTGGTCGATGCCGCTGCCGGCAGCCTTGATGAAACGCACCTCCGGTCCGAAGGTCATGTCCAGTTCCTTCGGCCCATAGGTGCCGGAATGCAGCGGGCCGGAGACGAATTCCCAGAACGGCAGGAAGTCCCTGAAGGCGGCGCGGGCAGGGTCGTAATGGTGGGCGGCGGTATAGTGCACGTCCGCCGTCAGCCAGACGGTGTTCTGGATGGCGTTGTCGCGGATGAAGGTGAGGATATCGGCGAATTCCTTTTCGCGGCCGGTGGGCTGGCCGTTGTCGCCATTGGCGATTGCATCGGAACCCTGCCTGTTGGCGAAATCGTCCCAGACGACGAGGCCGATCGGCATGTCGCAGGCAATCACCTTCCAGGTGGCTTTCGAGGCCGCCAGTTCCCGCTTCAGCCAGTCCGCCTGCCGCCAGCCGAACAGTTCGTTGCCGCCGCCCTGATTGGCTTCACGGTAGGAGCGCAAATCGACGAAGAACACGTCGAGCAGCCGGCCATAGGGGATCTTGCGGAAGATGCGGCCGGGCTGGGCGGGGATGGCGCGGATCGGCGTCATTTCCTGGAAAGCCTGCATGGCGCGGGCCGCATAGACCGAGACGTCCTTGTCCGGATAGCGATTATCGTCGCGCAGATCGGTCGAGGGCGACCAGTTGTTCAAAACCTCATGATCGTCCCACTGGTAGAAGGTGGGACAAGTAGCATTCAGCGCGCGGACGTGATCGTCGAGAAGATTGTATTTCCACTGGCCGCGATATTCGTCGAGCGTGCGCGCCACTTCGCGCTTTTCCGGCGTGACGATGCGGTTCTTCCAGATGGTGCCGTCCCGCAGCGGAATTTCGTCGGGAATGGGGTTGTCGGCATAGATCGTGTCGCCGGAATGGATGAAGAAATCCGGCTCGTGCAGCTGCATGGTCGAATAGGTCTTCATGCCGGTATCGTCGATGCCCCAGCCTTGGCCGGCGGTGTCGCCCGACCAGACGAAACGCACCGAGCGGCGGCGCAAGGGTGCTGTGCGAAACCGGCCGATGACCGGTTCGGAAACGCTGTTGCTGTCGTAGAGATCGGTTGCGGTGAAGCGGTAGAAGATGTCCTGGTCCGGCAGCAGGTTGTTCAGCGTACATTTCACTGCGTAGTCGCTACCGGGCAGCGCATCGATCGACGGCAGCCGCACCGGCGCTGAAAAGCTTTCGGTGGTCGAATATTCGACCGCGATGCGCGACGGCCGGTCGGCCCGTGTCCAGATCATCCCGGATTTAGTGTCGACATCGCCGGACTGGACACCATGCGTGAAGGATGGCCTGCCGTAGCTTCTGGAGTAAAATGGCGTGGCCAGAACGGATGTGGCGGCAAACCCGGCAGCGCCCGCTGAAAGCAGAAAGGAGCGGCGGGTCAGCGTATCCTGAATATCGACCAAATCGGCCTCCGGTACCGTCTCGGGAATCACGTGAAACCCGAGGGGGACCTTTGGCGAAAGCCATGTCAGTTCGTTTACAGTTGGATGAATCTATTCCAACGGTTTGGCGACAGTTCCGTGACGCGATGTCATTCTGTGCTGTTTATTGACAATATTCAGCACAAGTATCATCCTGACGGGCTGTAATTGGGAGATCGGCATGGCGTCGGAAAGCATTCATGTCCGGGTCACAGGCCCCTTGCAGGACCATCTCCAGCAGCAGATCGGCCAGGATGGCCTCTATGAAAACGCCAGCGAGTACATCCGCGCTCTGATCCGCCGTGATCTGCAAAGCCGGACGGAGGCCTGGGTCTGGCTGCAGAAGAAACTGGAACCTGGCTTGAGGGCTGACGAAAACGAGTTTGTCGCCGTTTCGGCAGAAGACGTCATTCGCCGCAACACAAGCCGATAGGATGGCCGGATATCTGTTTTATCCTCCAGCCGATGCCGCACAGGATCGGATTTGGAGAGATACCGTCGTGCAGTGGGGTGAAGCGCAGGCGGTTACCTATATTACAGGCCTTCACACTCATCTGCAGAAACTATCAAAGACCAAAGCCCTCTGGCGCCGGTTGCCGAGCGATCTTGCTATACCCGCCGACCTGAAAGCCCACGCCTACTTCAGCCGCTACGAGCGGCATTATCTGTTCTTTCGAGAGCTCCCGAGCGGCAAAATCGGGGTGATGGCCATCCTTCACCAGCGGATGGATATCCCCGTGCGGCTGCACGAGGATCTGACCGGTATCGCTGATAAATCCGAAGATTAATAGCGTGCTCAGGCGTCGGAGCCCGAAAGTTCCTCCGTGACCGCCAGCCCTTTCTTGGCCAGCATCGCATCCGGGCTTGGCAGCTTACCGCGGAAGGCCTTGTAGGCGTCTTCCGGATCGAGCGAGCCGCCGACGGAATAGATGTGGTCCTTGAGCTTCTTGGCCATGGCCGTATCGAACGCATCGCCGGTTTCCTCAAACGCAGCGAAGGCATCGGCGTCGAGCACTTCCGACCACATGTAGGAATAGTAGCCGGCCGAATAGCCGCCGGCGAAGATGTGCTGGAAGTGCGGCGAGGCGTGACGCATGACCAGTGATTTCGGGATGCCGAGCTCGGCCAGGATTTCCGCTTGAACCGCCATCGGATCATCGATCGGCCCGCGGGTGTGGAACTCCATGTCGACGATTGCCGAGGAGGTGAATTCCACCGTGTTGAACCCTGCATTGAAGGTGCGTGCGGCCAGAACCTTGTCGAGCAGGGATTGCGGCATCGGTTCGCCGGTTTCGACATGCACGGCATATTGCTTGAGGATATCAGGCACCATCAGCCAGTGTTCGTAGAGCTGCGAGGGCAGTTCGACGAAATCGCGGGACACTGCGGTGCCGGATACCGAAGGATAGGTGACATCCGACAGCATGCCATGCAGCGCGTGGCCGAATTCATGGAACAACGTGCGGGCATCGTCGAGCGACAGAAGCGCCGGCTTTCCTTCCGCCGGTTTGGCGAAGTTGCAGACATTGTAGATGATCGGCATTTCGCCTGTCCTGCCGTTCTTCAGTGGCAGCTTGTGCTGCGACTGGAACGCGCTCATCCAAGCACCGGACCGTTTCGAGCTGCGGGCAAAATAGTCACCGAGGAAAAGGGCGACCAGCTTGTTCTGCGCGTCGCGGATCTCGAAGACGCGCACGTCCGGGTGATAGGCGGTAATGCCTTTCTTCTCGATCGCACGAATGCCGAACAGCCGGTTGGCGACATCGAAGCAGGCCTCGATGATCTTTTCGAGCTGCAGATAGGGCTTCAGTTCGGCTTCGGAGAAATTGAATTTTTGCGCGCGGATGCGCTCGGAGTAGAAGCGCCAGTCCCAGGGCATGACGTCGTGGTTCTTGCCATCCTCGGCAATCATCCCGGCGATATCGGCTTCTTCCTCGCGGGCGCGCTTGACGGCTTTTTCCCAGACGGCGCGCAAGAGATCGTTTACCGCAGCCGGTGTCTTTGCCATGGTGTTATCGAGCTTCATTTCGGCGAAATTGCCGTAACCGAGCAGTTTGGCGACCTCGCTGCGCAGTGCCAGCGTTTCGCGGATGATGCCGCGATTGTCGGTGTCGCCCGGATTTTCGCCGCGGGCCGCCCAGGCCTTGAAAGCCTGTTCGCGCAGATCGCGGCGTTCCGAGAACGTCAGGAAAGGCTCGATGATCGAGCGCGACAGGGTGACGGCATATTTGCCGTCTTCGCCGCGTTCACAGGCGGCTGATGCCATCGCATCTTTCAGGAAATCCGGCAGGCCTTCGAGTTCCTGCCCGTCGGAGAGAATGAGCGACCAGCCCTTTTCGTCAGCCAGCACGTTCTGGCCGAACTGGGTGCTGAGGCCGGCGAGTTTTTCGTTGATCCCCGCAAGCGTTTCCTGCTCGGGCTTCGGCAGCTTGGCGCCGGATTTGACAAAACCCTTCCAGTGGCGCTCGAGAACGCGCGTTTGTTCGAGATCAAGGCCAAGAGCCTCACGTTTCTCCCAAAGCTGATCGATCCGCTGAAACAGCGCCGCATTCATGCCGATCTTCGAATAGTGCCGCGACATCTTTGGCGAGATGTCCCGCTCCAGTGCCTGGATGGCGTCATTGGTGTGGGCGCCAGCCCGGTTCCAGAACAGCGACGAAACCCGTGACAGTGCGTCACCGGCGGTCTCAAGGGCAACGATGGTGTTTTCGAAGGTGGCAGGCTGCGGATTTGCAGCGATGGCGTCGATTTCGGTTTCGTGTCCGGCAAGGGCCGCCTCGAAGGACGCTGCAAAATCGCTGTCGCTGACCGCCTCGAAGCGCGGCAGCCCATCCGGGCCGTTCCAATCGGTGATGGCAGGGTTCAGCGCGGGGTTCGACGTCATAAGGCAGTCCTTTCGCATTCCGGTATGTCCCGCCTAAAGCGGATGCTGCGTCCCGTTGTCGGCAGCGATTGTGGAAATATCAAGATTGTCAGGTGGGCGCTTGCGGGCCGCCGGTCAAGGCTTGCGCAGTCCCAACAGTCCGGGTGTTGCATGCCAGACGGCCTGCACGGCAAAGCCGATGAACAGCACGCCGGACAGCCGCACGATCGCCAGTTCATGGCGGCGGTAGAAGCGCCGCACCACCGATGCGCCGATGATGCCGATGAGAATGATATCGGCGACAAGGAAGCCGAGGAAGGAAACGGCGAGCAGCGCCGGCAGCGCATGGAAATCGAGCGCATTGGAGGAGCCGGCGAGAAGTGCCGTGAAGGTCGCCAGCGCCACCGGATAGCCCTTCGGGTTGGTGAGGCCGAAGATGAGGCCGCGGCGATACGGCCGCTCGACGGCCATCAGTGGCTGGTTTTCGCCACGTGGCTTGGCCCGAAGCGCGTTCCAGCCGATCCAGGCCAGATAAAAGCCGCAGAGCAGGCCGAGAACGTCGAAGACTGTGCTGCCGATGGTCTTTGCACCGACGATCGCGACGAGGGCCAGCGTCGACCAGAGCAGGTCACCGGCCAGATGTCCGCCCATGAACATTGCGCCCGCCTTGCGGCCTTGCCCGGCACCGATGCCGAGAAGGGCGAGAAATGCGGGTCCGGGGATGAGAACGTAAAGGAGGGCGGCCAGAAAGGCGCCGAAAAGCAGGGTCTGCGTCATGGAATCTCCTCGCGCGTGAAGAGCCATTCGACCTTGCGACGATGATTCCGTCAAGATGCAGTTGGGCGGGATGCGGGGCAGGACCAGCCAAGGCCCCGCCCGCGCGAAAAGTGGCAAAGCTTACTTGGCTTGGGTTGCCTTCATGGCGTTGTCGAGATGCATGGAGCAGTCGTCGGTCTTGCCATCTTTCATCGCCATCTTGGCGCTATCGACTTCCTTCATGGCCATCATCATGGAATCCTTCTTCATCGGATCGGTCATGCCCTTGGCCATTGCTTCTGTCTTCATGATGGACGCGTCATCGCAAGTCATCATGCCGGCGGCGAAGGCCGGAGCCGAAAGGCTGGCAATGACGGCTGTGGCGGCGAAAATTGTCTTGAACATGTTGTCTCTCCCAGTGAGGCGGGAGCATGATTGCCCCGCTGCGAACTCTGCGCCCGGGTTATGGACACGTTCAACTCACGCGTACGCGATGCACGCAGTTGTCATAACGCGTGCTTTTCATTGTTACTTTCGTGATCGATTTATTACCAATATTGCATATTTTTCCGAAACTCTTCGCGGAACTTGCCGGTTTACCTCTCGCTTGATAAGTAAAGCTTACGATAACCCAAAGGCGAGTTCCGATGCCGGTCAGATTGGAAACCGATACGATCGGCATGCTGCTCACCGATGTGTCACGGTTGCTGCGCGGCGCGTTCGATCGCCGC
The DNA here is from genome assembly GCF_049897905.1 of Pararhizobium sp. PWRC1-1. Classification (NCBI taxonomy): domain Bacteria; kingdom Pseudomonadati; phylum Pseudomonadota; class Alphaproteobacteria; order Hyphomicrobiales; family Rhizobiaceae; genus Pararhizobium; species Pararhizobium sp. PWRC1-1. The sequence continues at coordinate 66,051 of NZ_JAFCXE010000024.1, read as the reverse complement.
ATCACCGCGTCGGCTCTGGGGGTGACGCCGGGAGAGGCCCGGGCCCTGATCCAGGTGGCGGCGACCGAGGGCATCAAGCAGGCCGAGATCGCCATCAAGATGGGCATCGAGCCGATGACGCTCTCCACCTATCTCGATCGTCTCGAAGGACTAGGCCTTGTCGAGCGTGTTCCCGATCCCTGCGACCGCCGGGCAAAAAATGTCGTGGTGACCGACAAGGCGGATACGCTGCTTCTCGACATTCGCAAGGAGGTTCGTGACCTGATGGATCAGGTCACGCTCGGCCTCGATGCGGAGGGCCTTGAGGCGCTCAGGGCAAGCCTGAAGGGCCTGCGCGAAAATCTCCACCAACTGGATCGCTGCGCGTCCTCTGACAAGAAAAGTGTCTCCGAATGAGCCTGCGGATGAGCGAACGCCGGACCAGCATGCTGGGCGCATTGCTGGCGACGCTTGGGCCGATCTCCATGTCGATCTACACGCCGGCCATGCCCGAACTGGTTCAGGCCTTCGCGACCACGGAATCGATGATCAAACTGACACTGTCGGTCTATTTCGGCGGTTTCTCGGTGGCGCAGCTGATCGCCGGTCCGATGTCGGACGCGTTCGGCCGCAGGAAGGCAACACTTGCCTTCGTCGGCATCAATCTTCTGGGCAGCCTCGTCTGCGCCTTTGCGCCCACCGTCGATTGGTTGCTGGCCGGGCGGCTGATCCAGGGCATCGGCGCTTCCGTCGGCATTACCGTGGCGCGCGCCATCGTGCGGGATCAGTTCACCGGGGCCGAGGCATCGCGGATCATGAACCTGATCGGCATCATGCTGGCCATCGGCCCGGCCATGGCGCCGACAATCGGCGGGCTGGCGCTGGCGGCCTTGGGCTGGCAGGCGATTTTCTTCTTGCTGGTCGGGTTCGGGCTGATCGCCATTGCCGCCGTCATCCTTTTCATGCGCGAAACCACGGTGCCGGACCGCCGCCGCACCCGGCCGGGTCCGCTCCTGTCGGCCTATGGCGAACTTATCCGCGATTCTCGCTTCGTCGCCGCTGCCATCGTGCTCGGCGGTTCGGTCGGCGCGCTCTATGCACAATCGACCATGCTGTCCTTCATCCTGATCGACAAGGTCGGAATGACACCGACAGCTTTCGGGATCGGCATGCTGATGCAGAGCGGTTGCTATTTTTCAGGTTCGGTCTGTCTCAAGCTGACGGCGGCAAAACTTGGCGGCGAAGGCTCGGTCCGCGTCGGGCTCGCTCTTTGTGCCATTGGCGGGCTGATGATCGCCCTCTCCGTCCATTTCATCGCGCCGACCTATCTCTCGGTGATGCTGCCGATAGCCTTTTCCGCCTTCGGCACCGCCTTCCTGACGCCACATATGACCACGGCGGCGCTGCATTCCTTCCCGCATATTGCCGGTTCGGCCTCAGCGATGATGGGGTTCATCCAGATGGCCGGCGGTTTTCTTGGCGGTCTTGCGGCGGCGTTTCTCGGCACACCCTTTACCGCCTTTGGCGTGATCATCCCGGCCATGCTGTTTGCCTCGGTGGCCAGCTATCTCTGGTTTCAGTATTCGACGCGGAGGCTGGTGCTGGACGTTACTGGCGAATAGCCGGCGTACGCTTCCGAAGGGCCGCGAGCTCTCACCCTCCGTCATGCTCGCCCTCGTGGCGGGCATCCAGCGACCCGACGTCCGTCGGGTCAAAGACTCTTATCGCCCAATGACGTGGGCGGCTGGATTCCTGTGACAGGCAAAGGAATGACGGAGATTTGGGTTGCCGCCCAGTTTCCCTAATGATTTGTCGAAAACAAGAAACGGAAAAGCCCGCCTCCTTGCGGAAGCGGGCTTTAGGATCGAAGGCTTTAGATATTACTTGTCGCGGTTGCGGGCGGCGAGCGTGCGCAGGCGCAGAGCGTTCAGCTTGATGAAGCCGGCGGCGTCCTTCTGGTCGTAGGCGCCCTGGTCGTCCTCGAAGGTGACCAGCTTGTCGGAATAGAGCGACTTGTTGCTTTCGCGGCCGGTGACCATGACATTTCCCTTGTAGAGCTTCAGCGTCACTTCGCCTTCGACATGCTCCTGGCTCTTGTCGATCAGCGCTTGCAGCATCTCGCGTTCCGGCGAGAACCAGAAGCCGTAATAGATCAGCTCGGCGTAGCGCGGCATGATGTCGTCCTTGAGGTGCGCTGCACCCCGGTCGAGCGTGATCGATTCGATGGCGCGGTGAGCAGCCAGAAGAATGGTGCCGCCCGGGGTCTCGTAGACGCCGCGCGACTTCATGCCGACGAAGCGGTTTTCGACGAGATCGAGCCGGCCGATGCCGTTGTCGCGGCCGAGCGCGTTGAGCGCGGTCAGGATCGAGGCCGCGCTCATTTCCTTGCCGTCGATCGAAACGGCGTCACCCTTGCGGAAGCCGACCTTGACGGTGGTCGCCACATCCGGAGCCTCTTCCGGCGAGATGGTGCGCATGTAGACATAGTTCGGGGCTTCGACGGCCGGATCTTCGAGCACCTTGCCCTCGGACGACGAGTGCAGCAGGTTGGCGTCGACCGAGAACGGCGCTTCGCCCATCTTGTCCTTGGCAACCGGGATCTGGTGCTGTTCGGCAAAGGCGAGCAGGTCGGTACGGCTCTTGAACGACCAGTCGCGCCAAGGCGCGATGATCTTGATGTCGGGGTTCAGCGCATAGGCCGAAAGCTCGAAGCGAACCTGGTCGTTGCCCTTGCCGGTAGCGCCATGGGCAATGGCATCGGCGCCGGTTTCGCGGGCGATGTCGATCAGGTGCTTGGAAATCAGCGGGCGGGCGATCGAGGTGCCGAGCAGGTAGACGCCTTCATAGACGGCATTGGCGCGGAACATCGGGAAAACAAAATCCTTGACGAACTCTTCGCGCACATCGCGGATGTAGATATCCTTGATGCCCATCATCTCGGCCTTCTTGCGGGCCGGCTCTAGCTCTTCGCCCTGGCCGAGATCGGCGGTGAAGGTGACGACTTCAGCGCCGAGTTCGGTCTGCAGCCATTTCAGGATGATCGACGTGTCGAGACCGCCGGAATAGGCGAGAACGACCTTTTTCACTTGCTTTGCCATGTTTGTCTGTCCGTCTTGTCAGAGAAAACGCGGGCTTGCCCGAGAAAATGCGGGATCGCGCCCAAGAAAAATTCTGCGGCACTTTTAGCGAGATTGCCGTGCCACGCAACCCTTTCGGCCAGAGAATAGCGCACTTGTCGCCTCGTTGAGGTTTGAGGCTCGGGCAATTCGGAGTGCCTTTCGACAACAAAGCAAAAAGCCCGCCGACCTCATGGGCAGCGGGCTTGATGGCGTTATAGCGGTGTCGAACAGCTATCGCCTAGTTGCACTGGCGGCGTGGTCCGTAATTCGGCTGGTATGTGTTGTCGGACGCCCGGTACGAGCGATACCGCGCATAGCAGGCCTGAGTGTGGGAGTTGCCATTGGAATAGCGTGGCTGCGATGCGATGGCGCCGCCGATGATCGCGCCGGCAGCCAGGCCGCCGATGATTGCAGCGGCATTGTTGTTCCGGTCGCGGCGGCGATAGTCGTCCCGGTAATAGCCACGGCGATCGTCGCGGTGGTTGCGATCCCATCTGTTATTCCGGTCACGGTCCCAGCCGTTGCCCCGGTGGTTCCTGCGAATGATCGTGGGTCCGCGGTGGTCACCCACCTGAAGGATATCGGACTGCGTAGCCTGGAGTTTCATAGGCGTGCCTGGAAAGGCATTTGCAGGGACGAAACTGGTCAGCGCTGTTACGGCTGAAATGAAGAGGACGGCTATTTTTCTCATGAATTCTTCCTTTTGTCGTGGCGGAAACGGCGGAGGCGAACATTCGTTCCGGTTGTATGCCATCACCATTTGGTGATGCGTGTATTCGGGTGTCTTTCGGCACCCGGTGGCTGGCGAAATGTCGAATTGCTTTCAGCCGCCATTTGGGACATTCAATAAGCGTGCATCGAGCGAATGCACGGCTTCACCGTCCCATAGGATTGAAAGATGGATTTCCTGCCGAGCCTGCCGACACTTCTGGCTTTCACCGCAGCGACGCTGCTTTTGGCGGCAACGCCGGGTCCCGACATGACGCTCTCAATCAGCCGGGCGCTGTCGCAGGGAAAATCCGCCGCCTTCTTCATCGTTGTCGGCACCAGCCTTGGCTGCGTCGTGCACACGCTTTTGGTCGCCTTTGGCATCTCGGCGCTGATCACCGCCTCGCCGACCGCCTTCATGATCCTAAAGACCGGCGGTGCCGCTTATCTGTTCTGGCTGGCCGTGCAGGCGATCCGCTATGGATCGACGCTGACCGTCAAGAAGGTCGATGATACGGGCGCCTCGGCACTGGCAAATATTTCGACGGGGCTGGGGGTTAATTTGCTCAATCCGAAGGTCATCATCTTCTTCATGACCTTTCTGCCGCAGTTCGTCACCGCTAACGACCCGGCCGTGACGCAGAAACTGTTGTTCCTCGGCTTCTTCTTCATCGTCGCGTCGATACCCGTCAGCGTGCTGGTCATCCTAACGGCCGACGGTCTGTCCGGCTGGCTGCAGCGGCGCAAGAGCGTCATGCGCGGCATCGACTATACGTTTGCCGGCGTGTTCTCGATTTTTGCAGTGAAGATCCTGTTTACACAGACGCGCTGAGTTAACCGGGATCAGCCAATCAACAGCGCATCGTCATCCAGCGTCTGACCGCGGATACGGCGGAACATGGCGATGAGGTCTTCGACCTGCAGTGTCTTGCGGCTGTCGCCGGAGACGTCGAGTACGACTTCGCCGCCATGCAGCATGATAGTGCGGTGACCGAAATCGAGCGCCTGGCGCATCGAGTGAGTGACCATCAGCGCCGTCAGCTTGCGTTCGGACACGATCTTCTGGGTCAGGTTCATGATGAACTCGGCCATGCCGGGATCGAGCGCTGCCGTATGCTCGTCCAGCAGCAGCACTTCCGAGCCTGCAAGCGTTGCCATCACCAGCGAGACCGCCTGCCGCTGGCCGCCCGAAAGCAGGTCCATGCGGTCCCGCATTCGGTTTTCGAGGCCGAGATTCAGTTCGGCGATGCGCGCGCGAAAATGTTCGCGGCGCTTGGGGCCAAGCGCCGGGGTCAGGCCCCGGCTTTCGCCGCGCCGTGCAGCAAGCGCCAGGTTTTCCTCGATCGACAGGGCGCCGCAGCTTCCGGCCAGCGGATCCTGAAAGACGCGGGCGACGAGGCCGGCACGGGCGGCGGTGCCCTTGCGGGTAACGTCGGTGTTGCCGATGGTTACCTGGCCTGCGGTCGGGATGACATCGCCGGCGAGCACGCCGAGTACGGTGGATTTACCGGCGCCGTTGGACCCGATGACGGTGACGAAGGTGCCTTCCTCGATGGTGAGGCTGACGCCGCTTAGCGCCTGCTTCTGCAGCGGCGTTCCCTTGCCGAAGATCACCTGGATATTGTCGAGCTTGATCATGCGGCACCTCCGCGGCGCAGGCGGGGAAGGACGAGGGCGATCGTCACGAGGGCCGCGGTGACCAGATTGAGGTCGGAGGCCTGCAGGCCGAGCATATCGGTGGAGAGCGCCAGCTGGATGGCGATACGGTAGAGGATCGAGCCCAGCACGCAGCCGATCAGGGCAATGAGGATGCCGCGCGCTCCGAGCAGGGTTTCTCCGATGATGACGGCGGCGAGGCCGACGACGATGGTGCCGACACCGGAGGTAACGTCGGCGAAGCCGTTGGTCTGGGCAAACAGCGCGCCACCAAGGGCGACCAGCGCGTTGGAGAGCGCCATGCCGAGATAGATCTGGCGGCTGGTATCCACCCCTTGAGCCCTTGCCATGCGTGCATTGGCGCCGGTGGCCCGCATCGCAAGGCCGGCGTCGCTCTCAAGGAAGCGCCAGACGGCGATAACCGCGACGACGACGAGAAGCCCAATGAACAGCGGGCGAACGTAAAAATCCCGGAGACCAAGGCCATAGAAGGGCGACAGCATCGTATCTGCATTGATCAGCGCGACATTCGGCTTGCCCATGACGCGCAGGTTGACCGAGAACAGCGCAATCATCGTCAGGATCGACGCGAGAAGATTGAGAATGCGGAAGCGGACGTTGAGGATGGCAGTGACGATGCCCGCGGCAGCGCCGGCGATCATCGCGACGCCCGAGGCGATCCATGGATTGACGCCGGCGATGATCAGCACGGCCGCAACGGCAGCACCAAGCGGAAACGAGCCGTCGACGGTCAGATCCGGGAAATCGAGCACGCGGAAGGCAAGGAATACACCGATGGCGACGAAGGCATAGACGAGCCCAAGCTCGACTGCTCCCCAGAAGGCAATTTGGCTCACCGCGGTCGGTCCTCTTCTCAAATTCGTCAAGCCTGGTCCGGCTCGGCCGGTAAAGCGAGGCTTGTTTTACAGATGAACCGCCCCCGTATGAAAGGAGGGCGGTTCAAAATCAATCAGATTGTGCAAATATAAGGCGGCTTAGTCTTATTCGATGACGCGGGTGGCGCGGCTCAGAACGCTTTCCGGGAAGGTGACGCCCATCTTGACGGCAGAACCCTTATTGATGACCAGATCGGTGCCGGCGGCAACCTTGACGGCGATATCGCCGGGGTTTTCACCCTTCAGGATGCGAACGACGATGTCGCCGGTCTGCTTGCCGACGTCATGATAGTTGAAGCCGAGAGCGGCGACGGCACCACGCGATACGGAATCCGTGTCGGCTGTGAACAGCGGCAGCTTGGCTTCGACGGCCACGGCAACAGCGCCTTCCAGCGCCGAGATGATCGTGTTGTCGGTGGGTACGTAGATGACGTCGGCACGGCCGACCAGCGCGCGGGCTGCGCCCTGCACTTCGGCCGACTTGGTGGCGGCGGATTCAACCACGGTCAGGCCGGCCTTTTCGGCTTCGGTCTTCAGGACGGCGAGCAGCGATACGGAGTTTGCCTCGCCGGAATTGTAGAGGTAGCCGATCGACTTCACGTTGGGCAGGATTTCCTTGATCAGCGCGACATGCTCGGCAACTGGCGACAGGTCGGAAAGACCGGTGACGTTGCCGCCCGGCTTGTCCATGTCCTTGATCAGCTGGGCGCCGAGCGGATCGGAAACAGCGGTGAAGACAATTGGAATGTCACGCGTCGAGGATACGACGGCCTGGGCCGACGGTGTCGAGATCGGGACGATAACATTCGGGGCTTCGCCGGCGAACTGGCGGGCGATCTGGGCTGCCGTTGCCGGGTTGCCCTGTGCGGATTCGTAGAGGAACTTGAGGTTCTCGCCTTCCTTGTAGCCGGCAGCGGCCAAGGTGTCCTTGACACCGTCACGCACGGCATCAAGTGCCGGATGTTCGACGATCGCGGTGACCGCAACCGTGACATCTTCCGCCCGGGCGGGCAGGGTGAGGGCTACGGTTGCCGCCAAGGCAATGAGAAGTGAACGCATGGGTGTCCTCCAAGACTGATTTTTAGGCAGTCTTAGGAAGGCTCGACACGTAAATCAATCCAATTGCAGACCAGCATTCATCAAATTTGCTGATCAATCCTCGCCGTGATTGGCAATCATCATCGCTTCGAACGCCATGCGATCGACCTTGCGCATGCGCTCGGAGTCCGATTTCAGCTGGCCGCAGGCGGCGAGAATGTCGCGGCCGCGCGGCGTGCGGATCGGCGAGGCATAGCCGGCCGCATTGATGAAATCGGCAAATTTCTCGATCTCTTCCCATTTCGAACACTGGTAGTTCGTGCCCGGCCAAGGGTTGAACGGGATCAGGTTGATCTTGGCCGGAATGCCCTTCAAAAGGCGCACCAGTTCCTTGGCGTCTTCCAGCGTGTCGTTGACGCCTTCGAGCATCACATATTCGAAGGTGATGCGACGGGCATTTGACAGGCCGGGATAGTTGCGGCAGGCGTCGAGCAGGTCCTTCAGCGGATACTTTTTATTGATCGGCACCAACATGTCGCGCAGATCGTCCTTCACCGCATGCAGCGAGATCGCCAGCATGACGCCGATTTCCTCGCCGGTGCGGAAGATTTCCGGAACGATGCCGGAGGTCGATAGCGTGACGCGGCGCTTCGACAGCGACAGGCCGTCGCCGTCGGTTGCGATCAGAAGTGCCGTCTTGACGTTCTCGAAATTGTAGAGCGGCTCGCCCATGCCCATCATCACCATGTTGGTGACCTTGCGGCCCTCATTGGGGACGACGGTGCCGACCGGCGTGTCGCGGTCCGGGAAATCGCCCAAGCGATCGCGGGCAAGCAGCAGCTGAGAGAGAATTTCTTCAGCCGTCAGGTTGCGCACCAGCTTCTGCGTGCCTGTATGACAGAAGGAACAGGTGAGCGTGCAGCCGACCTGGCTGGAAACGCAGAGCGTGCCGCGGCCTTCCTCGGGAATATAGACGGTTTCGATTTCGACAGGACGGCCGGCACCGCGCGGCGGGAAGCGGAGCAGCCACTTGCGGGTGCCGTCGGTGGAGATCTGCTCCTCGACGATTTCAGGCCGGGCGATGGTGAAATGCGTCTTCAGCAGCTCGCGCATGTCCTTCGACACATTGGTCATGTGGTCGAAATCGGAAACGCCCCGCACATAGAGCCAGTTCCAGAGCTGGCTGGAGCGCATCTTGACCTGCTTGAGGGGAACGCCGACCTCAGCCAGCGCCTTGCCCATGTCTTCGCGCGAAAGGCCGATCAGCGTCGGCTTTTCTGCCATCATGGCCGGGCGGACGGGCGCCTTGACGGGGCGGTCCAGATCGAGTGCTTCAGTCGCGGCCATTCTCGCCATTTCCCATGTTTGCGATACGCAAGGTCCGTTCAAGCGCTTTTGCCTGCAGCCGGTCGCGTAAATGCTGAGATCAGAGTTCGTTTGCCGCGCATCGGGAACGTCAAAGATCCGCGCAGCTATCGTTGAGCGGGCCTTTAGCACGGTTTTCGCCCGGCGTCACCCTCCGGTGCTTCACGGCAGATCTGCAAAAAGACGAAGGCCTTAACGGCGAAAGGCCGGATGAACCGGCCTTTCGAAACAGGATTGAGGTCGTGTTCTGCTTACTTGCAGTTTTCGATCTGCTTCAGCGCAGCCGAAATGCCCGAGAGCGAATAGGAATATGCCGTCGGCGTGCCCTTGCGCGACTTGGCGGCAACCGACATGGCCTTGCCGGTCTTCATCGCAGCTACGAGTGCTGGCTCTTCAGCGGCGTTCTCAACCCAGGCCGAGTTGCCCTTGGTGAACATCGTGAAGTTCTTAGCGTCAATGGTGACGACGACCTTCGAGCTTTCCTGAAGCGGATAGCCCATCATCGCCTGCGGTTCATAGGAAATGTTCTGGCCGGGGCGCTGCGACACGAGGAAAAAGACATCGCCGTGATCGACATTGGCCGGGCTCTTGTCCTTCGGAACGGAGAGCACATAGCAGACCTTGCCGGCGCCGGCCTGATAGGAATAGGCGCCCCAGGCATTGAACTGCTGAATGCGGGTCGGCGACTGGGCCGAAGCAACGCCGGCAAATGCCAGCACGAGTGCGATTGCGAGGTTGAGCTTTCTTACAAACATCTTGTCCTGCCGGTTTCTTGCTGCCAAAGCCCGATCAGCATCAGCCGGGCAACGCATGGTCATGATTTCATTGATTTTGACTTAATTCAGGTTACCAAACCGTCAACATTCCCCGAATTCGCTACCTTTCCGCTTTAATACGGAACAAAGTACGAAGCAAACTTGGCTCAAGTTTCAGGTCGGCGGTAAAGCGGCCAAATGAAACAAGCGTGGGAACGGTGCCGGCGGATATTGCCGAATTCCGTCTGCCCTGCACGTTTGGCTTGCCAGGCCACCGCCCGATCAGCCGACGCGTGCCCGGCGCCGTTTTATGTCACAAAGAATCAGGCAAGAGTTTGACCTTTGACAAAAGCGCTGTACCTGTTGTGAAATACTGCGAAAATCAGGGCCGGAGGCGATCAAAAGCGGAATGAATGTTGAAGTCAGACAGCATTTCGCCGCCCTTGCCGTGGCCGTCGCACGCAATCGTGACCAGGCCGCTTTTTCGGAGCTCTTCGACTTTTTTGCCCCCCGGCTCAAATCTTTCCTAATGCGGCAGAATGCCAGCGTTGCGGAAGCGGAGGAGGTCGTGCAGGAGGTGATGGTCATCCTTTGGCAGAAGGCCCATCTTTACGACCCGAAAAAATCCTCGCTTTCCACCTGGCTTTTCCGCATCGCTCGCAATCGCCGCATCGATGCAGCCCGCAGGCAGCGTAACGGGACGCTTGACGTGCACGAACCGCTTCTCCTGCCTGCAGCGCCGCCAGCGCCGGATGATTTGATCGAAAGTGAAGATCGCGAACAGATCGTCCGGATTGCGCTGACACAACTGCCTGCCGAACAGGTCACCCTGATCCAGATGGCGTTTTTCTTCGGTCAATCGCACTCGGAGATCTCCGCAGCCACCGGACTGCCGCTTGGAACCGTCAAGTCCCGCATCCGCCTCGCCTTCGGCAAGTTGCGAACGCTGCTCGAAGCAGGCGGTGTGGACAGTGCGTATTGATGTTGATCAGTCTGGGAGCTTGTCGCGCAAGGTCTCGTCCGCCTTAAGATAGTGCATTTCCTTGATCTGACCGCTGATGGCGGCAAAGGCGGCGGTCAAAACGGCGATGTCGTCGGAAAAGCCGACCATGGCCAGGACGTCGGGGATGAAATCGAACGGCATGACGAAATAGGCGAGTGCACCGAGCAGGATACCGCGGGTGCGCAGCGGCGTTGCCGGGTCCATGGCGCAGTAATAGGCGGCAACAACGTCACGGCTGAACGGCACCTGCCGCATCGCCCGTTTCAGGGTCGGCCAGAACCGGCGCTGCACCTTGCGGGCCTTCGCTTCCTGTTCGCTTTCCTCGCCAGGCAGCAAAATCTCGCCGATCTTGATGTCGTCCATCTTGTTTGTCCCATCCGTCATGGAAAATCATATGGTGAGTAGGGCCGGGATTTCAAATGCGCTATTTCAAATGCCCTACTTAAGATGGTCGGGCATCCGGCCCGCCGCTGCCCGGTCCATCTTTGCCGCAAGCTTGAAGTCCAGCTCGGTCAGCCCTTGCGAATCATGGGTGGTGAGCGTCACGTCCACCTTGTTGTAGACATTGAACCATTCGGGGTGATGGTTGAGCTTCTCGGCCGAGATCGCGCTTTCCGTCATGAAGCCGAAGGCTTCGACAAAGCTTTTGAAACGGAAGGCTTTCCAGATCGACAGTCCATCTTCGGCAAGCACCCAGCCCTCCATCTTCGAAAGATTTTCGGCAATGGCCTCCTTGGCGAGCTTTTCCTGTTTCATGGCGCAATCCCCTCCAGTTTTTTGATGGCGGCAACCGATATCCCAGTTCCACAACGCGGCAGCCGCAGATAGGTTCAACCTTTTCCCGGGCCTTTTGAATAGCATGAAATCTGTCAGAATTCTCTTCGTCTGTCTCGGCAATATCTGCCGCTCACCCTTGGCCGAGGGCATTTTGCGGCATGTCGCAGGCGATGGTTTGGTGGATGCCGATTCGGCCGGAACGGGCGGTTGGCATATCGGCGATCCGCCGGATCGCCGCTCGATCGCAGTTGCGCTGAAACACGGGATCGATATTGCCGGTCAGCGCTGCCGCAAGGTCCATACCGGTGATTTCGAGGCCTTCGATCTGATCTTTGCGATGGACCGCAGCAATCTTGCCCATCTGCGTGCGATGGCACCGCCGGAGGCGCAGCATAAACTACACCTCTTTCTTGATTATGCGCTGGGGACCACCCGCGATGTTCCCGACCCCTACTATGAGGGGCCGGAAGGGTTTGAGACCGTCTACAACATGCTCTTTGAGGGATGCACGTCGCTCACCGGCAGGCTCGACGAGCGCTCGTAGAGCGGGAAGACTTCTTCGGTGACATAAGGGCCGCCGCCAACCGAATCGCGCGACGACAGAAGCACGAAGCGGGAGACGGTGAAGGGGTTGGTATAGAAGCCGCCGCGGCCGGAGAGGTAGCTGACCACATCCTCGACCCGCGACGACCGCAACCGGCCAAGCGTTACATGCGGGGTGAATTTGCGCGGGTCGGCGGGCAGGCCGAGCCTTTGGCATATCCGCTCGATTTCGGCCTGGAGGGCATAGAGTTCCGGCGGATTGCTGACACCGGCCCAGACCGAATGCGGTTTCTTCGAGCCGAAGGCGCCGGTGCCGGTCAATTGCAGCTGGAATTCCGGACGTTCGATGCGGTCCAGCCGGTCGACGATCTCGTCGGCAGTGCGGTTTTCGACGTCACCGATGAAGCGAAGAGTGATGTGGTAATTCTCCACATCGATCCAACGGGCACCGGGAAGACCACCACGCAACAATGATAGGCTCATTGCGGCATTACGCGGTATCTCGAGGGCGGTGAAAAGTCTCGGCATAACGAGCTCCCCGAATCTCTTGAAGATAACCCAGCGAATCATGCTTGCCATCTGGAAGCAATTATAATTTCGCACCTGCAATATTTATCCAACGCGATTAACAGACACTGAACAAGCAAATAGTTCTGGATTGGTTAGCGTCAGCCTCCCGTTGAGATTGATTGAAGGAAACGTTCAGCTGATGGCAGCATGCGTTCGACCATGACGCCGATGCCGTCGCCGTTCGGATGCATGCCGTCCTCGATCTTCAGCTTGGCATCTTCGACAACGCCGTCGAGGAAGAACGGATAGAGTTCAAGGCCGTTGGTCTTGGCAAGTTCCGGATAGATCGGGTTGAACCGCGCGGCATAATCGGCGCCCATGTTCGGCGGCGCCATCATGCCGACCAGAAGCACGGCGATGCCGCGCGACTTCAGCTTCTCGATCATGGCGACCAGGTTCTTGCGGCTTTCCTCGGGCGCGATGCCGCGCAGGGCATCGTTGGCGCCAAGTTCGAGAATGACGCCTTTGGTGCCATCCGGAACCGACCAGTCGATCCGCGCCAGACCGCCGGAAGTCGTGTCGCCGGAGACGCCGGCATTGCTGATCGTCACGTCGTGGCCCTTTTCGCGCAGGGCCTTTTCGAGCCGGGCCGGGAAGGCATCTTCGGCCGGCAGCTGGTAGCCGGCCATCAGGCTATCGCCGAAGCCGACGAGGCTGAGCGGCTCGGCGCGGCTGACCGCCGGCATGATCACAATTGCCGTGATCGCCAACAAAAATGTACAGAAACCTTTTATTCGCATGAACGTGCCCTTAAATCGGTAAAAGTCAGCCGTTCCGGCAACCTTCATATTGTACATATAGGACAGTTTCCTTTGGCAAAAACCATGATCGAACTGAAAAATGCGGATCTGACCCTCGGCCAGGCCGCTGCGTCCGTTCATGTGCTCAAGGGTATGGATCTGTCGATCGATGCGGGTGAATCGGTCGGGATCGTCGGTCCGTCCGGATCCGGAAAGTCCACGCTTTTGATGGTTCTGGCCGGGCTGGAGCGTCTCGACAGCGGCGAGATCGTCATCGACGGCACGCCACTGCACGGCTTGAGCGAAGACCGGGTGGCGGAATTCCGTGGCCGCAATATCGGCATCGTCTTCCAGTCGTTCCATCTGATCCCCAACATGACGGCGCTGGAAAACGTTGCCGTGCCGCTTGAGCTGGCCAATGTCCGCGATGCGTTCGAGATCGCCCGGCAGGAACTGATCTCCGTCGGCCTTGGCGAGCGGCTGTCGCATTATCCCGGCCAGTTGTCGGGCGGCGAGCAGCAGCGCGTCGCCATCGCCCGGGCGCTGGCGCCATCGCCAAAACTTCTGATCGCCGACGAACCGACCGGCAATCTCGATGCCGAAACCGGTAAGCAGGTGGCCGATCTGATCTTTTCCAAGCAGGCCGAGCGCGACATGACGCTGGTTCTGGTCACCCATGATACGTCGCTTGCCGCCCGCTGCTCGCGCCAGGTCCGGGTCCGTTCCGGCGAGATCGTGTCCGGCTCCGGTCATGAACCATCGGTTTCCGCTTCGCTATCCAAGGTAGCGTCCGCATGAGGGCCGCTGCTTTCGGCGGCTTCCGTCTTGGCCTCGCTTTCCGTCTGGCGCTCCGCGAAATGCGCGGCGGCTTGCGGGGGTTCTATATTTTCCTGGCCTGCGTGGCGCTTGGAACGGCGGCGATTGCCGGTGTCAATTCCCTGTCGCAGTCGATCACCGGCTCGATCGCCAGTCAGGGGCGCGAGCTTTTGGCGGGCGATATCCGCTTCGAGCTCAACAACCGCGTCGCAACCGACGAGGAAAAAGCATTCATCGACAGCCTCGGTGCGGTCTCTGTCTCGTCTGGCCTCCGCTCGATGGCGCGGCTGCCGGATGGCTCCAACCAGGCCCTGGTCGAGCTGAAAGCCGTTGATGGCGCCTATCCGCTCTACGGTACGTTCGATAGCGAACCGGCGGCACCGCTTGGTGATGCGCTCACCGAAAACAGCGGCGTTTACGACGCACTGGCCGCCCCGCTTTTGCTTGAGCGTCTCGGCATCAAGACTGGCGATGAAATCCTGCTCGGGACCGCCCGCATTCGCGTCGCCGGCACCATCGTGCGCGAACCGGATGCCCTGTCGGACGGTTTCGGTTTTGCGCCACGCCTGCTGATCTCGAAACAGGCGCTTGACGCCTCCGGTCTCGTGCAGACCGGAAGCCTGGTCGAGCATACCTACAAGGTGAAGGTGGCCGATAGTTCCAGCGTGCCGGCCCTGCGCAGGCAGGCGGAGGAAAAGTTTCCGCAGGCCGGATGGTCGGTTCGTACCAGCCAGAACGCCGCTCCGGCGCTAACGGCGAATATTACCCGCTTTTCGCAGTTCCTCACCCTGGTCGGGCTGACGGCGCTGATCGTAGGCGGCGTCGGTGTGGCCAACGCCGTGCGCTCCTATCTCGATTCCAAGCGCGGCGTCATCGCCACGTTCAAATGCGTCGGCGCGCCGGCCTCGATGGTCACCACCATCTATCTCATCCAGATCCTGCTGATTGCCTTTATCGGCATCGGCATCGGGCTGGTGCTCGGCGCGCTCATTCCGTTCATTGCGGCGCAATTCCTTGCGGGTGTCCTGCCGGTTTCGACGGCGTTCCAGCTTTATCCGGGCGCACTCGGCCTTGCCGCCGTGTTCGGCCTTTTGACGTCGCTCGCTTTCGCCATCCTGCCGCTCGGCCATGCCCGTGAAGTGCCGGCGACCGCATTGTTTCGCGAACAGGGGTTCGAGCGGGCGCGTCTGCCGTCCTGGCCTTATCTTGTGGCCGCTGCCCTTTGCCTCGGTGCTCTCGCAGGCCTTGCGATCTTCACGGCCTATGACCGGACGATTTCGCTGACATTCCTCGGAGCCATCGCCTTTTCCTTCGTGGTGCTGCGCGGTGTCGCTATCCTGGTCGCCATGCTTGCCCGCCGGGCGCCGCGCGTCAGTTCGCCGGCACTCAGGCTGGCCATCGGCAACATCCATCGGCCCGGGGCGCTCACGCCCTCGGTGGTCCTGTCGCTCGGCCTTGGCCTGGCGCTTCTGGTGACGCTAGCGCTGATCGACGGCAATCTGCGCCGCGAATTGACCGGCAACCTGCCGGAACGGGCACCGAATTTCTTCTTCGTCGATATCCAGAGCGCCGAGGTCGAGGGTTTCCGTTCCCTGCTGCAAACAAGCCTGCCGGAGGGCAAGGTCATCGAGGTCCCGATGCTGCGTGGCCGCATCCTCGCCTTCAACGGCCAGGACGTCACCAAGATGAACGTTCCCGCTGCCGGTCAATGGGTCCTGCGTGGCGACCGGGGCATCACCTATGCCAAGAACAAGCCGGAGAATTCGACGCTGACAGAGGGGGACTGGTGGGCACCGGATTATACCGGCGAGCCGCTGGTTTCGTTTTCATCCGAGGAGGCCGGTGAACTCGGCCTGAAGATCGGCGATACCGTCACCGTCAACGTGCTCGGCCGCAATCTCACCGCCCGGATCGCCAATTTCCGCAAGGTCGAGTGGGAATCCCTGTCGATCAATTTCGTCATGGTGTTCTCGCCGAATACCTTTGCCGGGGCGCCGCATGCCTGGCTGGCCACCGTGATCGATCCGGGTGCGACGGCTGCGGAGGAGGCTGCCACTCTCAAGGCCGTCACCAATGCCTATCCGACGATCACCAGTGTCCGGGTCAAGGATGCGCTCGACATCATCAATGTGCTGGTCGGCCAGCTGGCAACAGCCATTCGCGCTGCCGCTGCCGTTGCGCTGGTTGCCTCGATCCTGGTGCTGGCCGGGGCGCTTGCGGCGGGCAACCGGGCACGCACCCATGATGCCGTGGTTTTGAAGACGCTGGGCGCCACACGCTCGACGCTGATCCGCGCCTTTTGCTACGAATATGCCATCCTCGGGCTGTCGACGGCGATCTTCGCGCTGTTTGCCGGCGGGGTTGCAGCATGGTTCGTTGTCAGCAAAATCATGAGCTTGCCGTCGTCCTTCCTGCCGGATGTGGCCCTGATCACCATGGCTGTCGCTCTCGTCGTCACGGTCGGTTTCGGCCTGGCCGGCACCTGGCGGGTGCTCGGGCAGAAGGCTGCACCCGTCCTGCGCGAGCTCTGATTGCCCAGTTAACCGTTAACACTAACCCCCGAATGCCCTGAGAATCCGCTTTTCGGCTGATTCTCAGGGCGGCCGGTCTTGTGTAAGTCATATTTCGACATCATATTCAGCACAGGCATGCTGGAGCCCCGCAGCGGCGCCTGGGTTAAGTGGCTGGCACCTTTAAAAGGATGCGCCCTTACCGCCCGACACCGTAAACTTAACCGGGGCTTTTAAAGAGGAAACAATGGCTGATCTTAGAAACTACCAAACCCGAATGTCGCCTGCCGGCGCACAGGCGGGGGCCGTAATCGACGAAGGTCTGCGCACCTATATGCTCAAGGTGTACAACCTGATGGCCCTCGGTCTGGCGATCACCGGTATTGCCGCCTACGTTGCGTTTCAGTTCGCTTTTGCGGACGGACAACTGACAGCGTTCGGCCAGGCGATCTATGTGAGCCCGCTGAAGTGGGTCGTCATGCTCGCGCCGCTGGCTCTGGTGTTCTACATGAGCTTCCGTATCAACTCGATGAGCGTGTCGGCCGCGCAGACGACCTTCTGGGTCTATGCAGGCCTGATGGGCCTCTCGCTGTCGTCGATCTTCCTGATCTATACCGGCCAGAGCATCACCCAGACGTTCTTCGTCACGGCCGCTTCGTTCGGCGCTCTGTCGCTCTACGGCTACACCACCAAGCGTAGCCTGTCCGGCATGGGTTCGTTCCTGATGATGGGTCTGTTCGGCCTCATCATCGCCTCGATCGTCAATATCTTCCTCGCCTCCTCGGCGCTTGATTTTGCGATCTCGGCTATCGGTGTTCTGATCTTCGCAGGCCTCACCGCCTACGATACCCAGAAGATTAAGGAAATGTACTTCGAAGAAGAAGGTGCCGAAGCCACTGGCCGCAAGGCCATCATGGGCGCGCTGACGCTGTATCTCGACTTCATCAACCTGTTCCTGTTCATGCTGCGTTTCCTCGGAAACCGCAATTAATCGGAACCGGATACTTCTGAAAAGGCGGCTTCGGCCGCCTTTTTTGTTGCTTGAGTTTTTGGCAAGGCCGCTCGCTTGAATGGCTGAATGCGATATGGCAGACGAGGGACTACTCTTCCAGACAGGTCTGCCCATGTCCTTTATCCTGCGCGATGCGACCCTATCCGATATCCCGGCCGTCACCGAGATCTATCGGGAATCCGTGCTGAACGGCGTCGCCTCCTATGAAATGACGCCGCCGGACGAAGCCGAAATGGCCTCGCGCTTTTCTGTCATCACCGGCAACGGCTATCCCTATATCGCTGCAGTTGATGCTGACGGCATCCTCTTGGGTTACGCCTACGCCTCGGCGTTCCGGACCCGCACGGCCTACCGCTTCATGGTCGAGGATTCGATCTATCTGGCGCCTCAGGCGCGCGGGCGCGGCGTCGGCAAAGCCTTGCTCGCCGAGCTGATCCGGCTCTGCACGGGGCTGGGCTTCCGCCAGATGGTCGCCGTCATCGGGGGCGCGCATCCGGCTTCGGTCGCCGTCCATCGTGCGGCCGGTTTCGAGCACGGCGGGCTGATGAAGGGCACGGGTTTCAAGCACGGCCGCTGGCTCGATACGATCATCATGCAATTGCCGCTCGGCGAGGGGCTGACGACCGATCCGGAACCGGGCACCTATCCCGATACGCTCTACCGGGGATGATTCAGGTCTTGATGACCTTCAGCATTTTGTCGAAGACTTTGAGCACCTGCTGCAGGTCGTGACCGCGCTTGAGGATCATGCCGTGGGTATTGACGACGCTGAAGGCGCCTTGCTTGGCTGACAGTTTCGGGTTCTTTTCGATCCGGAACAGCGGCATTTCACCCGACCGTTTGAAAACCGAGAAGACGGCCTTGTCGCGCAGATGGTCCATCGCATAGTCCCGCCACTCGCCTTCGCCCACCATGCGGCCGTAGATCCTGAGGATCATATCAAGCTCGCGGCGATGGAAGGTGATGGGGAGTTGGTCCTGGTTGCTGCTGCGATATTCGTGCAGGTTAACAACCACATCGGACGATTTCTGCCTTTCGGAACGGGTCTCGCCTTGCGGCAAATCCGGCTGATCAGTCATCGGTACTCCGGCCTTATATTGTGACAGGACGGTTACAGTTTGCCTGACCTTGGCTGAAATGCAAGCAGCAGGCCGGCCGAAATAGGGGATGACTTTTTTCGCCGTGCCGCATTTCAAACAAACCGACGCCCCATTTGACAAGGAAACTCGCGCTCGCTGGCACAAGGGAGTCCTTCCGAGTGTCGACCTGCATGTCTGTTTGGGATTTTCCTGTCTCGAGCGGTGCAGCAATGGAGCGGCTAGCCAAAGCGTCCTTCGGGCGCGGTTGCTCCGGACGCCATGTCGAGCGGGTGCTGTCTGCGCCTGCGAAATATGGCCGGTTCGGTCCGGCATCTTCGAACCCTCAGCCCCAGCCCCTCGATGCTGCCGGGCCGAACCAGATTATTCGTCAGTTGGCGGTGTTATCCGCCATGACGGTTGTCGCGCCGACGATGGCGCCGGGTGTTTCGCTGTCCTTCATCTTCTGCAGAAGCACGGCGCAGCCACCGTTTTCTCCCTCGTTGAGGATGGAGGCGGGCAGGACGAAACTGGCAGGCTTGCCGTCCCACATGCCGATTGTCTGGATATCGCGGACAGAGTGCCAATAGGAAATCTTCTTGCCGCTGTTTTCGCCCTTCTTGACGTCGACGAGCTGCTCACGATTGAAATAGACCACGACGACATTGGCCTTGCCGTTGCCGCCCCCTATCTTGATGTCGATCTCGTCCTTGCTGACGCTCGCGGAGACCGGAACAGCAAGCCCCTTTCCCGCCGAATTCATCGCCGAAAGGCGATTGTTGATGCCGTCGAGATCAGCGCCATTGATATGGTCGCGGCCGTTGAGCACCGCCTGTGGCGTATAAACGCCGCTGCGGCCGAACATTTTCGCGTAGGCATATTGCCGGGCGGTATTGTCCTTCGAGGCCAGCGTGTCGGCCCAGCCGAGATAGTTCCAGTAATCGACGTGATAGGAGAGCGCCACGACCTTGCCGTCGTCGATCAGCGTCTTCAAGGCAGCGTCCGCCGGCGGGCAGGACGAACAGCCCTGGCTGGTGAACAGTTCCACGACGCCTGCCGGCTTCACCGCATCTTCGGCCACAACCGGCATCGCCATGAGGCCAAGGCCACAGGCGAGCATGATGCGGCGAACGGTGCTTGATCCAGACATCGGGACTTCCATTTCAAGGGTGTGGCATTTCAACGGTGTTGTACAGGTGTACAGCGCTTATCTGCGTCCTTCATACGCTGCTCCCCTTTCAACGGAAAATCACGTTGGAGTGAGGCTCGGTCCTCTGGCGATCACAAAAAAGCCGGGGCTCGTGAAAGCCCCGGCTTCGTTCACGTCAGCTTCAGAGGTGCATCAGGCAGCGAGGTCGCGCAGAACAGTCTGCAGAATGCCGCCATTGTTCATGTAGGTGACCTCATCGAGCGTATCGATGCGGCAGATCAGCGGAACGTCCTTCACCGTGCCATCGGCATAGGTGATCCTGGCGACGCGCTTTTCACGCGGCTGGACATTGGTGAGGCCATCGATCGTGACGCTCTCGTCGCCCTTCAGGCCGAGCGATTCCCAGGTCGTGCCTTCCTCGAAGACGAAGGGCACGATGCCCATGCCGACGAGATTGGAGCGGTGGATACGCTCGAAGGACTGGGCGATCACGGCCTTGACGCCAAGCAGGTTGGTGCCCTTGGCAGCCCAGTCACGCGACGAACCGTTGCCATATTCGACACCGGCGAAGATGACCAGCGGAACGCCTTCAGCCTTGTACTGCATGGCAGCGTCGTAGATCGACATCTCTTCCTTCGAAGGATAGTGGATCGTGTAGCCGCCTTCCTTGCCGTTCGGGCCCATCATGTGATTACGGATGCGGATATTGGCAAACGTGCCGCGCATCATCACTTCATGGTTGCCGCGGCGCGTGCCGTACTGGTTGAAGTCGGCAATGCCGACGCCGTGGTTGATCAGGTAAGCACCGGCAGGCGACGCTGCCTTGATCGATCCGGCCGGCGAGATGTGGTCGGTGGTGATCTTGTCGCCGAACAGGCCAAGGACGCGGGCGCCCTTGATGTCGGAGATGCCCGAACCGGTCTTGCCCATGCCGACGAAGTAGGGCGGGTTCTGCACATAGGTCGAGTTGTCATCCCAAGCGTAGGTCTGGCCTTCCGGAATCTGGACGGCCTGCCAGTTGGCGTCGCCCTTGAACACGTCGGCATATTTCGATGCGTAGAGTGCGCGGGTAACGTATTTCAGGATGTATTCCTGGATTTCCTGCGACGTCGGCCAGACGTCCTTGAGAAACACCGGCTGTCCATCGCTGCCGATGCCGAGCGGCTCGGTGGTCAGGTCCTTCTGGACCGTACCGGCGAGCGCATAGGCGACGACCAGCGGCGGCGAGGCAAGGTAGTTCGCCTGAACGTCCGGCGAAATACGGCCTTCGAAGTTGCGGTTGCCCGAGAGAACGCCGGACATGATCAGGCCCTTCTCGTTGATCGTCTTCGAGATCGGTGCCGGCAGTGGGCCGGAATTGCCGATGCAGGTCGTGCAGCCGAAACCGACGAGATTGAAGCCGAGTGCATCGAGCGAATCCTGCAGTCCGGACTTGGACAGGTACTCACCGACAACCTGGCTTCCAGGTGCGAGCGATGTCTTGACCCAAGGGGCGGTCTTCAAGCCCTTGGCAACGGCGTTGCGAGCCAGCAGGCCGGCAGCGATGAGAACCGAGGGGTTGGACGTGTTGGTGCAGGAGGTGATGGCGGCAATCGCCACGTCGCCGTGACCGATATCGTAATCCGCGCCTTCGACGGCATAGCGCATGTCGAGCTGGCCCGGCTTCTTGTATTCGCCTTCGAGCGAACCGGCAAAACCGGATGCGATGTTTTCGAGCGGAATGCGGCCTTCCGGACGCTTCGGGCCGGCCATGGCCGGGACGACCTGGCCGAGGTCGAGTTCCAGCGTGTCGGTGAAGACGAGGTCGGCACCGTCATTGTCACGCCACATCCCTTGCGCCTTCGAATAGGCTTCGACCAGCGCGATGCGCTGTTCTTCACGGCCGGACATGGTGAGGTAGTTGATGGTTTCCGAATCGACCGGGAAGAAGCCGCAGGTCGCGCCATATTCCGGGCCCATGTTGCCGATCGTTGCGCGGTCGGCTAGCGTCATGTTGTCGAGGCCGGAACCGAAGAATTCGACGAACTTGGACACGACGCCCTTCTTGCGCAGCATCTGCACGACCATTAGCACGAGGTCGGTCGCGGTGACGCCTTCCTTGAGCTTGCCGGTCAGCTTGAAGCCGATGACTTCAGGCAGGAGCATGGAAACGGGCTGGCCGAGCATGGCCGCTTCCGCCTCGATACCGCCAACGCCCCAGCCGAGAACGCCGAGACCATTGATCATGGTCGTGTGGCTGTCGGTTCCGACGCAGGTATCCGGATAGGCGATGATCTCGCCGTCTTCTTCCTTGGTCCAGACGGTCTGGCCGAGATATTCGAGGTTGACCTGGTGACAGATGCCGGTGCCGGGCGGGACAACGCGGAAATTCTTGAACGCCTGTTGGCCCCATTTCAGGAAGCGGTAGCGCTCGCCGTTGCGCTCGTATTCGAGCTCGACATTGCGGGCAAAGGCCGTTGGCGTGCCGAATTCGTCGACGATAACCGAATGGTCGATGACGAGATCGACGGGAACCAGCGGGTTGATCTTTTCCGGGTCGCCACCGAGCGAAACCATGGCGTCGCGCATCGCGGCCAGGTCGACGACGGCGGGAACGCCGGTGAAGTCCTGCATCAGCACGCGGGCCGGGCGGTAGGCGATTTCGTTTTCTTCGCGGCCCTTGTTATCAAGCCACTCGGCGACGGCCAGGATATTCTCCTTGGTGACGGTTCGGCCGTCTTCGAAGCGGAGCAGGTTCTCAAGCAGAACCTTCATCGAGTAGGGGAGCTTTGAAACGCCGGCGAGGCCGTTCGCTTCTGCCTTCGGCAGGCTGTAATAGACATAGTCTACGCCATTGACCGAGAGCGTCGACCGACAATTGAAACTGTCTAGGGATTTGGACACTGGAATACCCCGTTCCGTTAGATCGCCAAAAACGTGACGCACGAACGCCCGAACGCATTTAAAGCGCGATATGGGATGCGGGTACGGCCATTTCCGCTGTCCGTACGTGGAAATCATTCCAAGTTCGGCGCTAGGATGAAATTCACGCCGACCGCTGGCGTGTTGGGGCGGTTATAGATAATTTCTCCGGAACGTGCCAGACCATCCGTCCTCAATTTGAGACAATTTTTTTGCGCTGCGACGAACGTCGTAAAGGGAATGTGAATGCCGATCCGACTGCGTGTCGAAGGCCTCAGTGCGAAACGCGGTGAGGACCTGATTTTCCACGATATTTCGTTCGTTGTTGCGGCTGGAGAAGCCTTGATTGTCACCGGTCCGAACGGCTCGGGCAAGTCGACATTGCTGCGCGTTCTGGCGGGGCTTCTGACGCCCGAATCCGGCAGTGTCCGGCTGGACGATACATCAGCCGATATTGGCCATCCGCGCGAGCTCTGCCACTATCTCGGTCACCGCAACGCGATGAAGCACGAACTGACCGTTGAAGAAAATCTGTCTTTCTGGAAATCCTTCATGGGTGATTCGGCTGACGGTTCCGGCATCGGCATCGAGGAGGCGACGGAAGCACTCGGCCTTGGCGGAATTTCGCATCTTCCCTTCGGCTATCTCTCGGCCGGACAGCAGCGGCGCATGTCAATGGCCAAGCTGCTGGTCGCCTACCGGCCGGTCTGGATCCTCGACGAGCCGACGGCCGCACTCGATGCGGCGGCGGACCGGATGTTTGCGGGACTGGTGGGGCGGCATCTTGCGGCCGGCGGTATTGTTGTTGCGGCGACGCACCAGCCGTTGGGGGTGGCAGCGCGGGAATTGCGGATGACGGGGTTTGCGGGCGCATTTGCGGAGATAGAGCATTGATATCTCTAGCGCTTTGCCGCGTGGTTCCCCCTCATCCGGCCCTTCGGGCCACCTTCTCCCCGTGGGGGAGAAGAGGAAGCGCGCTGCGGCTGCGTCCATCCCAGCCAGCTATCAAGCCATCTATAGAGACTAGAGTTTTCTATGTTGCATTGTGTTCGCCACAAACTGCCTCTTCTCCCCAGCGGGGAGAAGGTGGCCCGAAGGGCCGGATGAGGGGGCCTTCACCCAGCATTCAGGGGATATCCGCATGATCGCCCTCTTCCTCCGCGACCTCAAACTCTCCATGCGCGCTGGTGGTGGGGCCCTGATCGGCGTGCTGTTCTTCATGACGGTCGTTGCCGTCGTGCCCTTTGCCGTCGGTCCCGATCTCAATCTCCTGTCCCGCATCGGCCCGGCAATTCTGTGGATCGGTGCGCTGCTGGCCTCGCTGCTCGGGCTCGACCGGCTTTTCCAGGCGGAGCGCGAAGATGGCTCGCTGGACCTGATGCTGATGCAGGAGGTGCCGCTGGTGCTGACGGTTCTGGTGAAATGCCTGGCGCACTGGACGGCGACCGGGCTGCCGCTAGTGGTTGCCGCACCGCTGCTCGGCCTGTTCATGAATATGAGCGAGGTCGCCATCGGCGCAACCATGCTGACGCTGCTGGTCGGGACCCCTGCCATCACCTTTATCGGCGCGACCGGCGCTGCCGTCGCGGTAACGCTGCCGCGCGGCGGGTTGCTGGTGTCGATCCTGGTTCTGCCGCTGGCGATCCCGGTGCTGATCTTCGGCGTCAGCGCCGCCTATGCCGCCGTTCAGGACCCGGCGCCATTTCTGCCGCCTCTGCTGATCCTGATTGCGATCACGTTGTTCTTTGCGGTCATCGGCCCTCTGGCAGCGGCCTTGGCGCTCCGGTCCGCATCGGACTAAGATGAGACGTCGGAGCGGCTCTATGCGTTGATTGAACGCGCGGCGCTCTGACGCAAATGTGATTGATGCCCCTTTATTGAAGAGAAGCGCGTTGCACGCTAAAGAACCATCATGAGCGAAAACAGTCTGGCCATTCGAAAATTCAGCGATCTTGCCAACCCGACCCGGTTTCTGGCCTTGGCGGCGCGCGTCCTGCCGTGGTTTGCCTGTTTGACGGTGCTGCTGTTTGCCGCCGGGCTCTATCTATCCTTCACCACCGAGGGCGATTACCAGCAGGGCGAGACGGTGCGTATCATGTATGTGCATGTGCCAGCCGCCTGGTTGTCGATGATGTGTTACTCGGTGATGGCGGTTTCGGCGCTCGGCACGCTGGTCTGGCGCCATCCGCTGGCCGATGTCGCGGCCCGGGCTGCCGCTCCGATCGGTGCTTCCTTCACCTTACTCGCGCTGGTCACCGGTTCGCTCTGGGGCAAGCCGATGTGGGGCACCTGGTGGGTCTGGGATGCGCGGCTGACCTCGGTTTTCGTGCTGTTCCTGATGTATCTCGGACTGATGGCGCTCAACCGCGCGATGGACGAGCCCGGCAAGGCGGCCAAGGTTTCGGCCGTTCTGATCCTCGTCGGCTTCGTCAATATCCCGATCATCAAGTTCTCGGTCGAATGGTGGAACACGCTGCATCAGCCGGCAAGCGTTCTGCGGCTTGGGGGCTCGGCGATCGATCCGGAATTCCTGCGGCCACTGCTGGTGATGGCCGTTGCCTTCACCATGTTGTTTTTCACTCTTCACATCGCCGCCATGCGCAACGAGATCTGGTGCCGCCGGGTGACGTCTATGCGCCGTCAGGCTGCCCGCAGTGCTGGTCGGGAGGTTTGAGCCGATGACCCACACCGCCTATGTTCTTGCCAGTTACGGCATGGCCGCGGTCACGGTGCTTGCCCTGGTCCTCTGGGTCTGGACCGATGGACGTGCGCGGCGCCGCGAATTGCAGGCGCTCGAAGCGGCCGGTATCCGCCGCCGCTCAGTTCAGGCCGGAGACGTGCAATGAGCATCGAGACCCCCGCCACGCCCGAGGCCAGCCGGCCGGGCAAGATGCGCATCGTATTTGCGGTGCTGCCGCTTCTGATCTTTGCCGGGCTTGCCGCGATCTTCTGGAGCCAGCTCGATTCCGGCCGAAGTATCAGCGAAATCCCGTCTGCATTGATCGGCACCAAGGCACCGTTACTGGATATGCCGCCGCTCGAAGGTGCGACGTTCAAGGGTGCTCCAATGCCAGCGCTCACCGACGCGGCGATCAAGGGCAAGCTGACGCTGGTCAATGTCTGGGCATCCTGGTGCGTGCCCTGCCGCGATGAAAATCCGATCATCCTTGAGCTTGCCAAGGATTCACGGCTGACGGTGGTCGGGATCAACTACAAGGACCAGACCGAAAATGCGCTGCGATTCCTGGGAGAACTCGGCAATCCCTTTTCCGCCGTCGGCGTCGATCCGCGCGGCAAGGCGGCCATCGACTGGGGCGTCTACGGCATCCCGGAATCCTACCTTGTCGATGCGTCGGGAACGATCGTCTACAAGCGGGTGGGGCCGTTTGACGATCGCAGCCTGAAGGAAGGGCTTTATCCGGCGATCGAAAAGGCCGTGGCCGGGAAGTAGGTTTTCGAGATTATTCCCTCCCGCGGGGAGGCGGCGGCCCGACGGGCGATACCCTCCCCTTTAAGGGGAGGGTGCAGTCTCCTGACAAAGTTATTTTCTCGGCATTTCGCCGGTCATTTGGGAAAATATGCGATTGCCAAATTCACCGTCATTCCTGTGCTTGTCACAGGAATCCAGTCAGCTCAAGTCCTTGAGCTGAAAGAGTATTTGACCCGACGGACGTCGGGTCGCTGGATCCCCACCACAAGGGTGAGGATGACGGAGAGTGGGGTGACTCTCGCCAAACAATCTTGTTCAGGGTTTATCGGCAGACTTACCCTCCCCTTTAAAGGGGAGGGTAAAAGTGTCATTTCCAGTCGCGAATATCGACGAAGTGTCCGGAAACTGCAGCAGCAGCAGCCATCGCCGGCGACACCAGATGGGTGCGGCCCTTGAAACCCTGGCGGCCTTCGAAGTTGCGGTTGGAGGTCGAGGCGCAGCGCTCGCCCGGCTTCAGGCGGTCGTCGTTCATGGCAAGACACATGGAGCAGCCAGGCTCGCGCCAATCGAAGCCGGCTGCCTTGAAGATCACGTCGAGACCTTCGGCTTCCGCCTGTTCCTTGACCAGGCCGGAGCCCGGAACGATCATCGCCGACACGGTCGAAGCAACCGTCCTGCCTTCGACAACCTTGGCGACTTCGCGCAGGTCCTCGATGCGGCCATTGGTGCAGGAGCCGATGAAGACGCGGTCGATATGGATATCGGTGATCTTCGTGCCCGGCTTCAGGCCCATGTAGTCGAGCGCCCGCCATTTGGAGGTGCGCTTGTTCTCGTCGGTGATTTCGTCCGGGTTCGGCACGATGCCCTGAACCGAGATGACGTCTTCCGGCGAGGAACCCCAGGAAACGATCGGCGGCAGGTCGGCGGCATTCAGCACGACGACGCGGTCATAATGCGCGCCTTCATCGGTCTGCAGCGTCTTCCAGTAGGCGATCGCCTTTTCCAGGTCTTCGCCCTTCGGCGCGCGCGGCTTGCCCTTGATATATTCAAAAGTCTTTTCGTCCGGCGCGATCAGGCCGGCGCGGGCGCCGCCTTCGATCGTCATGTTGCAGACGGTCATGCGGCCTTCCATCGACAGCCCGCGGATGGCTTCGCCGGCAAACTCGATGACATGGCCGGTGCCGCCGGCAGTGCCGATCTCGCCGATGATCGCCAGGATGATGTCCTTGGCGGTAACATGCTCCGGCAGAACGCCATCGACACGCACCAGCATGTTCTTGGCCTTCTTCTGGATCAGCGTCTGGGTGGCGAGCACATGCTCGACCTCGGACGTGCCGATGCCGTGCGCCAGCGCACCGAACGCGCCATGGGTCGAGGTGTGGCTGTCGCCGCAGACGATGGTCATGCCCGGAAGGGTAAAGCCCTGTTCCGGCCCGACGATATGGACGATGCCTTGGCGGATATCGCTCGCCGAATAATATTCGACGCCGAAATCGGCAGCGTTCTGGGCAAGCGCCTCGACCTGGATGCGGCTTTCCTCGTTTTTGATGCCGAGATGGCGATCCGGCGAGGTCGGCACGTTGTGGTCGACGACGGCCAGGGTCTTTTGCGGAGCCCGGACCTGACGGTTCGTCAAGCGAAGGCCTTCGAACGCCTGCGGGCTCGTCACTTCGTGAACGAGATGGCGATCGATATAGAGAAGACAGGTTCCGTCATCCTGTTGATCGACCAGATGGTCGTCCCAGATCTTGTCGTAGAGGGTACGCGGTGCGCTCATGGCTGTGCATCCATTTGAAGTTCGGGCGTTGTGAAAAAAGCTTAGGAAAGTCCGGCAAAGGCGCCAGGGACCGGGTCGGGGTCAGGCCCCGACGGTCAGATAAGTCGGCTGCTGAGGGCGCCGGAAACGCACGCAAAAAACCGTGCCGGCAGACGCTTGTGGTCCTGCAGCACGACGACTTTCTGCTCAAAACATCCGAATTTGGATTCCATGGAGGTGGATATAGCAATTTTTTGAAGGTTCGGCAATTGGCGAGATGGGCGGCGATAGCGACGCCGCGACCTCCCTCTTCTCCCCAGCGGGGAGAAGTGCCGAACGGAGTGAGGCGATGAGGGGGTCTTTCCGCGAACCCGAAGCGTACCGCCCCCTCATCCGGCCCTTTGGGCCACCTTCTCCCCGCCGGGGGAGAAGAGGGAGCCGCAGTCAACCTATCCCCTCTGTCCCTGCCGCAATCTTTGCTCCAGCCGCCGCAGACCCAGCGACAGACCGACCGTCAAGATCAGATAGATATAAGCCACGATCGAATAGGTCTCGAAGAACCGGAATGAACCCGACGCATAGATCTTGCCCGCCTGGGTAATATCGGCGACGCCGAGTACCGAGACGAGGGATGAGTCTTTCACCATCGCCACGAAATCATTGCCGAGCGGCGGCAGGATGACGCGGATGGCCTGCGGAAAAACCACCAACCGGAACCGCTGGGTGCGCGACAGGCCAAGCGCCTTGGCCGCCTCGATCTGCCCCTTGTCGACGGAGAGAATGCCGGCGCGAAAAACCTCTGCGATGAAGGCGGAATAGCCGATCGACAGCGCGATGATCGCCCGCCACATCAACGACAGGTCGCGCACCACCATCGGCTCCATGGCGCCTGCCGAAATCAGCGGCGACAGCAGGACGTTGATCGCGACCACCAAGGCCGGCGCGCCGGCAAAGGCGATATAGAACAGTAGAACCAGGATCGGGATGCCGCGGATCACCTCGGTATAGAACCGGGCGATCTGGCGCAGCGCTGCCCGGTCCGACAGCGCCATCAGTGCAATGCCAAGCCCCAAAGCCGTGGCGAAGAAAAAACCGATGAGGGTGACGAAAATGGTGATGCCGATACCGGCCGAAACGATGCTGAAGACCTGACGGTAAACACCATTGGAGATGATCACCGCGGCCAGCGCCACGGCGATCACGGCAAGGGCGACCAGCCACCAGGGGTAGTCGCCCGTTTGAGAAGTTTCGTGCGCAAGCGTCATCGGGCGGCGATCATTCGCCCATCTTGTAATCGACGAACCATTTCTGGTTCAGCTTGTCGAGCGTGCCGTCCGCCTTCAACGCCGCAATGGCGGCATTGACCGGCGCGACCAGGTCCGAGCCCTTCTTGAAGATGAAGCCGAAATCCTCGGTGCCGAGCGGGCCACCGACAACCTTGAGGCCACCGGATGACGAATCGACATAGCCCTGCGCCGCGACGCTATCGGTCAGCACCGTATCGACATCGCCAGCCTTCAAGGCTTGCACTGTCGCGCCAAATGTCTCGAACAATTTTATGCGCGGGTTCTGCTCATTGCCATCGAGTATCTCGTAGACGGCTGTGTAGAATGGCGAGGTACCGATCTGGGCGCCGATCAGACCCTCGGTAAATGCACCAAACGTCTTGGCATCGGTGAAACGGGCCTCGTCGCCACGCACCAGCATGAACTGCTGGGAGCGCATATAGGGATCGGAGAAATCCACCTTTGCCTTACGTTCTTCCTTGATGGTGATGCCGGTCATGCCGATGTCGTACTGGCCGTCGGATACCGCCTGAATCATCGCGTCCCAGCTGGTGTTCTGGTACTCGATCTTGAAATTCAGCCGTTTGGCAATTTCTTCCATCGCATCATATTCCCAGCCGATCGCCTTGCCGCTCTTCGGATCGACGAACTGTACCGGCGGATAGGCATTCTCGGTCACGACAATGACATTGCGCCCGCCCAAATCCGGCAGATCGGCGGCAACAACGCTCAAGGGCGCGAGAACAACGGCGGTCAGGCCGGCGAGAAGGGTGCGGCGGGAAAACATGGGCGGCTCCTGAACTGTGGCGACCGGAACCTGTCACATCTCAAGAGGGGGTGGCAAGCAAGATGTTCTTACTAAAATGGAATTTTGTAGATTTAAAATTATCCCCAATCGCCGATATCATAGTAATTTGACAACCCGAGCGGACATTCTTCTTTCATCATCACAGCAGCTCGCCTTGCGGACGCATCGCTTGTGCCAAAGACCTCGACCGAATGACCACATTTCGTGCAATTTACGCGAATCCCTTCCACAGTGCTGTAGCTGCCATCCAAATCGGCATGCTCGATATCCAATGTCACTTTTGTCATGAAGATATCCGTTAGATTGCGATGGCTTGAGAATTGCATGCGAAATGCGATTCGCCAATGGCGCGAATATGACTGCGCCCAACAAGCAGAATGCGGTCTTCTCTATCGGAACGAAACCTCTCCCCTCGCAACCTTGAATATGCAGCCGGGCGCTCTCTATACCCGGGTACGTGCCATCGTCCGGCATGATCTGAGGAGGAGGACAGACGTTGGTTTCAGAGAAAGCCCTGATCTCGAAAATCACCTGGCGCATGATGCCCTTTCTCGGGCTGCTCTACCTCATCGCCTATATCGACCGCCAGAATGTCAGCTATGCGAAGCTTCAGATGGTCGGTGACCTCGGCATGAGCGAATATGCCTATGGGCTGGGCGCCTCCCTGTTCTTCATCGGCTATTTTCTGTTCGAGATACCGAGCAATCTCTTTCTCAACCGCTTCGGCGCCAGCCGCTGGTTTGCCCGCATCCTGGTATCCTGGGGGATCGTCACGATCGCGCTCGCCTACACCCAGAACCCGACGATGTTTTACGTGCTGCGCTTCCTGCTCGGCGTCTGCGAGGCCGGCTTCTTTCCCGGCGTGCTCTATCTGCTGACGCTGTGGTTTCCCAAGGACTATCGCGGCCGGATGATCGGCCTCTTCATGATCTTCAGCGCATTGGCCAATGCCATCGGCGCGCCGCTCGGCGGCATGCTGCTTGAGCTGGATGGCTTCCTCGGTTATGCCGGTTGGGAATGGGTCTTTCTCGCCACCGGCCTGCCGGCCGTCATTGCCGGCGTCGTCACGTTTTTCTATCTCGACGACACGCCGGAAAAGGCAAAATTCCTCACCGAGGATGAAAAGCGCTGGCTGCAGGACCGGATTGCCGCGGAAAATGCCGGTATGGAAGACCATGCCGATAACGGTTTCAAGGCGCTGACCAATCCGCGCGTGCTGCTGATGTCGCTGTGCTTCGTCGGCTTTCCGCTGGCCGCCTATGGCCTCAGCTACTGGCTGCCGACGATCGTCAAGAGTTTCGGCGTATCCAACATTGCCAACGGCTTCATCAACATCATTCCCTGGGTAATCGTGGCCGTCGCGCTCTATCTAGTGCCGTCCGCCGCCGACAAATCGGAAAACAAGACGCCCTATATCGTCATTCCGGCCTTTGTCGGGGCGCTCTGCCTGCTTCTCTCCGCACTGGTGGCCAACCCGGCGCTGCAGTTCGCCTTCCTGTGCATCGCCGCCGCCGGAATCTTTGCGGGTCAGCCGGTGTTCTGGAGCCTGCCGTCGCGCTTCCTCAAGGGAGCCGGTGCTGCCGCCGGCATTGCCGCCATCAATTCCGTCGGCAATCTCGGCGGCTTCGTCGCCCAGAATGTGGTGCCCGGCATCCGCGATTATACCGGCAGCACGATCGCGCCGATGTTCTTCCTTGCCGCCTGCCTCGCCTTTGCCGGCATCCTGGTGATCGTGGTGCAACGGATGTTTTTGACGCGCCAGACTGCCGAGGCACATTGACCGGCCAGCCGCGCGTACCCTGCAGACTTGACCTTACTCGGGCTTGTGCGCCCCGATCGAAAACGACAGCGGAATGCGCGGCAGCCCCGGTGCCTGTTCGAACTGGTCTTCGCCGGTCTCGATCATGCCGGGATAATGCCGCCAGACGAGGATTTCGTGCTCGTTGAGGAAATCGAGCGTCAGCCCGGCCTTCAACAGGGCGTTGACGGTATCGCTGAGCGGGTGCAGCCATTCGTACATGCGCTGGTGAGTCAGCGGCCGTTCATCGCCGGTATAGGTGTGGGTTTCCTCAAACAAAAGCGGCGCATTGACCGGCGTGCGCCAGCCGTAAGTAAGCGACAGTCGGCCGTTCCCGGTACTTTCGTATTGGTACATCTGCGGATGCCCGTCGAGCAGGTAGAGCCGGCCGCCGGGACGCAGCAGGCTGGCAACAACCTCAGCCCATTTGAAAATATCCTGCAGCCAGTGGATGGCGCCCCAGGTGACGAAGACGATATCGTAGGTCCGCTGCTCCAGCGCCGCTA
Organism: Pararhizobium sp. PWRC1-1; assembly: GCF_049897905.1. NCBI lineage: Bacteria > Pseudomonadati > Pseudomonadota > Alphaproteobacteria > Hyphomicrobiales > Rhizobiaceae > Pararhizobium > Pararhizobium sp. PWRC1-1. Next base: position 33,853 of record NZ_JAFCXE010000024.1, on the reverse strand, counting down.
CTGCATCATAGACCGAGGCCTCGACGAAGGTTGACTCGGTTCCGGCTTTTTCAGCAAAAAGCCGCGCAGCAGTGATGGCGACCGGCGAAAAATCGAGCCCGGTGACCGAGCGCGCACCCAGGTGCTTGAGGCTCAGCGTATCCAGCCCGATATGGCATTGCAGATGGATGATGTCCTTGCCGGCGATCTCGCCGATCTCGCCTGCCTCCAGCGCATGCAGCGACGAGCCGCCTGCAAGCACCCGGCCGATCCGGTAGCTGCCCGTCGTGTCGGTCGCATGCAACCCCGCCCGGTCGTCCCAGTTCAGGCGGTTGGTTTCGATATAATCGTTCAACGTGTTCTTCCCCCAAAGAATGCCCCTGCCCAAAACAGAAAAAGGCGGCCCGAAGACCGCCTTTTCAAAACAATCCCGATGGATTGAAGCTTATTCTGCTGCCGGCTCAGCGGCTGCGGCTGCAGCGGCGGCTTCTTCAGCGGCCTTGGCGGCGGCTGCTTCTGCGGCGGCGGCTTCAGCTGCTGCCTTTTCGGCGGCCAGAGCCTGTGCTGCTGCGACCTTTTCAGCTTCCAGACGTGCCTTTTCTTCGGCAACGGCGGCGCGTTCTGCGTCGTTCAGCTTGCGGGCGCGAACGCCGGTGTCTTCAACGATACGAGCCGACTTACCGCGACGATCGCGCAGGTAATAGAGCTTGGCGCGACGAACCTTGCCGCGGCGAACGATCTCGACGCCTTCGACCATCGGCGAGTAAACCGGGAATACGCGCTCGACGCCTTCGCCGTAGGAAATCTTGCGGACCGTGAAGCTTTCGTTGATGCCACCGCCGGAACGGGCAATGCAAACACCTTCATAGGCCTGGATACGGGTACGTGTACCTTCCGTCACGCGAACGTTGACGCGGAGGGTGTCGCCTGCCGAAAATTCCGGAAGCGTGCGCTTGGCGGCAATCTTGGCGGCCTGTTCGGCTTCCAGCTGCTGGATGATGTTCATGGGTCTAACCTTCTCAAGTTCTTCTGCAACAGCCAGAGCGCTCGATCGAACCTGTTGGACCTGACCTCAGATGAGGCGCCTCAAGGTTTTGTTTCTCGTGAAGAGAAACAGGAGCGAATTCACCATTCTTTGTTTTCGGCTGACGGGATTTTTCCCGAACCGGTCGGGCGAATACACCAAAGCGCAGTGTTTGTCATCCCCGGGCGACAAAAATTCTCCCTGCCGCAAGCCGGCGGACGATGATTTCCGCGTCTTGCCGCCGGTGAACCTGCAGGCTATGTCCGATTCTACCGCTGGAGGAGCGTCATGTCCATATCCACTGCCATCATGCTGTTTGTCGCAGGGTTCCTGTCGAGCGCCGTCAATGCGGTGGCCGGCGGCGGCACCTTTCTGACCTTCGGTGCCATGACGCTGGCGGGCCTGCCGCCGATCGTTGCCAATGCCACCTCCTCCATCGTCCAGTTTCCCGGCTACGTGACCTCGGCGCTCGCCTATCGCAAGGAGATCTGGGCGGACCGCCGTGAGGCGGCCATCCTCGGCGCACTCTCCCTGATCGGGGGCCTCGCGGGTGCATTGATCCTGCTGTCGCTGTCCAATCCTTCCTTCCGGGCTATGGTCCCCTGGTTGCTGATTGCGGCGACTGCGATTTTCGCCGCCGGCCCGCTATTGCGGCCGAAATCGGCTAGCGACGACGCGCCGATGGGCCCGCTTGGTCTCATCAGCCAGTTTGCCACCGCTATCTATGGTGGCTTCTTCGGCGCCGGCATGGGCATCATGATGCTGGCCGTACTCGGTATCGCCAAGGGCGGCGATTACCACCGGCTGAACGCGCTGAAGAATTTCCTCGCCATGGTCATTGCCGCCGTCGCCATTGTCGTCTTTGCCGGCGGCAATGTCGTCGGCTGGCTGCATGCCGCCTTCATGATCCCCGGCGGCGCGCTCGGTGGCTATGCCGGCGTCTGGCTCGCCCGCCGCGTACCACAGGCGCTGATCCGCGGGCTTGTGGTCGCGGTCGGCCTATTGCTGGCGGTCTATTATTTCGTCACGGGGTAAGGCGCGCGCCGCCGCGCCTACTTCACCCGCAACCCGTCCAGCAATGTGCGAAACCCCCGAACCGCCCTTCTGGAGGTCTGCTGCGGGTCGTCGGAATTGGCGATCCACAAGGCGGCATTGCTGCTGGCGCCATTGATCAGGCGCGCGGTCACTTCCTCGTCGATGTCGATGATCACGCCATCCTGCTTGAGTTCAATGAGGCTTTGCTTCAGGGCCGCGATACAGCCGTTGGTGGTCGGCCACTGCGAGATGTCGCCAAGCACGGCCGGGCCGTCGCGGAACATGATCCGCTGGATTTCCGGCTCCAGCGCCATCTCGATATAGGTTGAGCACTCATCGACAAACCCCTGCCAACGCGTCGGGGCACCGGCCGAAACCGTGTGCAATCGCACCGTCATCTCTGCATCGATTTCCTGGATGACCGCCTGCAGCAAGCCCTTCTTGTCGCCGAAATGATGGTACAGCGCGCCGCGCGTCAGGCCCGCCGCCGCCGTGAAATCATCCATCGATGACTGTGCGTATCCAACAGTGCCAAAGGCATGGCGCGCAGCGGCCAAAAGCTTGGCGCGCGTTTCGGCGATCATTTCCGGGCGAGGCTTGATTATCCTCATCAAGGGAACTCCTGGTTCACATACGCAGCGTATTTATTTTTACATACGCTGCGTATTTTAATTGACATACGCTGCGTACGCAACCACTTTAAGACATACGCCACGTATGTAGGTGGTTTCTTCGGACGATTGTAGGAGCATCCAATGTCCAACCCATACAAGGAAATATTCAGTGTGCCGGGGGCCAAGAGCTTCTCCGCGGCAGGTTTCCTCGCCCGCCTGCCGATTGCCATGGCACCGATCGGCATTGTCGCCATGCTGTCGCAGACACGCGGCGAGTACTGGATTGCCGGCGCGGTTTCGGCAACGTTTGCACTCACCAACGCGCTCGTCGCACCGCAGGTCTCGCGGCTGGTGGACCGGTTCGGGCAAAGCGCCATTCTCGTGCCGAGCACCATTGTCTCGGTGGTCGCCTTTACCCTCCTCATTCTGTCGGCCAACCAGGACTGGCCGGAATGGACCTTGTTCGCGGCAGCCCTTCTTGCCGCCGCCATGCCCAGCATGCCGGCCATGCTGCGGGCACGCTGGACGGAAATCTTTCGCGGCCGCCCCGAACTGAACACCGCCTTTGCCTTTGAATCCGCAGCCGACGAGCTGGTGTATATCGCCGGCGCCTCACTGTCGGTCGGACTGGCGGTGTCGCTGTTTCCCGAGGCCGGCATGGTGATCTCAACGATTTTCCTTGCTGTCGGAACTGCTACCTTTGCCCTGCAGCGCTCGACCGAGCCGGTGGTGCGTCCGGGTGTAGCCGGAACGGTACGGACATCGGCCATTCGTCTGCGGTCCGTCCAGATCATCACGCTGGCGCTGATCTTCGTCGGCTCGATGTTTGCGACGGCCGAAGTCACCACGGTTGCCATGACCAAGGAGCTTGGCCAACCCGGCTCCGCCAGCTTCGTCATCGGCGTCTACGCGATCGGGTCGTTCGTGCTTGGCCTCGTGCTGGGCGCGCTCAACCTGCGTACACCGCTGCAGAAGCAGCTGCTGATCGCCGTCAGCGTCCTGGCGGTCACGGCCCTGCCGTTGCTGATTGCCGATACGGTACCGTTTCTGGCTCTCGCCGTGTTCGTCAGCGGCATCGCCATCTCGCCAACCTTCATCACGGCCTTTGGCCTGATTGAGCGCCGGGTGCCGGAATCGATGCTGACGGAAGGCATCACCTGGGTGACGACCGGCATCGGCATCGGCATGGCCCTGGGCGCGTTTCTGGCCGGCTGGGTCGTGGATAATTTCGGCGCCCAGAACGGCTTCTGGCTCTCGGTGTCAGCCGGCGTAGCAGTGGTGATCACCATCGCATTGGGCCAGAAGACGCTCGCCGGCGGCAGGCTGGAAGCAGCCGGCGATGCACTACCCCAGGCAGCCGAGTAATACCGGAAAGACGATGGCGCGCCGGACTGGCGCGCCATGCCGTTTCTAGCATGGTCCTTATCCCGGCTGGGCTAACCGTTTCCAGCCCATGAAGGTTCTCTGTCAAGAGATCAGCATGAAAAGATCAGCGCTCAGCGCCGGTGCGGACCAGCCCGTCCCTGAGCGCTTGAACCTTCTCGTTGAGCTCGATCATCTGGGGAATGGTGAATCCGGAACGGCGCAGCAGCGCATCGGTGAGACACCCGGTCTTTGGCTGCAGCTCGGTCCCCTTCGCGGTCAGGAACACCTCGACCAGACGCTCGTCCACCGTGCTTCGCCGTCTTGACAGGAAGCCGGCGACTTCCAGCCGCTTCACCGCCGGCGTAATCGTGCTCGGTTCAAGAGCGAGCCGGTCGGCAATGGCGGATATGCTCAGGCCATCGCGTTCCCAAAGCGCGCTCAGCGCCAGATACTGGGTATAGGTGACGCCAAGATCGTCGAGCATCGGCTTATAGGCCCGGTTGATCGCAATGGCGGCGGAATAGATCGAAAAGCACAATTGGCTATCGAGCGGCAGGGTTGGGGCATCGGCCATGTCTGGTCTCCAAAATTTTCTATGAGCATTTTCAACACCATATCACATAAATCATTATCGCGATAATAAAAACGATGGACAGGGAAGATGTCGTGTCGTAAAAGATGACTATCGCGATAATAATTATCGCGAAATAAACAACCGGAGTACCGCACATGCTCAAGAATGCTCTGCTTGCCGCCGCCGCCTCCATCGTTCTGGCCGCCACCGGCACATCAATCGCATCGGCGCAGGATAACGCTGCCGTCAAGAATATCGTCCTCGTCCATGGCGGCTTCGTCGATGGTGCCGGCTGGAAGGGCGTCTACGATATCCTGAAGAAGGATGGCTACACCGTCAGCATCGTCCAGAACCCGACCACCTCGCTGGCCGATGACGTTGCCGTCACCAAGCGCGCCATCGACCAGCTGGATGGCCCGGTCGTGCTCGTCGGCCATTCCTATGGCGGTGTTGTCGTCAGCGAAGCCGGCACCAACGACAAGGTCAAGTCGGTCGTCTACATCGCCGCTTTTGCGCCCGACAAGGGCGAGTCGGTTTCCTCGCTGATCGCCAACCCGCCGGAAGGTGCCTCGGTTCCGCCGATCCTGCCCCCGGTCGACGGCTTCCTGTTCCTCGACAAGACGAAATTTGCCGCATCCTTCGCCGCTGACGTCGATCCCGAAACCGCCGCTTTCATGGCCGATTCGCAGGTTCCGTGGGGCGTTGAGGCTCTCGCCGGTGCCGTGACCAACCCAGCTTGGAAGGCGAAGCCGAGTTTCTATCTTGTGGCTTCCGACGACCACATGATCCCTCCGGCTGCACAAAGGCTGATGGCCAAGCGCGCCGGCGCCACCGTCACCGAAGTCCCCGGCAGCCATGCGGTGTATGTGTCGAACCCGAAGGCCGTCGCCGACCTGATTGAACAGGCAGCCGCCGCAACCAACTAACCTGCATCAAGGTTTGCCATACATCAGAGCGCAATGGCCGGGGGATGGACCATCCCCCGGCCAAAATGCGTGAGATGTCGAGTACGGCAACCGGCCAATCTTCACCTTTGCCTCCCGTAAAGTTACTGTAACGTACTTGTTTTTCCCGTGAGTAGGGCCAGCATGCTCAGTGCATATGGCAAGGGAGGCCGTCATGAAGGCACTGCGTTGCACCGCCGCACTTTTGCTGGCCTTTGGCTTGGCATTAAACAGCACGCCAGTGCGTGCGCAACAGGTCAGTGATGAAGAGGTAAGCCAGGCTTACATCTATCTTCTCGGCCGTCTGCTGGTGACGCGGCAACAACAGCTCGACTTTCAGGACGGGTTCAAGTGGAACGAGCTGATCCACCGCAAACCCGGCGCCGTCGATTGGCCGAACCCTAATCTGGACGTCGCCTATTCCGAGGCCTGGGTTGCCGTTGACGAGACCAGTTGCACCATCGTCACCGTTCCCGAAATCAAGGACCGGTATTTTACGGTGCAATTCCTCAACGGCTGGGGCGAAACGCTTGCCAACATCAACGAACGGCTGTTTCCGGACAAGCATTCAGGCGACTTTGCCATGTGCCTGCGCGGTGCCAATGTAGACCTGCCCGCCGATGCGACACGCATCGATCTCCCGGTCAAATACTCGCGCGTGCTTGCGCGTGTGGCATTGGGCAGCGATCCGGATAAGGCGGTCGCCCTGCAGCATGAGTTCAAGTTCAAAGCGACTGGCACTCCTCAACTGCCGGACATCCCGAAAACGCCGATCTTCGATCTGGATCGTCTGCCCGGGGCCGAGGCATTCGAGGCAGCGGCAGCCGCCTTGGACAGCGAACCCGACCTGAGCTTGGGCCTGGAGCCGCTCCAGGCGCAAGTCCGCTCGATCGCGGCCGCAATCAAGGACAACGCTGCCGAGCGCCAGCGTGTCGACGGTGTCATCAAATCGATTGCCTTTCCCGAGCTCGCCAAGGCAGGAGCCATTATCGGCCATGGCGTGGCTCACAATGGCTGGGCGCGTCCAAGCGTCGTGGGTGAATACGGCCTGGACTATCTGACCAGGACGCTGGTGAACAACGGTGGCATCTGGGCGAACATCAAACCCGAGGTGCTCTACTACCGCGGCGGAAAAGACGAAAGCGGCGCTGATCTTACCGGCGATCACAGCTACACGCTGACCTTTCCAAAAGACGCGCTGCCATCACGCTTCGCAAAATACTTCTGGTCAGTGATCGCCGTCGATAACACCCATTTCCGCGTCCTGCCCAATCCGATGAACCGCTTCCTGCTCAACGAGCAGACGCATCCAGAGTACGGCGCTGATGGTTCGCTCACGCTCTATTTCGCCACGGAGAAGCCCTCCGGCGCTCCGGACGGAAACTGGCTTCCGATCCCGAAAGGCCAGAAGTATCGCCTGACCTTCCGCTTTTACGGCCCGATCGACGGGGTCGCGAACGGTACCTATTGGCCACCAGCACTGGCGAAGGTGAATTGAGGCAGAGCCTAAGGGACGCACGAACCGTAACCCGGGAGAGACGACATGACACGGATCAGGTTTCTAGCGGTCGGTGCACTCGGAGCCGTTCTGGTTGGTCTGCCACATGGCGCTGCTGCTCAATCCCTGTCGCTTTCGCCCGGATGGCAGCTTTCGCTCCCTGCTGCTCCGGACGGAAAAGTGAAAATCACCGAGCAGTATGCCCGGATGGTGGCGCGCGATGCCTACTTCTGGGCATGGCCGATGACCAACATCTACAATCGGCGCCTGGCATTCGAGAAAGCACCAAAGGCCGGACTGATGAATGGCGTGCTGCCGTTCGCACCCGTCAATACGATGGCGATGCTGCACGATTATATCAAACCGCAACAGCGCTGGGTTGCCTGCCCGAACCAGGATGTCGCCTATGGAGCCGGCGTCGCAGCATTGGAACGGAAGCCGGTCGTCGTCCAGGTGCCCGATTTCGGTGACCGTTTCTGGGTCTACCAGGTTGTCGATATCCGCACCGACAGCTTCGCCCAGATCGGTGCGATGTATGGAACGCAGCCGGGCTTCTACCTGCTTGTGGGGCCGGATTGGAAGGGTGAGGTTCCGAAGGGAATAACCAAGGTTTTCCGCGCCCGCACGAATACAGCCTTTATCGTTCCCCGCGTCTTCATGGACGATACCAGCGAGGACCGCGAGGCAATCCAGAAGGTTATCTCCGGGATCGACATGTATCCGCTTGCCGAATTCGACGGCAAGATGAAGGAACATGACTGGCGCTCCCTGCCGACATTGGGCTCGCCGACGGCGGAAGGCGACGCTACCGAGACGAAATGGGTCTTTCCCGAAACCTTTTTTCAGCAATTGCCGCAGGTCATGAAGGATGCGCCGCCATTGCCCGGCGAAGAGGCGAAGTATGCCCAGATAAAAGCCACCCTCACTGCCGCGGAGCAGGATACCGCCATAATGGCCGGAATGATCGATGAGGCCCGGAAGGCAGAGAAAGAACTGGTGGATCCGCTGCTCCAGTTCCGGAACTGGGGCGTGCAACTCGATGGTCATTGGTCGACCACCACCAACAATGCCGCCTTCGGAACCGACTATTTTACCCGAACGGCGGTCGCGAAATCCAACATACTGGTCAACGCGCCAACGGAGACCAAGTATTTTTATCAGGATCTGGACGCGGAAGGGAAACGGCTCAATGGGGCGGGCAGTTACACTGTGACCTTCCCCAAAGGTGAAACACCGCCCGTGAACGGCTTCTGGTCGCTGACACTCTATGACGCGCAGCACTTCTTCGTTCCGAACACGCTGTCCCGTTTCTCGCTCGGCACGAAGAACAGGACGCTGCGTTACAATGACGATGGATCGTTGACGATCCACATTCAGGAAAAGTCGCCGGGTAAAGACAAGGAACAGAACTGGTTACCCGCGCCCGCGGGAGACTTCTCTCTCTACCTTCGCGCCTATTGGCCAAAGACCGAAATTGTTGATGGCACCTGGACACCGCCCCCTGCCACAAAGCACTGAGCACGCGCAGCGACGAGCGCTTCTGACGCATGGCCGCCGTTCCAACTTTTTTCAAACACGCTTGATGCGCCAAACTGCGATGCAGGCTCGACGTAGAAACACTATTTCTTCAGCAGATCCGGCCTGCGTTCCGCCGTCAACCGCTTCGCCTCAGCCTCACGCCATTTGGCGATGTCGCCGTGATGGCCGGAGGTCAGCACGGCCGGGATTTCCCGCCCTTCGAACACCGGCGGCCGCGTGTAGTGCGGATGCTCAAGCAATCCGCCTTCGAAACTTTCATGAACGCCGGAAAGATCGTTGCCCATGACGCCGGGCAGGATGCGCACGATGGCATCGAGCAGGATCAGCGCCGCAGGCTCCCCGCCGGAGAGAATATAATCGCCGATCGAAACCTCTTCGAGCTTCCGCCCGTCGATCACCCGCTGGTCCACGCCCTCGAACCGGCCGCAGACGATGATGGCGCCGGGGCCGCTGGCGAGTTCGCGCACGCGCGCCTGCGTCAACGGTTTGCCGCGCGGGCTCATCAGCAGCCGGGGACGCTCGTCGCCATCCGACGCGTAATCGATGGCCTTGGCCAGAATATCGGCCCGCAGCACCATGCCGGCGCCGCCGCCGGCCGGCGTGTCATCGACGGTGCGGTGCTTGTCCTCGGCAAAATCGCGGATCTGCAGCGTATCGATTGCCCATTGGCCGCGCTCCAGTGCCTTGCCGGACAGAGATTGACCTAGATGCCCCGGAAACATGTCCGGATAGAGCGTCAGGATGGTGGCGCGGAAGGGCAAGGGGTTACTTCGCCTTCGGCTTGAACTGCTTCGTCGGATCCTCGTCCTTGTCGTCGGTCAAACCGGCGGCAAGCGGATCGACCAGCATGGTGCCGGCTTCCAGGTCGATTTCCAGCACCGACCATTCGGTAAAGGGGATCAGCACCGGCCGCTTGCCGGGGCCTTTCAGCTCCAACAGATCGCCCGCGCCAAAGTCGAATACGCCGGTAACGGTGCCATAGCTCTTGCCGCCGGCATCGAGCGCTTCGAGGCCCTCGAGATCGGCATAGAAAAATTCGTCCTCATCGAGATCGTCGTCCGGCAGGTTGTCGCGCTCGACATAAAGCTCGAGGCCGTTCAGGGCCTCGGCCGAATTGCGGTCGTTGACGCCGCGAAACCGCACGACGACGACGTTCTTCATCTCGCGCACTTCCAGAACCTCGAACGTGCGTCCGTCCTCGGCATGCAGATGACCATAATCGCCGATCGCGGTCGGCTCCTCGGCAAACGACTTGACACGCACTTCGCCGCGCAACCCTTGCGCGCCGCCGATCGTTCCCATCAGGACAGGGTTTTTGAGTTTGCTCATTGCCGGGTCACTCTCCAGATCATGCCACTCGCATAAACGAAAACGGGCGGCATGAAAACGCCGCCCGCTTCAGAAATAGGCTATCCTGGCTTATTCGGCAGCAGCGGCGGCTGCGTCTTCAGCCTTCTGCTTGGCTTCGGCGATACGCTCGACAGCCTTCTTGCCCGGCAGGCCCTTGGTCGGGTTGACGCGTGCTTCGCGGGTTGCAACGCCGGCTTCGTTGAGGAAGCGCAGGACGCGGTCGGTCGGCAGCGCACCGTTCGACATCCAATACTGGATGCGCTCGACGTTCAGTTCAACGCGCTTTGCGTCTTCCTTCTTGAGCATCGGGTTCCACGAGCCGACCTTTTCCAGGAAACGGCCGTCGCGCGGCGAACGCACGTCAGCAATAACGATCTGGTAGAACGGGCGCTTCTTGGAACCACCGCGGGCGAGACGAATTTTCAGTGCCATGTCATGTACTCCTTGAGATATCATACCGTCTGGGACGGCCTTTTTGTTTATATGTAAAGCTGATCAATCCTTGAGATCGGCAGCGATGGCTTCATGATGCCGGATGACTTCGTGGATGATGAAGTTCAAGAACTTCTCCGCAAAATCCGGATCCAGATTGGCATCCCGCGCCAGGTGGCGAAGGCGTTCGATCTGGTATTCCTCGCGCGCCGGGTCGGCCGGCGGCAAATTGTATTTGGCTTTCAGCACGCCCACTGCCTTGGTGCAGCGGAAGCGTTCGGCCAGCATGTGCACGAGCGCCGCGTCGATATTATCGATCGACTGGCGGTAGCCCGAGAGTTCCTGTTTGACTGCTGGATCAATCATACCGGTCCAGTCCTCACTTCTTCTTCGGCAGGCCGGGAAGCCCCGGGAATCCGCCACCGAGACCGGGCAGCTTCAGGCCGCCACCGCCCAAACCGGGCAAACCGCCGCCGCCCCCCATCCCAGGCATGCCGCCCTTGCCGAGGCCAGCGGCCTCCGCCTGCTTCTGCAGGGCTTCGAGCTGCTTGGGATCCATCTTCGACAGATCAGGCATGCCGCCCATTCCGCCGCCCATACCACCAAGGCCCATCTTGCCGGCAAGACCGCCCATCATCTGCTTCATCATGCCGCCCTTGCCCTTGCCGCCCATCATTTTCATCATGTCGGCCATGGAACGGTGCATTTTCAGCAGCTTGTTGATTTCGGCAGCATCGGTGCCGGAACCGGCGGCAATGCGCTTCTTGCGGGAATGCTTGAGAATATCCGGGTTGGCGCGCTCTGCCTTGGTCATCGAGGAGATGATTGCCATCTGGCGGCCAAACATCTTGTCGTCGAGGCCGGCAGACGCCATCTTGTCCTTCATGCCGGCCATGCCGGGCATCATGCCCATGATGCCGCCCATGCCGCCCATCTTCTGCATCTGGCCGAGCTGATCGGCGAGATCGTTGAGATCGAACTTGCCGGTCTTCATCTTGGCGGCCATGGCCGCCGCCTTCTCGGCATCGATGTTTTCGGCAGCCTTCTCGACCAGCGAGACGATATCACCCATGCCGAGGATACGGTCGGCGACGCGGCGTGGGTGGAACTCTTCCAGCTCCGCCATCTTTTCGCCGACACCGATCAGCTTGATCGGCTTGCCGGTGACGGCGCGCATCGAAAGGGCAGCACCGCCGCGGCCGTCGCCGTCCATACGGGTCAGGACGAGGCCGGTAATGCCGACGCGCTCGTCGAAATTGCGGGCGAGATTGACGGCGTCTTGACCGGTCAGCGCATCGGCGACGAGCAGGATTTCATGCGGGTTGGAGCGGCGCTTGATCTCGGCCATCTCGAGCATCAGCGGTTCGTCGATATGGGTGCGGCCGGCGGTGTCGAGGATGACGATGTCATGGCCGCCGAGCTTGGCAGCCTGCACGGCGCGCGCGGCGATATCGGTCGGCGACTGGCCGGCAATGATCGCCAGCGTATCGACGCCGGTCTGAACGCCGAGCTGGCGCAGCTGCTCCTGCGCTGCCGGACGGCGCGTGTCGAGCGACGCCATCAGGACCTTCTTCTTGTCCCGCGTCTTCAAACGAAGGGCGATCTTGCCGGTCGTCGTCGTCTTGCCCGACCCCTGCAGACCGACCATCATGATGACGACGGGGGCAGCGGCATTCAGGTCGATCGGCACGCCCTCGGAGCCGAGCATGGCGATCAGCTCGTCATGGACGATCTTGACGACCATCTGGCCGGGCTTGATCGACTTCAGGATTTCGGCGCCGACAGCCTTTTCGCGCACCTTGTCGGTAAACGAGCGCACGACTTCAAGCGCGACGTCGGCTTCCAGGAGCGCACGGCGAACCTCGCGCAGGGCAGCCGTTACATCGGCTTCCGACAGCGCGCCACGGCCGGTCAATCCATTCAGGATTGACCCAAGGCGGTCCTGGAGACTTTCAAACATCGCTTCATCCTTGTCGTTTCGAGGCGTCTGGTTTTACGCGGATGCCCGAAACGTTGTGCTTTTCCTTGACGAAAACAAGACGCAAAGCCAAAAAGCACCCGAGGGCGCAACGCGCTGTCGGGTGTTGACCTCCGGGATCTCCGCAATGGGTCCGGGTCGGTGGCTACAAGTCTTGTTCTTGTCGCAGATTGCGGGCGGTAAACACGATATGTCCGGGAAAGTCAAGGCGAGGCGGTAATTTCACCGTTTCAACTGGCAATCGGCGGCCTCTCAGGCATCGCGGCCGAAATAAACCTCCACAGAAGCGATGCGGTCGCCATGAAACCGGATGACCTCGACATTGCGAAACGCGCTGCCGTCCTGCTTTTCAGCCCGGTAGCGCACCAGCGCTTCATTGTCCTCCAGCGACACGCGTTCGATATGGATGGCACGGAAAGCAGGCGGCTGCGGCCAGCAACGTTCGAAATAGGCCACCTTGTCGATATGGTCGTCGCGAGGACTTGAAAAGGTGAAATCCTCCGTGAGCATGTCGGAGACCTCGTCCTTCCGGTTGGCGAGATAAGCTGCAAAGAGCCCGCGAACGGTTGCTTCCCTATCCATATCACCCTCCTATAACAGATTGTATGCCGTCGTCGGTTATAGCCCAAACCACGTTCTGGCGCCAGAAAACGGCACGAGCAAATGGGGCCTTAGCCTCGAAACTGGCGTGCGACCGCCGGATTGAAGGGATGAGGGCAGACCCCCATGTTAAGGAGCGCAACCGGTATGATGGAAGAGCCGCGGTGAGTGAGATCCAAAACCCTTATTATACCGGCCCCATCTCCGATCATTTCGACGGCACCTATTTCTTCAATCCCGAAGGCGAAGCGCCGCTCGGTTTTCGCGAACTGATGCGCTGGCAGTTCGGCGGCGGGCGGACGGCCTGGCCAAAGAATGCCCCAAGCCCTTTCCTCCGGGCAAAACCCGATGATCGCGTCGATGGCAACGGCTTGCGCGTCACCATGGTCGGCCATGCGACGCTGCTGATCCAGGTCGCCGGGCTGAACATTCTGACCGACCCCGTCTGGTCGCCACGCACCAGCCCGTTTTCCTTCGCCGGACCAAAGCGCGTCGTCGCACCCGGCATTGCCTTTGACGACCTGCCGCCGATCGATATCGTTGTTGTCACCCACAATCATTATGATCATCTCGACCTTGCCACCCTGAAACGGCTGCACAAGGAGCACGGCCCCCACATCATCACCCCGCTCGGCAACGACACGATCATCCACCGCGCCCTTCCCGAAGCTAAAATTTCCGCCATGGACTGGGGCGAGCAGATTTCCATCCGGGACGGCATCAGCATCGACTGCGAACCCTGCCACCACTGGTCGGCCCGCACGTCCCGCGACCGCCGCATGGCGCTTTGGGCCGCCTTCGTGATCGCGACGCCGGCAGGAAAAATCTACCATATCGGCGACACCGGCTTCCACAACGGCATCAACTATCGCGCAGCCGCGGAAAAACACGGCCCTTTCCGCCTCGCCAACCTGCCGATCGGCGCCTACGAGCCGCGCTGGTTCATGAAGGCCCAGCATCAAAACCCAAAGGAAGCCGTTGAGGGCATGCAGCTCTGCAACACCTCCTATGCAGCAGGCCACCATTTCGGGACGGTGCAACTGACAGATGAGGCGATCGAAGCACCGGTCCGAGCGCTTGAGGTTGCCTTGAAGGATCAGGACGTCGCTCCGGAGCGGTTTCGGGCGTTGCGGGCGGGCGAGGTATTCGACGTGCCTGCGATGTAGCTCACCTTCTCCTCCGTCATTCCCGGCCCACTATGAACAATCCTTTCGCCGCGCCGACGAGCGGCGGCTGGATTCCCGCCACAAAGGCGAGGATGACGGGATTTTGGGGCACCTTCGTGCAAAACAGGCACGCCCATCACCCCTCGGGAAATTCCCGATATTGCGGGAGATCGTCGGTAATCTCGTACCACGGCGCCTTCGAGCCGACGAAAATATGTGTCGTCGGCCGGATCGTCGGTGCATCCACCAGCGTGCCCATGGGGACATGGGCGTAAGTGCCATCGCGCACCACCGAATAGACCAGTGACCCGCAAGTGCCGCAATGCACGTCATGGGTCTCATCGGGGTTGCCGTAGATCAACGCCGCATCCTCACCCTTGACGACCCGCAGCCGCTCCCGCCTGATCCCTGCAATCGGCTTGAAGGCCGATCCGGTGGTGCGCCGGCAATTGGAACAATGGCAGTTCATCGCATATTCGAAGGCATCATCGACCGCATATTCGACAGCGCCACACATGCATTTTCCGGTCAGAGCAGCGGGTGTTTCAAGCATGTCTTGTCTCCGGCAAGGTCTTTGGCGAACCGTCAAGATGCCCCGCGACCGGCAAGTCTGCAATGCTTTGGCCAACAGGTACTGGCGCCTGCCAGCACCGCCCTCAACATTTTTTCATCCCCGCCGATGAAGGCGTCACATAGACAAACTTAGCCCGACGCTTTCCAGCGCCCCGAATGAAAGCAAATCCACGGCGGATTTTCCGGGCGTGGCCGAAGGCCGTTGGGGCTTCCACCTCCCCCTTGAGGGGGGAGGTCGCGACGCAGTCGCGGGTGGGGGTGACTACCGCGAATACGACAGTCGATTGCATATGCCGCAGATCACCCCACCACGGAGCTTCCCCCTCAAGGGGAGGGTGATAGGCCCCACTGGTAATTTCAACCCATTTCGGCCATATACAGCCCAACAAACGATGGAACTGGACGTCATGAACACCACGGTCGATTTTGCGAGAATGAACGGGCTTGGCAACAAGATCCTGGTCGTCGATATGCGCGGCCGCAGGGACAAGGTGACGCCGCAGGCCGCGATTGCGCTCAACGCGCATCAGGAGACCCAGTTCGACCAGATCATGGCCATCCACGATCCGAAGGCCGAGGGCACCGACGCCTGGATCGATATCCTCAATTCCGACGGCTCGAAGGCACAGGCCTGCGGCAACGGCACGCGCTGCGTCGTCCAGGCACTTGCCAACGAAACCGGCAAGAAGGCTTTCACCTTCCAGACCGTCGCCGGCATCCTGAATGCGCAGGAACATGCGGATGGCACCATCTCCGTCGACATGGGTACGCCGGTTTTCGCGTGGGACAAGATCCCGCTATCGGAGGAATTCCACGACACCAGCCGCATCGAGTTGCAGATCGGTCCGATCGACGACCCGATCCTGCATTCGCCCTCCGTCATGTCGATGGGCAATCCGCACGCGATCTTCTGGGTCGATCGTGACGTCATGTCTTTCGATCTCGAACGCTTCGGCCCGCTGCTCGAAAACCATCCGATGTTTCCCGAGCGCGCCAATATCACCCTTGCCCAGGTCACTTCGCCTTCCTCTGTGACCACCCGAACCTGGGAACGCGGCGCCGGGCTGACGCTGGCCTGCGGATCGGCTGCCTGTTCCGCCGCCGTCTCGGCTGCCCGCACCGGCCGGACCGGCCGCAATGTCGCCATCAAGGTCGCCAGCGCCACGCCGCCCGGCATTCTCACCATCGAATGGCGCGAGCGCGACGACCATGTCGTCATGACCGGCCCGGCCGAATGGGAATGGTCCGGAGCCGTCGATCCGGCAACCGGCCTCTGGTCCCGCGAGGACGAACCACAGGCGGAAAGTGCCGCACTTTGAGCGGCGTCGATGTCATAACCTTCGGCTGTCGTCTCAACACCTATGAATCCGAAGTGATGCGGGCGCAGGCCGAGAAGGCGGGGCTGAACAACGCCATTCTCGTCAATACCTGCGCCGTCACCGGCGAGGCCGTGCGCCAGGCCCGCCAGGCGATCCGCCGTGCCCGGCGCGAAAACCCGCATGCCCGCATCATCGTCACCGGCTGTGCCGCCCAGACCGAGAAGCAGACCCTTGCGGCAATGCCCGAGGTCGATGCCGTGCTCGGCAACGAGGAAAAGCTGAAAAGCGCCTCCTACCGGTCGCTGCCCGATTTCGGCGTCTCGGCGGAAGAAAAGCTGCGCGTCAACGACATCATGAGTGTGCGCGAGACAGCACCGCAGATGGTCAGGTTGATTGAGGGCCATGTGCGCGCCTTCATCCAGGTACAGAACGGCTGCGACCACCGCTGTACCTTCTGCATCATCCCCTATGGCCGCGGCAATTCCCGCTCGGTGCCGATGGGCGCCGTTGTCGATCAGGCGCGAAAGCTGGCCGAGAGTGGCTACCGCGAGATCGTGCTGACCGGCGTCGATGCGACCAGTTACGGCGGCGATCTGCCGGGAAACCCGACGCTTGGCCTGCTGGCAAAAACTCTACTGAAGCAGGTCCCGGAAATCCTGCGCCTGCGCCTCTCCTCCATCGACAGCATCGAGGCCGACAGCCATCTGATGGACTTGATCGCCGACGAGCCGCGCTTCATGCCGCATCTGCACCTGTCGCTGCAGCATGGCGACGACTTGATCCTGAAGCGGATGAAACGCCGCCATTCCCGCGCCGATGCCCTGGCGTTCATCAAGGACGTGCGCCGCCTGCGGCCGGAAACGAGCTTTGGCGCCGACATGATCGCCGGTTTCCCAACCGAGACCGAAGAGATGTTTGCAAATGCGATGGGGCTGGCCGAAGAGGCCAACATCGCCCATCTGCACGTCTTCCCCTATTCGCCGCGCGAGGGAACGCCCGCCGCCCGCATGCCGCAGGTCGATCGTGCGCTGGTCAAGGAAAGGGCCGCCCGGCTGCGCGCCACTGGACTTCAGCTGCATCAGGCCCATCTTGACAGCATGATCGGAACGCAGCAAAGCCTGCTCGTCGAGAACAACGGCTTGGCACATACGGAAAATTTCACGCTTGTCGCCGTCCCCGGTCTGATGCCGCGCGCTATCGTGCAGGCTAAGATTACCGGCCACAACGGCAAGTATCTCGACATGCAATTGATGGCCGCAGACGCGGCCTGAATTTACGGAATTCAAATGGCGCTCAGCTTTCTGAAAAAGGTCTTCACCTTCGGCAAGGACAAGCCGGGCGAAGGCGAGCCAACTGCCACCCCAGCGGCCGATGCGGTCATGGACCAGGCGGAATCGACGTTCAGCCCCGAGGAAACCCGGGCGATCGAAGCCGAGCTCGAGCCACATTCCCGCACCGAAGATCTGCCGGTCGCTAAAGATCCCGTCCTGCCGGAAGAAATGGATACCGCCGGGGGGCCGTCTGCTGATACGCACGATGCGCCGGAATTCGTGGATGAGATCTCTGGAGAAAAAGAGGACGAGACACCGGCCATTCTTCCTGCTGTCGAAGAGATCGGCGATATCGGCCTGATCCCGCTGTCTTTGCTGGAGGCGGAAGCCGAAGCGTCTGCGACTGAGGAAAACGTCACACCCCCCTCTGTGCCTTCGGGACATCTTCCCCTCAAGGGGGAAGATCAGATCGAGGCTGATGCTCCTTCAGCGCAATCTCTTTCAGTTGACGAAACGACAGAGGCTGAGGCCAGCATGATCTCCCCCCTTGAGGGGGAGATGCCCGACAGGGCAGAGGGGGGTGCCGAACTCCCCGCGACCATAGAACCCACCGCCGAAATCGCCCTCCCCAAGGGCTTCGCCACCGGCCGCGCTATCGAGCCTGCGCCGGAAGCGCCGAAACAGAAACTCACCTGGTTCCAGCGCCTGCGCCAGGGGCTTTCGCGCACATCCTCGCAGCTGACTGGCCAGATCACCGCTCTCTTCACCAAGCGCAAGCTGGACGACGAGACGCTGCAGGATCTGGAAGACCTGTTGATCCAGGCCGATCTTGGCGTCGAAACGGCGCTGCGCATTACCGATACGCTGGCCTCCGAGCGCTACGGCAAGGATGTGACCGGCCAAGACGTCAGCCGTATCATGGCCGCCGAAATCACCAAGGTGCTGGCGCCGGTTGCCAAGCCGTTGCAGCTTGACCTCAGTCACAAGCCGCACGTCATCCTCGTCGTCGGTGTCAACGGCACCGGCAAGACCACCACCATCGGCAAGCTGGCCGCCAAGCTTTCGGGCGCCGGCCTCAAGGTCATGCTCGCCGCCGGCGACACGTTCCGGGCGGCTGCCATCGAGCAGCTGAAAATCTGGGCCGAGCGTACAAAGTCCGATATCGTTTCCTCGAAACTCGGCGCCGATGCCGCGGGCTTGGCTTACGAGGCCTTCGAACAGGCACGGCTGAAAAAGAGCGACGTGCTGATCATCGACACCGCCGGCCGCCTGCAGAACCGCACCGAACTGATGGCGGAGCTGGAAAAGATCGTCCGCGTGCTCGGCAAGCTCGATCCCGACGCGCCACACACCGTGCTGCAGACGCTCGACGCCACCACCGGCCAGAATGCGCTGAACCAAGTGGAGATCTTCCGCAATGTCGCCGGCGTCAACGGCCTGATCATGACCAAGCTCGACGGCACCGCCCGCGGCGGTATCCTCGTCGCCATCTCCGCCAAGCACAAGCTGCCGGTCTATTTCATCGGCGTCGGCGAAGGCGTGGACGATCTGGAACCGTTCGAAGCGAAGGACTTTGCCGAAGCCATCGCCGGAATTCCCCATTGACCCGGATATCATTTTGCCTTTTTGCTGATGTTATAGGGGCGGATGAACAGCTTCGATGCGGCGTTCCATTTTCTCCGTCATGTCAGCCCTTGTGGCGGGGATACAGCAGCGGCGCGTCTGCGCCGCTAAAGACTCCTTGACGCGGCGGACGCCGCGTCGCTGGATTCCTGTGACAAGCACAGGAATGACGGTGGAAAATTAAGAGTTCGCCGACCGAAAACAAAAATACCTCGCGTGAAAACATCCACGCACACGAAACTTGCAATACGATTGCTCCATCGAGCAGGCACTTAAGGACGACATCATGTCATCGATCGAGGCGGTCAAGCCGCGCAAGGAAATCAGCCCGCTCCTGAAAATGGTGCTGGAGCTTGGTCCTCTGGTGGTCTTCTTCTTTGCCAATTCGCGCGGCGAGTGGCTGGCGCGGGAATTCCCGGCGCTGACGGAACTGGGCGGGCCGATCTTCATCGCCACCGGCCTGTTCATGGCCGCGACCGCGATTGCGCTCACCGCGTCCTGGATTTTGACCCGCACCCTGCCGATGATGCCGCTGATTTCCGGCATTGTCGTCTTCATCATGGGCGCGTTCACTCTCTGGCTACAGAACGACACGTTCATCAAGATCAAGCCGACCATAATCAATACGCTGTTCGGCGTCATTCTGCTCGGCGGCCTGCTGTTCGGGAAATCGCTGCTCGGCTATGTCTTCCATGCCGCCTTCAAGCTCGACGAGGATGGCTGGCGCAAGCTGACCATCCGCTGGGGCATCTTCTTCCTGTTCCTCGCCGTCCTCAACGAAGTGGTCTGGCGCAATTTCTCGACCGATTTCTGGGTCGCCTTCAAGGTCTGGGGCACGATGCCGATCACGGTGCTGTTCACCCTGTCGCAGATGCCGATCATCATGAAGCATTCGCTGGATCAGGATACGCCGAAGTGACGGCACTGGTACCGGCCGAAAACCGCTCGCCGCGTGCCGCCACATTCTGGCTTGCCGCCTGCGCTGGCGTCCTCATCCTGCAGATCATCATCGAATACTGGATGGGCCGAACGCCGATCTGCGAATGCGGCACTATCAAGCTGTTCGAGCCCAATGCCAACGGCCCGGGCAATTCGCAGCATCTGGCCGACTGGTATACCCCGTCGCACATCATCCACGGCTTCCTGTTCTATGGGCTCGCCCATCTGACGCTGCGCGGCAAGCCGCTGGCGGCAAAGCTGCTGTTGGCGCTGGTGATCGAATCCGGCTGGGAGCTCCTCGAAAACTCCCCTGTTATCATCGACCGCTACCGCACCGCGACCATCTCGCTCGACTATTACGGCGACAGTATTCTGAACTCGGCGATGGACACGGTGTTCATGGCGCTCGGCTTCTTCTTCGCACGCCGCGCCCCGGTCGCCGTGACAGTTGCCATTGCCATCATCTTCGAAATTTTCACCGGTTGGCTGATCCGCGACAACCTGACCTTGAACGTGCTGATGCTGGTCTATCCGCTGGATGCGGTGAAGGCGTGGCAGAGCGCGCTTTGAGGCGGAGGTCTGTTCTTCTCCCCCCGCGCGGGAGGATTCCGCAAAGTTCAAAATTTGCCGCACTGTCAAGCGTCCTGCCAGTGCCCCACCCGCAGCGAGAGGACTAAGGCGGAAGGCTGCTTCTTTCGTCGGCGCATGATATTGTCATTTATCACGCCGAAGAAAACAGGGGCACCAGCTGTGTCTAAACGCCGACTTATCCTGTTGCGCCACGCCAAATCCGCCTGGCCTGAAGGTGTGCCGGATCACGAGCGTCCTCTTTCGGATCGAGGCCGCAAGTCGGCCCTTGTCATCGGCGGCTATATGAAACGTGAAAAGCTCTTCCCCGATCTTACTCTCGTTTCACCCGCCCGCCGGGCGCAGGAAACATGGAAGCTTATCCGTGAAGTCTTGCCCGACGGGATCGTGGAGCGCGAGACGCCGGGCATTTACGAGGTTCCAGCTGGCACAATTCTAACGGCGATCCAGTCTGTCGAACCCGGTACCCGCACCTTGCTGATGGTCGGGCACAATCCGGGCATGGAAGACTTGGCGTCGGTGCTCACCAAGGATGGTGATGTGGACGCCATCAGCCGCATGACCGAAAAATTTCCGACGGCCGGTCTTGCTGTGATTGATTTCGACATCGAAGGATGGAACAGCACCGGTAAGGGCAGCGCAACCGGCTATCTTGAACGGTTCGTGACGCCCCGTTTTCTCGGCTGAGTGCGGAGCTGGAGCTATATGACCTTCACAATCGTTCCCCGCCTCATGAACCGCAGCAGCCGTTTCATTGCGGGCAGGCTTACCGCGACGCAGCCTTCCGTCGGCGGATAGCCTGGCTTGGCAAGGTGGAAGAAGATGGCCGAGCCACCATAGCGTTTCCGGCTGCGCAGGTTCCAGTCCATCACCAGGCAGATGTCGTAGAGGCCGTCATCACGGCACATCTTTTCGTGGCTGGGTTTGAAGGGGGCGCTGACAGGGCGGTTATAGAGGGCGTGGCGGGGTTCGTCGCACCAGAGCAGGTCTTTTGGCGTGAAGCGCAGCGGCAGGGTGGTTGGTGACCGGGTTACGCGGTCATGGCGGACATAGCCGCCGATCAGGCGCATGGCGGCGATCGGGGTGGCGCCATCGCCTTCGCGCTTGCGCGCAGTGATGCCGCTACGGCCGATGGCGGCCTCCTCGGTGCGGCCTGCAAAGCTCACCAGAGCGCGGGTGCGGTTGCCCGGCTTTGGCCTTACGGTGATGGTGCGGGCTGGAATGGCAGCCTTGCGGGGTTTCAATCGCATTTTGCTCACAGTTTTTTGCGTTGTGCGTGATCTGAAACATAACAATAGCACTGCACAATATGTAACAACCGGGTGAGTGCTGAACAGCTTGTTTAAGGCAGCGATTGCGTTAGTTTGAGACCGCAAGCAAGGAGAGATTACCATGTCGGCCCGCACCATTCTTCTCGTCGATGACGACAACGACCTGCGTGAAACTCTGGTGGAGCAACTTGCCCTCTATGAGGAGTTCACCATTCTTCAGGAATCGACGGCCGCCAAGGGCATCAACACTGCACGCAATAACCAGATAGCCCTTCTGGTGATGGATGTCGGCCTGCCGGACATGGATGGCCGCGAGGCGGTCAAGCTCCTGCGCAAGGGCGGCTTCAAGCCGCCGATCATCATGCTGACCGGGCATGATACCGATTCGGATACGATCCTAGGTCTTGAGGCCGGCGCCAACGACTATGTGACCAAGCCTTTCCGTTTCGCCGTATTGCTCGCCCGCATCCGGGCGCAGTTGCGCCAGCACGAGCAGAGCGAGGACGCGACCTTCAACGTCGGTCCCTACACGTTCAAGCCGGGCCAGAAGCTCCTGACGCTGGAGAACGGCCAGAAGATCCGGCTCACCGAAAAGGAAGCGGCGATCATCCGATATCTCTACCGCGCCGACCAGAAGGTGGTTACCCGCGATGTTTTGCTGGAAGAGGTCTGGGGCTATAATTCCGGCGTCACCACCCACACGCTCGAGACCCATGTCTACCGGCTGCGCCAGAAAATCGAACGTGACCCTTCCAATGCGGAGATTTTGGTGACAGAGAATGGCGGCTACAAGATAGTTCCATAACGACACTGGGCGTGATCCCATCCGGTGTCATGCCCGCTCAGAGGTATCCCTTTGTCGCTGAACAACGATATCGCCCTTCTGTCCCTCGTGCCGCTGTTTGCGGATATCGATGACGACAAGTTGCGGCTGATCGCGTTCGGTGCAGAGCGGCGGCGATTGAACAGAGGCCAGCAGCTGTTTCGCGAGGGCGCGCCGGCTGATTGCGCCTTTGCCATTGCCAGCGGCTCCGTCACGCTGACGCGCAACCTCGTCGACGGCAGTGTCGAAGTGGTCGATACCGTTGGACGCGGCACGCTTCTGTCCGAACTGGCGATGATCTCCTTCGTCGAGCGCAAGTTTACCGCCACCGCCGAAGAAGACAGCGAAGTCATCCGCATCAACCGGCCGCTGTTCCGCCGCATGCTGGAGGAATATCCGGAAGTGGCGGTCGTGGTCGAAGCCCGGATCAAGAATAATCTGCAGACGATGATCAGCGCGATGCAGAAGCTGGCGCCGAAATTCGGGTAGACGTTTCCTCCTGGAGACAATGTGTTTCGATGGCGCAGCCTTTGCTGCTAGCTCCCGCTCTTTCCTGTGGTGTGCTTCTTCCCCATCTATGCTGCAACACATTGCCATCATCAGGGACAAGATCATGAAAAAAATTGGTTTTCTTTCGTTCGGACATTGGAGCCCTTCGACGCAGTCCGGGACCCGGTCGGCGGGAGACGCGCTTTTGCAGTCGATCGATCTGGCGGTTGCCGCCGAGGAACTCGGTGCCGACGGCGCCTATTTCCGTGTGCATCATTTTGCCAGGCAGCTTGCTGCACCCTTTCCGCTTCTCGCCGCTATTGGCGCCAGAACCAAGAAGATCGAGATCGGTACCGCCGTTATCGACATGCGCTATGAGAACCCGCTCTACATGGCCGAGGATGCCGGGAGTGCCGACCTGATATCGAATGGGCGTCTGCAGCTGGGCATCAGCCGTGGCTCGCCTGAACAGGTGATCGATGGCTGGCGCTATTTCGGTTATGAGCCGCAGGACGGCATAAGCGATGCGGACATGGCGCGCAAGCACACCGAAGTCTTGCTCGAAACTCTAAAGGGCCAGGGCTTTGCCCAGCCGAACCCGCGTCCGATGTTTCCCAATCCGCCGGGCCTGTTGCGGCTTGAGCCGCATTCGGAAGGCTTGCGCGAGCGCATATGGTGGGGTGCGAGCTCCAATGCAACGGCCATTTGGGCGGCAAAGCTCGGCATGAACCTGCAGAGCTCGACGCTGAAGAACGACGAAACCGGCGAACCCTTCCACGTCCAGCAGGCGGCGCAGATCCGGCTCTACCGGGATGCCTGGAAGGAAGCCGGCCATACGCGCACGCCGCGTGTGTCGGTCAGCCGTAGCATCTTCGCGCTCGTGGATGATCGCGACCGCGCCTATTTCGGCGGGGGCAGCAAGGAAAGCGATACGGTCGGCTATATCGACGACCAGACACGGGCGATCTTCGGCCGCTCCTATGCCGCAGAGCCCGACGTCCTCATCCGGCAGCTGGCCGAAGACGAGGCGATCGCCGAGGCGGATACCCTGCTGCTGACCGTCCCGAACCAGCTGGGCGTCGATTACAACGCCCACGTCATCGAGTCGGTCCTGAAGCATGTCGCACCGGCGCTCGGCTGGCGGTAGGATCGGTTATCGCCCCTAAAGATCGAAATGGGCGATGACGGGGACGTGGTCTGAGGGGCGGTCCCAGCCACGGGCTTCCTTGAGGATATCGACGCGGGTAAGGTGCGGCGAGAGGTCGGCGGACGACCAGACATGGTCGAGGCGGCGGCCCTTGTTGGCACCTTCCCAATCCTTGGCGCGGTAGCTCCACCAGGTGTAGAGCTTTTCCGGCGATGGCGTGTGCTGGCGCATCAGGTCCACCCAGGCACCGCCGTTCAGAACGGCCGTCAGGCCTTCCGTCTCAATCGGCGTATGGCTGACGATTTTCAGCAGCTGCTTGTGCGACCAGACGTCGTGTTCCAGCGGCGCGATGTTGAGGTCGCCGACCAGAACCGACGAGATGCCGGCCTCGCTTTCGGCATGGAGCATTTTCATCTCGTCGATAAAATCGAGCTTATGGCCGAATTTCTGGTTGATCGTCCGGTCCGGCTCGTCGCCGCCGGCGGGCACATAGAAATTATGCAGGCGGATTTTCTTGCCGGATTTTTCAAAGACGACCGAGAGATGGCGGGCATCGCCGACGCCACAATAGTCGCGCCGGTCACTCAACTCATGCAGCGGCAGGCGGGAGATGGTGGCGACGCCGTGATAACCCTTCTGGCCATGGATGGCGATGTGTTCGTAACCCAGCGCCTTCAGCGGCGAAAACGGGAAGAGGTCGTTGGCAACCTTGGTTTCCTGCAGGCAGAGAATATCCGGCGCCCAGGTCTTCAAGAGATGCTCGACCAGCGGCATGCGCAGGCGCACCGAGTTGATGTTCCAGGTGGCGATCGACAATGCCATGCAAGGGGTCCTTCGTGAGAATGCTGTGCGGAAACGGACGCTGCCTGCGCGTTTGTCATCTGGGCTTTAGGCAGGCGCCACACTTGGATTGGAGGGTCCATGTTGACAGCCGTTGACGGTGATATCTATTGCCGCTGAGGTTTTCAATCGCCGCGTTTACGCTTCACGATAAGGGTGCCCCATGATCCGCCAGCTTGGCCCAGACGATATGCAAGTGTTTCGCAAGATTCGGCTCGAAGCCCTGCACAGTGAGCCGGCGAACTTTGCCAGCAGCGCTGCGGACTGGGAGGCCTTGCCGGATGCGGAATGGACACGGCGACTGACCGTCAACGCTGTGTTCGTCGATTTTCATGAGGGTGAGCCGATCGCCATGATGGGCCTGATGCCGCAGACTGCCAGCAAGATGGCGCATCGCGGCACCGTCATCATGGTCTATGTACGCAAGGACCGGCGCGGCGGCGGGCATGCGAAGGCAATTATCGATATGCTGGTCGCTCATGCCCTGCAAGCCGGTATCCGGCAGCTGGAGCTTGCCGTCAGCGCCGAAAACCCGGCGGCCTTCCGGTTTTACCAGCGCGAGGGGTTTACGCAGGCCGGCCGTATTCCCGGAGGGACAATTCACGAGGGCAGGGAGATCGACGAGATCCTGATGACGCGCCGCATCGATGGCGGCGCGTTGGCTCAGTGACACGCAACGGCGTTCAATCTGCCGCTGGCGGTCTTACTTGCCACGATTGTTGATGTCGTCGTAGGGGATATTGAAAACCTTGTCGTCCATCGGCACGCCGTTCTTGACGTTGAAGATCATCACCGAGGTGTCTTTCTTCTGGGCGTCGGTGATCGTCCACTGGCGCAGGTCGTAGGTCTTCGGGTCGAACATCAGGGTGATCGTCGCATCGCCGAACACGGTGCGGTCGCCCAGCACGATGGTGGTGAGGTCGGCCTCTTCCTTGACATCGCGGACCATCTTGCCGGTCAGGTCGATATTGTCGGACAAGAGCAGCTTCAGCGGCGTCTTCGACAAAGGATAGATATCCCAGGTCTTCATTTTCTGATTGCCGATGACGACGGACTTTCCGTCGGCGATCACCCGCATCGGTGAGGGCGCCTCGTAGTTGAAGCGGATCTTGCCGGGGCGGCTGATGAAGAACTTGCCGCCGGTCTGTTCGCCGCGTGGGCCGAACTGCACGAACTCGCCGCTCATGGTTTTGACGGAGGCGAAATGGTCGGCGATTTTCTGGGCAATGGCCGTCTGCGCCTGGGCGGGTTCGATGGGCAGGCCGATGAAGGTCAGAGCAGCGAAAACAGCAAGACCGCCGACGAAGGCACGGCGCGACAGGGACGGAAATTTCATGTCCTGTTCAAAATGGCCGGTTTCGGTGTCTGTCATCGTTATCTCCTTCATTTCCAGTCTCATGTGGAGCGCAAGTGCGGCGCCTTCAAGGCCTGTCTTGCGCCCGTCTTCAATTCCCCGTGAAGGGCGCCCGGGCCGTATTCGCCCGGGATTTTCGAGCACGCCGCGAACGGCTTTCTCAAGGGGTTACCTGCCGGTGATGTCGCTTTCGGTCGGCACCAGGATTTCGCGCTTGCCGGCGTGGTTGGCGGCACCAATGATGCCCTCCTGCTCCATGCGCTCGATCAGCGAGGCGGCACGATTGTAGCCGATGCCGAGACGGCGCTGGACATAGGATGTCGATGCCTTGCCGTCGCGCAGCACGATGGCAACAGCCTGGTCGTAAGGGTCGTCGGATTCGGCAAGATTGGAAGTCCCGGCCGGGCCGCTGCCGCCTTCGTCATCCTCGTCATCATCTTCGGTGATGGCATCGAGATATTGCGGCGAGCCCTGGGTCTTCAAATATCTAACGACGTCCTCAACCTCGGTATCCGAGACAAACGGGCCGTGCACACGCTGGATACGGCCACCGCCGGCCATGTAGAGCATGTCGCCCATGCCGAGCAGCTGTTCGGCGCCCTGTTCACCTAGGATGGTGCGGCTGTCGATCTTCGAGGTGACCTGGAAGGAGATACGGGTCGGGAAGTTGGCCTTGATCGTACCGGTGATGACATCGACGGACGGACGCTGCGTTGCCATGATGACGTGGATGCCGGCGGCGCGGGCCATCTGGGCGAGGCGCTGGACGGCACCTTCGATATCCTTGCCGGCCACCATCATCAGGTCGGCCATTTCGTCGATGATGACGACGATATAGGGCATCGGCTGCAGGTCGAACTCTTCCGTCTCGTAGACGGCCTCGCCGGTCTGGCGGTCAAAGCCGGTCTGGACGGTGCGGCTGATCTGCTCGCCCTTGGCCATCGCCTGCTCGACGCGCGAATTGAAGCCGTCGATGTTGCGCACGCCGATCTTCGACATCTTCTTGTAGCGCTCTTCCATCTCGCGCACGGTCCATTTCAGCGCCACGACAGCCTTCTTCGGATCGGTGACGACAGGCGAGAGCAGATGCGGAATGCCGTCATAGACGGAGAGTTCGAGCATCTTCGGGTCGATCATGATCAACCGGCACTGCTCCGGCTTCAGCCGGTAGAGGATCGACAGGATCATGGTATTGATGGCGACCGATTTACCCGAACCGGTGGTGCCCGCGACCAATAGATGCGGCATCTTGGCGATATCGACGATGACCGGTTCGCCGCCGATCGTCTTGCCGAGCGCCATGGCAAGACGGGTCTTGCTGGTCTCGAAATCCCTCGATCCGATCAGTTCACGCAGATAGACGGTTTCACGGCGCTGGTTGGGCAGTTCGATGCCGATGGCGTTGCGGCCGGGCACGACGGCGACGCGGGCGGCGATCGCCGACATCGAGCGGGCAATATCGTCGGCCAGGCCGATGACGCGCGACGATTTGATGCCGGGGGCTGGCTCCAGTTCGTACATGGTGACCACCGGGCCGGGGCGGACATGGATGATCTCACCCTTGACGCCGAAATCCTCCAGCACGCCTTCCAGCATGCGGGCATTCTGCTCCAGCGCATCGGCAGACAATGTCGCGTCACGGGCGACGTTTTTCGGCTCGGCGAGGAAATGCAGCGGCGGCAGGGTAAAATCGTCATCGTCGGACACCAGCGACGTCTGCGCTTCGCGTTCGATGCGCTGGCCGGTCTTCGGACGGGGTGCTGGGGGGACAACGCGTGCCGTGGCCGATGGCAATGCCTGCTTGCGCGGTGCCGGGACCGGCGCCCAGTCGGCAGCGGGGTCGATGTCGTCCTCGTCATCACCGGGCAGAATGTCAGCGGATGCACGGCGGTTGTCGATGGCGGGGAAATCGTCGTCCTCGTCGTCCATCGACATCGATGGCGCGGCGACGGTGCGGCGCTCGCTGCGGTCCAGCGACGGCTCGACCCGCTCGGAGCGGGCAACGGCTTTCGGGCGTGACGGTTCGTTCAGCGTGCCGAATTCATCCCCGTTGAAATCATAGGGTTCGTCATAATCTCGCACTGCCTGCTTGCGGCGGCCGCTGAGGCCAAACAGACGGCGGATACGGGCCTGGGCGGTGAAGCGCATATGGGTGAGTGCACCAGCCATCACCATGATGATACCCTCGGATTCGTCGTCTTCGGATTCGTCGCTGACGGTGCGGGCCTTGCTGGGTGCCGGTACAGGCACGTCGTTCTCGTCCTCAGGGTCGGATACACCGATGAGGCCGGCGCTGTAGATCAGGAAATAGGCGGCGGGAAGCGTGAACAAGACGGCGAGCACGGTGCCGAACGTGCCGCTCGGATAGGTGCCGGTGAACAGGGCTGGAAAGCGCAGGATCATGTCGCCGAAGACGCCGCCAAGGCCGTTGGGCAGCGGCCAGGTGACGGGAGCAGGGATGCAGCTCAGCGCAGCCGAGGCGAGCACGGACCCGAAGAACCAGGCACCGGCGCGCTTGACGATATGATCGAAGGGTTTGCCGATGATCAGCACGAGACCCCAGGCAACGACGGGAAGGAGCGCCACGACACTGGCAATGCCGAAGAACTGCATGAAGATATCGGCGAAGGCGGCGCCTGTGTAGCCGAGCAGGTTGGTCGGGGCATCGGCGGTCGCATAGGAGAAGCTGGGATCGGCGACGTTCCAGCTCGACAATGCAGCTATCGCGAACCCGAGAGCGACGAATACCGCAAATCCCGCCAGGGCCGCGATCTGCTTCCAGACGAATGTGGAAAGCACAAACCGGTTGGAACGGTTGTCGTATACCGCCTGATTGCTTCTGCTCATGATGACCTGCTGCCTGTTATTCCCGAAAAACGCCATGCGCGCATGCGTCGAAGGTAAACAGAGGAGAGTTAAAGCCCTATTAACCTTGATGCTTCGTTTACGGGAAACGCTGCCGCAAGGGCAGTTTTCCCCACCTAAACCCGCTTTTGGGCAACTTCGAGTGTGCGAGAGAGCAAAAAAAGACCCGGACGAGGTCCGGGTCAAATGCGGTTCCGCACGAGGCGAAACCGCGACGGGACTGGATGCGGAGCCGGTTTTCCGGCTCCGCGAATGCCTTACGAGTGGTAGGCGGCTTCGCCGTGTGAAGAGAGGTCGAGACCTTCGCGTTCGGCTTCGACGGGCACACGCAGACCGACGATGACATCGACGATCTTGTAGAGGATTGCCGAACCGATGCCCGACCACAGGATGGTGACGATGACGCCCTTGAACTGTGCCCAGACCTGCGTTGCAGTGCCGGCATAGCCAGCCGCAAAATCGGCCGTCGAGTAATCAACGATGCCAGCGCCACCGAGAGCCGGGTTGACGAAAACGCCGGTCAGAAGCGCGCCGATGATGCCACCGATGCAGTGAACGCCGAAGACGTCAGCCGTATCGTCGTAGCCGAACTTGTTCTTCACCGTGGAGACGAAGAAGTAGCAGGCCGGGGAGACGATGAGACCCATGACGATCGCGCCCATCGGGCCGACGAAGCCGGCGGCAGGCGTGATGACGACGAGGCCTGCGACGGCGCCGGAAGCAGCACCCAGCATGGAAGCCTTGCCGCGCGTGAAGGTTTCAACCAGAGACCAGGAGATGATGGCGGCCGCCGTGGCAACGAAGGTGTTGATCATGGCAAGAACGGCATAGGCGTTGGCTTCGAGGTTGGAACCGGCATTGAAGCCGAACCAGCCAACCCACAGAAGCGAGGCGCCGATCATTGTCATGGTCATCGAATGCGGAGCCATCATGTCCTTGCCGAAGCCGGTACGCTTGCCGACCATGATCGCGCCCACCAAACCGGCAATACCGGCATTGATGTGCACGACGGTGCCGCCGGCGAAATCGATCGCGCCAAAGCCGAAGATCAGGCCGGTCGGGCCGGCATAGGCGCTCGGGCCGCCCCAGAACCAGACCATGTGGGCAATCGGGAAGTAGATGAAGGTGAGCCACAGGATGGTGAACAGGATCACGGCGGAGAACTTGATGCGTTCTGCGAAGGCGCCGATGATCAGGCCGGGGGTGATGGCCGCAAAGGTCATCTGGAAGATGACGAAAACGAGCTCCGGAATGGCAACGCCCTTCGAGAAGCTCTCGGCCATGGTCGATACATCAACGCCGGACAGGAAGACCTTCGAGAAGCCGCCGACGAAACTGTTCAGTGAGCCGCCATCGGTGAAAGCGAGCGAGTAGCCGTAGGTGACCCAGATGATCATCGCGACCGCAGCGATCATCAGCACCTGCATCAGGACGGACAGCATGTTCTTGGTGCGCACGAGGCCGCCGTAGAACAGGGCGAGGCCCGGTACGGTCATCAGCAGAACCAGAATGCTGGACAGCATCATCCAGGTGGTGTCGCCCTTGTCGACGGTCATCGCCGGCGCTGCGGCAACGGCCGCTTCAGTAGCGGCGGGCGCTGCTTCCTGCGCAAAGGCGATGGCCGGTGCGAGGAGGGCTGCAGCTGCAGCGC
The DNA here is from genome assembly GCF_049897905.1 of Pararhizobium sp. PWRC1-1. Lineage (NCBI taxonomy): Bacteria > Pseudomonadati > Pseudomonadota > Alphaproteobacteria > Hyphomicrobiales > Rhizobiaceae > Pararhizobium > Pararhizobium sp. PWRC1-1. Next base: position 3,002 of record NZ_JAFCXE010000024.1, on the reverse strand, counting down.
CCACGCGTCCAAGAGAGGTGGAAAGTTTAAATGAAGACATTGACATGTAGCTCCCTGAACGGCCGTGACTTACAGCGCTTCTGTGTCGGTTTCGCCGGTACGAATGCGCACGGCATGGTCAATCGAGTAGACGAAGATCTTGCCGTCGCCGATCTGGCCGGTCTTGGCTGATGCGGCGATCGCTTCGACGGTTTTGTCTACGATTTCGGTGGCAACGGCGATTTCGATCTTCAGTTTCGGCAGGAAGCTCACGGCATATTCCGTGCCGCGGTAGATTTCCGTATGTCCCTTCTGACGTCCGTAACCCTTTACTTCGGTCACGGTCAGGCCTTGGATGCCAACGGCAGTGAGGGCTTCGCGAACCTCATCGAGCTTGAACGGCTTGATAATGGCCATCACAATTTTCATCTGGTTTTCCATCCTTGTTCATCCCCGGCTCGGGGCCGTCTCTCCTTGCCGCGGAGCACAAATCCCCAACGACCGCTCCTTGCTATTCAAGGGGCGTGCCAGTTTGAGAGTGGATGGGGTAAGCCCATGAAAAAACACGGAAATGCCACATTCCGCCGAGCGCTGTCGGCGGAATGTCAAAAATTTATCAATTTAAACGATGAAAAATTAAGCAGAATCGAAAAAGCGGCGCTTTTTTATTCAGATGCCTTTTTCCGGATCAGGCCTTCCTGGGCAACCGAGGCGATGAGGGTGCCGGAGCGATCAAAAAGGCTGCCACGCGTCATGCCGCGTGCACCGAAGGCGCTGGGGCTGTCCTGCGTGTAGAGCAGCCAGTCATCCATGCGGCATGGACGGTGGAACCACATGGCATGATCGAGGCTCGCCACCTGCAGGTCGCGGTCAAACACCGAGGTACCATGGGCATAAAGTGCTGTGTCGAGCAGGGTCATGTCGGAAATATAGGCCAGCACCGCCGCCTGGATGTGGCGCTCGTCCGGAACAGCGCCGACGGCCTTGACCCAGACATCCTGCGACGGCTCAAGCTTGTCACGCGAGAAATAATGTTTCAGCGAAACCGGGCGGATTTCGATCGGCCGGGGGCGCTCCCAGTAGCGGCGGATCGCTTCCGGTGCATTGACGAGAAACGTGTCCTTGATGTCTTGTTCGCCCATCAGCGTTTCGGGGGCTGCGACATCCGGCATGGTGATCTGGTGGTCGAAGCCCTCTTCGTCGAACTGGAAGGAGGCCGACAGCGAAAAGATCGCCTTGCCGTGCTGGATGGCGACGACGCGGCGGGTGGCAAAGCTCGCGCCGTCACGGATACGATCGACATCGTAGATGATCGGCACGGCGGGATCGCCCGGCCGCATGAAATAGGCGTGCAGCGAATGCACGTAGCGGCCTTCGCTGACGGTGCGCTGGGCTGCCACCAGCGCTTGGCCGATCACCTGTCCGCCGAAGACACGCTGCCAGCCGACCTGCGGCGAGCGGCCGCGAAACAGGTTCTCCTCCAGCTTCTCCAGATCCAGCGTCTGCAACAGAACATCCATCGGGGCGGGGTTTTCAGCGGGGCGCGACATTTCGGCAATCTCCAGAGGTCGAACGCTCAAGCGGTAGGAACGAGCGCATCAATGATCTATATAGGCCACAAGCAATGCTCAAGAGCGACGGGAGAATGAGAGATGATCGATGTGCTGATTGCGGGCGGCGGTTATGTCGGGCTGTCGCTGGCCGTATCCATCAAGAAAGCCGCGCCACACCTTGCCGTAAGCCTGATCGACGGCGCTCCGGACGATGCCTGGAAAAAGGACGAGCGCGCCTCTGCGATCATCGCCGCTGCCTCGCAGATGCTCGACGTGCTTGGCATCTGGAGCGAGATCGAGCCGGAGGCCGAACCGATCAAGCGCATGGTCATCACCGATTCGAAAACTGCCGATCCGGTGCGCCCGGTGTTCCTGACCTTCGAGGATGAAAAGGTTGAGGGGCGGCCGTTTGCCCATATGGTGCCCAATGTCGCGTTGGTCGGCGCGCTGCGCAAGGCAGCACAGGCGCTCGGCGTCGAGATCCGGCAATCGACCGCGGCGGCCGATTTCAAGAGCGGCGATCATTCGGTTTCCGTGGCGTTGGCCAATGGCGAGGCAATCGAGGCGCGGCTGCTGGTCGCCTGCGACGGTGTGCGCTCCAAACTGCGCGATGCCGCCGGCATCAAGACCGTCGATTTCGACTACGGCCAATCGGGCATTGTCACCACAGTCGAGCACGAGCGGCCGCATGACGGCACGGCGGAAGAGCATTTTCTGCCTGCCGGCCCGTTCGCAACGCTGCCACTGAAGAACAATCGCTCCTCACTGGTCTGGACGGAGCGGACGCGGGACGCCGACCGGTTGATCGCCAGCGACGATCTGGTGTTCGAGGAAGAATTGGAGCGCCGCTTCGGCCACAAGCTCGGCACGCTGAAGGTTGTCGGCGGACGCCGCGCCTTTCCGCTGGGGCTGACGCTGGCGCGCGATTTCATCGCGCCGCGTTTCGCGCTGGCCGGCGATGCCGCCCACGGCATCCACCCGATTTCCGGCCAGGGCCTCAATCTCGGCTTCAAGGATGTGGCGGCGCTCGCCGAAACCGTCGTCGATGCCGACCGACTCGGTCTCGATATCGGCTCGCTCGCCGTGCTCGAGCGCTACCAGAGCTGGCGGCGGTTCGACACGTTCCGCATGGGCGTGACCACCGATGTGCTGAACCGGCTGTTTTCCAACGATGTGACGCCGGTCCGGGCACTGCGCGATTTCGGCCTCGGCATCGTCGACCGGATGCCATCGGTGAAGTCGTTCTTCATCCGGCAGGCATCAGGGCTGGGCGGGCAGAGCGAGCCGAAGATGCTGGGTGGGCAGGCGATTTGATTTAAGAGGCCACCGCGCACATGGCGAACTGCATGCCTCCGTCATCCCTGTGCTTGTCACAGGAATCCTGTGTGTCTGAACTGTGCTTTAATGGGGGCGGGCGGAAGGCCGTCGGGATCCCGGTCGTTGGAGACCGTTTGCTGGCTCTGGTCCTCC
>NZ_JAFCXE010000023.1:0-119430 GCF_049897905.1 Pararhizobium sp. PWRC1-1 | reverse complement strand
TTCTCATTGACGAGCAATGCGATCCTGAAATGATCGAGCGCGTGATGGCCGACGAGACAAAGCGCTAGACCGCTAACTCAAAGGTCGCGATACGAAAAATCCGCTCGCCGGACGCTTACGATGGATGTGGTGCTCTCAACGGACAATAGATTGGCCGGAATGGCATCAAGAACCCTCCTTTCCAATTCGGCGCGACTGATGGTTTTGGAGTTGGGGCAAACGTTGTTGCCGAGATGTTCGATCGGCAGATGTTTGCTCCGGTTCTTGCAGCCGTATCGCGCGTTCGCAGTCGTCGAGTACGTTCCACCGCAAAGGCCACACTCAAGAAGGCCGCTGAACAGATACTGCGGCCGGTGCGCCCGGTTGAGCCGGTTGGTCGATGTATGGGCGAAGCTCGCCTCGACCTCAATCTGGCGCTTCTTGACCTTGGACCACAGTTCATCATCGATGATCCGGAGCTCAGGCACCTCTCCGACAACCCATTCGCTTTTGTCGTTCATCCGGGCTTCGCGTTGCTCGGTCTCCGGGTTCTTTCGAAACTGGCGGCGGTTGAACACCAGCCGGCCAACATATGTCTCGTTGTTGAGGATGCCGGTTCCCCGATCACGATGACCACGGATTGCAGTATCGCGCCACATCAAACCCCTTGGCCCTGGCACCGGTGGGACACGGTTATTGAGGTCGATGGCGAGGTCAGATGGTGTGCGTCCGATAGCATACTGGCCGAATATCCAGCGGACGATCTCGGCCTGTCCTTCGTCGACTTCGCGCAAGCCAGCGATGCGGTTGAATTTATCGTCGTGCTCCAGCTTCATCCGGTAACCGTAAGCAATGCCGCCGGCCGCCTTGCCTTTGCGGACAGACGTCTTCATGCCTTCCCGCGTTTTGTAGCGGGTCTGTTCGATCATATCGTGATTGATGATGGAGCGAAGGCCAAGCTCCATATCATTGACCGGCGCTTTGTTCTGCACCGTCCAAAGCTCGACGCCGTGATGGCGGAGCTGCTTCAGGATGCCTGAGCTGTGCTCCATGTCACGGGAAATGCGGTCGACCGACATGCACAGGAGCAGATCAATCCCTCCGCGCTTGATCCGGCGCAGCATGGCTTGAATACCGGGTCGTGTTTTGAGCCTGGTACCGCTGATAGCTTTGTCTTCAAAAACTTCGACAATCTGCCAACCACGTTCATCTGCAAACGCACGGCCGAGAGCGACCTGCGTCTCGATCGATTGCTCATCCTGTAGGTCGCTCGAGTAGCGTGCGTAAAAGATAACATTTTTTGACATCAGAAGCCTTCGGCAGGTCGGTAAGCTTACGTAGTGAAAAATCCGCGATCTCCAAGCCGGCCGACGAAAAATCGATGGCCGGCCAGGATGATGGATCGTCAGGCTTGGCGAAGGCGCCCGCTCGGTAGTCCCGGAAGGCTTGGCTTCCAGAGCGTAGCCTTGAACGCCGCGCTGTTTGCGAACAGGGTTTTTTGGAGCGCGACGCTGGGGAGAATTCCGAAAAGCCCCGTCTCCTTCATCGCCTGATAGACGAATGCGTCGCTGAAGGTCACGCCGAAATAGACGGCGTTCTTCGTGTCCGTCCAGGTGAGATCGACCGCGCGGCCGTTCACATCGACGAGCCACGCGTGCTCAAAGGGAATGCCTAACTCGGAATCCAGCGCGTAGCCCTCCGCGTAATGAAACGGGACTGGATCGTAAGCCAGATACGGATAACGCGCTCGCGTACAGTTACAGTAGCACAGGCCCATCGGCCCAATGCGCAATCCCTTTGGACGCTCGTTGACGTGCGGGAAAAACCGCCCGTACTTCAACAGGGCACCGGCGCGCCCAAATTCCCCCTCATGCGCCGCGTAAAAGCGGAGCAGCTCCAGAAGACCTTCACTTCGATCGGGAGCTTTAGCCGCCGAGGACTTAACAAGCGATACAGCAGACATAGGTTCTCCTTTGCGATTCTGCACATCGTTTCGTTCATCAGTGATTTTGGAAAACGATGGCAGGACCGTGAGAGCCGGTTTGTCCGCCGCTGGCTTCTTTGACGACGAGCCGAAGTTCCGTTTGCACTCTCACATGCGCTGGGACAGCAACGTCGTAAGGCACAAATAGTCCGGATTGCTGAAAGCACAAGATGCTTTCGGGCCTCGGCGGCTGTGGCATGGTCGGATTCGGTCGCTATGGTTAACGGCGTGTTAGCAGGCAGCAAGGCCTTGCTCACTACAGATTTAGCCAACGAATTTATGTCTCCCGAGGGGAACGGAATGCGCGTCTCGATCAGATTGAATGCAGAAATAATTGCCGCATACGCATTCTAAAATGCTCTCTATGATTGAAGTTTGAGCGCTCCCGGTGTCGATGTTCAAGGTGCGTCAGAATGTCGCACTTTGGGGCATTTAGGGGTAAAAGCGAGCAGCAGAAAACCTAATGAAATCAATATAAAGGAAATGATATCAATGTGTTGACAATGGAGGTCGAGTTGACAGGCCGTCCTTCTCCGGTGACCATATGTGTACAGCCTTGAGCTGGACAACGAAGAAAGGTCACGCATGAAGAAGGTCATTGAAATGAATCGGGACAACTATAAGGACATTAGCGGGGAGCCGATTGCCGACGCGCCGGTCGGGGCCGTGACGGAGCCGGAGGCAATAAGCGCCCTCCAGCGCGCGGCGGACAAGATCATCGCGCTCAACAAGAGGTCGGGCGCCCACGCCTTCGATCTCGGATGCACCTTCGCCGAGGCCAAGCCGCTCGTGCCGGAGAAGGCATTCGGAAAGTGGCTCGCGACATTCTCCGACTACACCGTGCGCTCGGCGTGGAACTACATCTCGATCCACGAGCGGCTCCAGAACTATCGTGAGCAGCTTCTCGCTCATGCCGTCATGCCGACGGTGATGTTCGAGCTGGCCAAGGGCGAACCGGAGCAGATCGAGGCGGTGATCACCAGGATGGCGGATGGCGAGCGTATCCGGGTAAAGGATGCCCGCGAGATGCTCGGCAGGAAGCCGAAGGTTAAGAGCGACTTGGCGACCTTCGATACAGCAGGCGTGGCGGGACTTCGCAAAGTCGCCGCGGCAAAAACCGACACAGACGTTGCACGGTTCCAGAAAATGCTGGAGATCGTTCTCAATGAGGTAGAGCTCGCTCTCGAGCCGCTAGCAAAGAAGAAGCCTGTCGTGAAGAAGCCGCTGCAGGATAAAGTCGTGCTCCCGTGCCGGCATGCGCACGACCTCCTCAACAGCATCGGGGCTCCGTTGCAGCCCGATGCCACGACCTACATGAACTGGCGTGCCGCGAAGCTTCCCGAGGGCACCGTCTGGCGGAATGTTCAGGACCTGCTGCACCGTATGGGCGGCGCCGACGATTGGGCGAAGGGCCGGGCGTTCGTTCCGTGGCTCCAGAACGAGGTCGTCCCATTGCTCCGCTTTGTGGTTCACGGTGAAGCGGTCGCCGAAATCGCGGCCGACCTCATCGCCGTGTCGGATGTCGATGAGACGGATACGAGCGAGATCGAGGGTCTGATCCCGCTCGATCAGATGCCGTCACCGGTCGAGGAGGCCTCGGAGGGCGTCGAGTCCACCAGCTGGTATGACCGCAGGAACCGGATGAACTCCGATCGGCAGACTGCCGAGCGTCACGCTGCATAGCAGGCTGCCCCTGCTCAATTTCAAGAGCCCCGCCAACCGTGAGCGGGGCTTTTTACGTTTGGCGCTCCGGTCCGACGCGTCTCTCGTTAACCATGCCGGAGCTCTCTGTTCCGGATGCGTTCTGCCTGCTTGCCGGACCTCAATCTCCGGGCTATGTCGACAGGGTCAGCAGAAACACCTGGTTCTGCAGACACTTAGCAGCCCCCGCCGATGCTGGTAACATCGAACGGAGGCCTGACCCGCAACCTTCTCTCGAAAGGCCACAGGCTATGTCGACCCTTATCTGCTTCGCTTCCGGTCCGGAAGTGTCTTCTCCCCGCTCTCCTGTTGAAACACGTCCGTTCGCCGTCGTGCCGATGCTCGTCGGTCGCACATCGTAACCCGACGTCGGATCGCCGAGCCTGGCATTGTATGCGGAAATTGTTTCCGCATACGCGGGCATTTGTCCGCGGATTTGCCGCGTCTGGCGATCCTGTTTCCAATTAACAGGAGAATTCCATGATCACTATGAAACACAATACGACGCCTGTTTACTCAACCATCGCAGAGGTTGAGGCCCTCCAGTCCCGGCTGGATGCGCTGATCGCCGAGATTGTGGCGCAGACACTTTCCGCCGACCTACTTCGTGGTGCGCTTGTCGCCGGCATGATGGAGATTGCCGCCATCCTTCGTGCCGTGCCGGTCGCCGAAGGACGGCTGCTGGAACGCGGCATCGCCTTGATCGCCAGTCTGAATACGGACCTCGTCGTTCTCACTGGCAACTTGCGCCTTCCGGTGACAAAGGCGGCAACGGAGCTGGTTGAGATGAACGACCCTTCTCTCTTCCGCTCGCTCAGCCTCGATGCCGACAGCAGCGGGCGCAAGAGCTACACGCCCGATCTGCTCATCCTCAATCTCCGAACGTCCGTCGCGCATCTGGTCGACGTGAAGCGAAGCCTCGGCTCCTACGAAATCTCACGGATCGCCGAGCTGAAAAACCGCATGCTGGCGGCAGCGCTTGTGGTTCCCGATCTGCTCTACAAGGAGTACCGCCGGCTCCAGGCGAAGGAGGTCCGGGTCGTCATCCTCAACGCCGAAAACCAGCGCAGTGATCTCGAGGGCGGTGTCTGGCCGCTGTCTCATCTCGATCATCTTCTCGAAGTCGCCGGCGCGGGAGAGGTCATGGCCACCCTGCGAAACCTGTTCCAGGCTCGGATCGAGCGAAACTGGAACGAGGCCCTCCAAAGCCACGGCGGTACGAAGGCAGCCGATGTGGCAGAAGCAGAGCGTTTCCGATTGCGCGATGAGGCGTCGGAGAACGCGCAGATGCCCGAGCCGCCGGGGACGCTGAGTCCTGTCGCACTGCGGCCGACGATCCAGATCGGCTTTGCGCAAGCACCCCGGACCGCCTCGCACTAACGGCCGAGCCCTGCCTTCAACCCACCCTGCCTATTCAACGCCTGTCCGTCGGACACGCGATCAGGAGACGTCTGCCATGACGAACCCCACCTCCAATATTTTGCCCTTCCCGATCCAGCATGCTTCGCACACCCCCGCGTCGCAGTTGTCGGCCACCCAGCCTAAGGTGCCCCGTCTGCCGATCATCGGCGGCAAGGGTCCCACCGCCAGTGAAGAGTACCGCGAACACGTCGCAACCATCGTCGGTACCGTCATCCGTTGCGGCCGCCGAAAGGGACGCAGCCTTTCCAGCCTGCAGCCACAGCTGCGCAAGTGGCTGATCGATCTCTGCGACCGCGATGACCCAACCGCGATCATGGTGCGCGACTGGCTGACCGGCAATCGCCGTTATCTTGCGCGTGTCATCGATCGCGGAGAGCCCGACGGGCGGCGCACATCCACGCACAGCGTCGACAATGGGGAGGGTGCATGATGGAAACCGTCACCGATCGCGTTACGCGCTATCTGCTTGCCCGCATCCGCCGTCACGCAGTTCTTAATCTCTATAACAGTTCCGCCGTTGCTGGACTGCTGGATGAACGTTTTATCGACCACGATGAGGAGCGTGGTACCGTCTGGACTGTTTCCGACGAAGCCCTGCATCTCCTGACAGGCCACCAGATGAACGATCGCCAGTTGGTCACGCAGCGGCTGCGCAAGTCGATGATGTCTGGGTCCGGTCTGGCTCTCGAATTCTACGACGTTGAGGCTGACCGTGACACTGTGCTTCAGGTTCCACCGCATACGAAGCCGACGATTGCGAATGTAGGTGCACCAGACGCTGACAACGGCGCAGATTATATTGCGGGTGGTCTCACCACTGCCGTAGCGGGCCGAACATCACCAAATAAGCGCGACGTCTTCGCCCTGGTACGTCAGCATGTGCCGGCACCGAGTGTTGCACCTGTCGCCGTTGCATTGCTGGTCGCGCGCGCGATCGGATCAAGTCTCTCTGATATCGCCGCTCTTCGCAAACTGATGTCTCGGCCCGACGTCTACGCGTTGATCAAAGCGCCTGTTCCCCGTTTCGAAAGACGCTTTACCCAGATGTTGGAGGACGGGTTGTTGCTCCCGTATCGGATGAAAGTTGGCGATGTCTACCACGGTGCCTCTCTCAGGGAACAGCAGAGCAGTGATCGGAGGACAAGGCCGCGCCGCCCCGTGAAACTGTTGAGCGGCAGGGGCGCGTGCCATTTCGAACACGCGGTCCTGTCGCAGCATCTAGGCGACGCGCTGCTCGATCGGGCAATCCCGGTCATCGTAGTCGACGAAACATCGATCGCACCGTCACCGTCTCTGGCGCTGACGGCCGACATCGTCTTCGAATGTGGCGGACTGGATCATACGCTGCTCGCCGAACTGCTGCATCTCACCCTCGGGATCGCCCCGACGCGGTCGCTGAAACGCATGGAAGCCTTGGCTCTCGATTTGGAAGGCCTTTCCATTGACGATCTGACGTTGTCGATCCGGCCGTCGCACGATCTGGAGACAATTCTGACCACGCTTGCCGCGCTCGGTGACCGGGCACGAAATCGCGACGAGAATGATCAAGACGAGGACAGCGATGGTCGTCGCGGTCGCAGCAGCCGAGAGACCAAGCCGAAAAGCAGGAATGCTGCCTCCAAAGATGCGGGCAAACCGTCCTCATCTCTCGAGGGCGTGGACATCATTCGACCACTTGAGCCGCCTGCTGAAAAGATGGGCGCCGAGACAGATGTCGATGGAATGGCTATGAGCGAACCGTCGGTCGATATGCACATGCACCAATTGCGGATTGAAACATTGTCCGGCTACGGTGAAGGTCGGCAATGGGCACTTGATCTGAAAGACGATCTCCAGGTCTGGCGCGAAGGCGGTCTTGGCTGGAGCGAGATGAATACAAAGCTCCTGCTCTCGGGGCCGCCCGGAACCGGCAAAACAACCTATGCCCGAGCACTTTGCAACACGCTGCAAGTGCCGCTGCTCGTCACCTCGGTTGCGGCATGGCTGGAGCCTGGATATCTCGGCGATGTGTTGAAGCGGATGTCGCAGGCTTTTGAAGCAGCTCGCTCGCATGCGCCGTCGATTCTCTTTATCGACGAGATCGACAACATCGGCAGTCGCAGTGGTGGCCGGCGCGAGCAACACGACGACTACTGGCGCTCCCTCATCAACCGGTTGCTCGAACTGTTGGACGGTGCCTCGAAGACAGAGGGTGTGATCGTTGTCGCCGCGACAAACTTGCCGGATCGGATCGATCCTGCCCTGCTTCGGTCGGGCCGGCTGGAAAAGCATGTCAACATTCCCATGCCGGACACCGATGCGCTGAGCGGTATCCTCGCACATCATCTTGCCACCGATCTCGCCAGTGTTTTGTCGTCAGCGCCGCTCCGGAAATCCATTCGTCACCTGCGTCCACCAAAGGCGAAAGATCGCGATCCGCAGCAGCACCGGAAAACAACCGGACCCCAAAATCCCGACCATGGAAAAGGAGCGCCTCAATGAGCGATATCCAAAACCAACAGCATGATGTCCTTCGCCCGCTGGCCCTGCTGGCGACAGGTCGAACAGGCGCCGACATCGCCGCGAGGTCCGACGTAAGGTGCGGCGCGAACAGCGCGTCCTCACCTGGGGCGATCTTGAGCAGGCTCTGCTGGTCGGCCAGATGCGAATGTCCGATGACCTGCGTTGGCGCACAGCAGTCCACGAAGCGGGCCATGCCATGGCATTCACGCTCACGGGCATCGCCGAAGTCATCACCGCCACGGTCGGCATCGACGGCGTAGGCCAGGTCGCGAGCCGCCAGAACAGTCATCTGCCGCAGCCGGTCGCACCGCTGAGCTCCTTGTGTTCGGGGAACCAGTAGCAGGCGCTGGGGGCGCTGACGACAGTGATCTGGCGCGGGCCACGAACCATGCCTTGGCGGCCGAGACACGCCTTGGCTTCTCCAAGCATCAGCCTCTCGTTTACCACAGCGAGGGCGGGAGCATCAGCGAGTTGAACCTGGACCGGCATCTCACAGAGCGCGTCAATGCACGGCTGATGGCAGCCGAGCAAGCAGCGCGCGACATGCTGGAGGCGCGGCGCGACGATCTGATGGCCATCGCCACGCGCCTCAACGAGGTCAGGGTTATGACCGGCGACGAGGTGCGGAAGATGCTGGATGTCCGCGACGGGTAACAGCTGAGGGGCGGCGGCAGACCAACCGGCGTGATTTAGAAAATCGATTCCTGTTGGCGCCCGTCCGATTCCGATCTCTCCGATCTCGATTCCAACTTCAGAATTATCGATTCTGAGTTCTACAACTGCGTTGCCTGAGGCGGTCGGGCGCTGGACGGTCACAGCAACGTGCGTCGTATCAGGTCTTCTTAGATCGTCATCAACTGTCGGCACCTCATGCCGACGTAATCCGAATTGCCACGATGCGTATCAAGGTGCCTGCACATCATCACGCGTCAACTCAATTTACCCTGCTGCGATTCCGATCTCCGTATCCTCGTTGCCAAACTCCGGATTTGCGATTCCGCGGCAAATGGCGTTTGCGGGTAACGCATTGCTGGACAGCAGCTTCGAGATTATTTTTGGCGACCGGTGTTTGTCGCTTGCATAGCCGACGGTCAGGCTAAGGCTCCACCAACAAGGAGTTATGTTATGCCCAGAGAAACCAAGCGACAGAGGAATGCAAAGCAAATGATCCGCCAGCAGAGGGTGCGCGAAAAAGCCAGGTTGCGCCGCCGACCAGACCGAGACGATCTGGCGCGCGTGCTCCTCTGGCAGATGATAGAGGTTGCTCGCCAAGAAGACGACTCTTACATAGCGCTCGGTAAAGTTCGGGACGTCATCGTTGAACTGCTTGAACGCCAAGGGTTCAATGTCTTTGAGAGCGAAAATGTCTTCCACGAGTTGGCCGATAGCTATGCGGATGGGCTGTTTCCATTCCGTCCTAAGCGGCATCTGGAAACCAACTAGCTGGCCCTCTGTCAACACCCTCTTGCAAACGCCGTTCAGTTCTAACGGTCGTCTTCCCCCCATTACTGCGCATCAGGGCGTTTGCAAAAGAATCGAAAAAACTTAGCGCACCGTAATCGTCAGACCTCAGGGTTGCATTGACGCTGCGAACACTATTCATATTGTGTATTCAATGGGAGTGCGGGGGAACGGCATCCGAATGGACAAGCGCTCTTTGACGGAACGCGATATCTGCACCAAGTTCATCCTGCCGGCCGTCAAGCAGGCTGGCTGGGACATGATGCTGCAGGTCCGTGAAGAGGTCTTCTTTACGAAAGGGCGCATCACCGTGCGTGGCAAGCTTGTCGCTCGAGGCACGGCCAAGAAGGCGGACGTCGTTCTCTACTACAAGCCCAATATCCCCATCGCGCTTATCGAGGCGAAGGACAACAGTCATGCGGTAGGCGACGGCCTGCAACAGGGGCTGGACTACGCCGAAACGCTGGCGATCCCCTTCGTCTTTGCCTCCAATGGCGACGGCTTCGTGTTTCATGATCGCACGGGCCTGCGGGATGTGAAGGAGGAAAACCTCCGCCTTGACCAGTTTCCGTCGCCGGATGAGCTTTGGCGGCTCTACAGCCAATGGAAGGGTCTGGACTCATCCGCCGAAGCCCTGGTGCTTCAGGATTACTACGACGACGGCAGCGGCAAGGCTCCGCGCTATTATCAGGTAAATGCCGTCAACGCCGCCATCGAAGCCATCGCCAAGGGGCAGGATCGTGTCCTGCTGGTCATGGCGACCGGGACCGGCAAGACCTATACCGCCTTCCAGATCATCTGGCGCCTATGGAAAGCTGGGCGCAAGAAGCGCATCCTGTTTCTGGCGGATCGCAACGTTTTGATCGACCAAACGATGGTGAACGACTTTCGCCCCTTCGGCGGCGCGATGGCCAAGCTCTCAACCAAGTCAAAGACCATCGAGCGCCCGGATGGAACGGAAAAGGCCGTGCCTCTGGCGCTGGATCGCAAACGGCGTATCGACACCTCGTTCGAAATCTATCTCGGCCTCTATCAAGCCATCACCGGCCCAGAGGATCGGCAAAAGCTGTTCCGCGAATTCTCGCCTGATTTCTTCGACCTGATCGTCATCGACGAGTGCCATCGCGGCAGTGCGGCCGACGATTCCGCCTGGCGGGAAATTCTGGAGTATTTCTCGGCTGCCAGCCAGATCGGCCTGACGGCCACTCCAAAAGAGACCGAGTACGTTTCGAACACCGCCTATTTCGGCGAGCCGGTGTTCACCTACTCCCTGAAACAGGGGATCAGCGACGGCTTTCTGGCGCCCTATAAGGTGATCAAAGTCCATATCGACCGCGATGTCGAAGGCTATAGGCCGGAAAAGGGCCAGCTTGATCGCGATGGCGAGGAGGTCGAGGATCGCATCTACAATGCCAAGGACTTCGACCGCACCCTGGTTCTTGATGACCGCACCAAGCTGGTTTCCGCCAAGGTGACCGAATTCCTGAAGGAGAGCAACGACCGATACCAGAAGACCATCGTCTTCTGCGTCGACGAAGAGCATGCCGCCCGCATGCGCCAGGCGCTCATCAACGACAACAAGGACCTCTGCGACGAAAACGCTCGCTACGTTATGCGCATCACAGGCAGTGATGCGCTCGGCCAGGCGCAGATCGGCAATTTCATCGATCCGGAATCGCGGTATCCGGTTATTGTCACCACGTCCCGCCTGCTCTCCACTGGCGTCGATGCCCAGACCTGCCGCCTCATCGTGCTGGATCGCTCCGTCGGCTCGATGACCGAGTTCAAGCAGATCGTCGGCCGCGGCACGCGCGTGCATGAGGACACGCAGAAATTCTATTTCACGCTGATGGATTTCCGCGGCGCGACCAACCACTTCGCCGATCCCGAATTCGATGGCGACCCGGTGCAGATTTATGAGGCAGGCGAAGGCGATCCCATCACTCCGCCGGATACGAACCCCACCGGCTTCGAAGATGGAGACCAGGACGAATACACCACAGAGCCACCGACCACCAAAGGCGAGGACGTGACGTATCCGGGCGGCGGCGGCGAACGCCAGAGGAAGGTATATGTCGACGGCATCAGCGCGCGGATTGTCGCAGAGCGCATCGAATACCTCGATGCCAATGGCAAGCTCGTCACCGAAAGCCTGCGCGATTTCACCAAGGCAGCACTTCTTCGGCATTTTGCGAGCCTCGATGATTTTTTGAAACGCTGGAAATTGGAGGACCGCAAGGATGCGCTGGTGAAGGAACTAGCGGCCGAGGGCCTGCCGCTGGACATGATCGCCAGGGAACTCGGCATCGATCTCGATCCCTTCGATCTCGTTTGCCATATCGCCTTTGATCGCAAGCCGCTAACGCGGCAGGAACGCGCCGACAATGTAAAGAAGCGCGATGTCTTTAGCCGCTACGAGGGCAAGGCGCGGGCCGTGCTGGATGTTCTCTTGTCCAAATATGCGGATGAGGGCGTCTTGTATCTCGACGACACCAACGTGCTAAAAATACCGCCGGCCAACACGCTTGGCACCGCCATCGAACTTGTTCGCGCATTTGGCGGAAAGGCCGCATTTGAACAGGCGGTCCACGCTATGCAGGACGCGCTTTATCATGAAACCGCTTAGAGGGAGGAGCCGTGATGCCTACGCTGAGAATCGCTACGTACAACATCGAATGGATGAATAACCTCTTCTTGAAAGGTGAAGCCAAGCTTCGAACGGAACCCGCGAAAGGTATGGGACGCTTCCCGACTGATCCGCGCGGTGTCGCTGAACGGATCGCCGGTGTCATAAAGGGATTAGATGCCCACATCATTGGCGTGCAGGAAGGGCCCTCAAAACTCAGCCAGATGCAGTTCTTTTCAGACGAGTTCCTGGAGGGCCGCTACACGGCGTCGGGAATCGAATCCGGATCGCAAAGCATCTATGCGCTGGTTCGAAACGATTGCCCCATAAAAGCAACGCCATACGATCCAAGCAGTGTCTACTACAAGAGGCTCCTGAAACCAGTTCAGTTCCAGCCGTGGGGCGAAGTGAACAACGTCAAGAAATACAAGATGGCGCGTCCTCCAGCGCTGATCAGGTTGGCAGGCGAAGACGACAACAAGCCAATACACCTGGTCGTCGCCCACACCAAGAGCCAGTTCACCAGTGGTTTTACCAAGGCGAAGTTTGATGCGCGAGAGCCAGCAGCAATGCGTGAGGCGATCCTATCACGTCAAAAACTGAGTGCCGACATTGCTGCTCTACGCCGTCACATAACAAACGTGATCCTGGAACGGCAAAATGCGAGCGGTGTGATCGTCATGGGCGATTTGAACGATGGTTTCACGCGAAGCGTATTTGAGACGGAATTCCTTTTGCAGAGCCTGGTCGATGAACTTCGCGGAAGTTTCCGTCGGCAGAGCGCGTTGCTGGACCATGTTCTCGATGAGGCGCAGTTACGCAAAAAAGAGGCATACACAGTTGAGTTCAGAAGCGCTGAAAAGCGCGGCATTACGCGCGAACTGATCGACCATATTCTTGTAACGCCAGCACTTCGAGACCCGGAATTTTGGCTGAAGTTGCAGCCAGGCGCGGCAACCATTGCCCATGAAATTTCGAAGGCTCATACCTCGGGCACCGGTGCAAAGGCCGATGATCGGCCGAGTGACCATATCCCGGTCTATGCGGATTTCAACGTGGCATAGGAGCAGTGACCGTAGCTTGGGCGGGAAGATTTCCCGCCGCGATCGCAAAAGGGCTGCGGCCTCTCCGTTGAGAGTGTATCTGTCGCGACCGGTATCCAGAGCCACAAGAGAGAATCGAAATGTCAGTCCGTAACACCGTCAAATCCATCCAGGATATTATGCGCCAGGATGCCGGCGTCGATGGCGATGCTCAGCGCATCAGCCAGCTCTGCTGGATGTTTTTCCTGAAGATCATGGATGATCAAGACCAGGAACTGGAGCTGACACACGACAACTACGTCTCGCCGATCCCAGAGAATTTTCAGTGGCGTAACTGGGCGGCAGACCCGGAAGGCATCACCGGCGAGGCGCTGATGAACTTCGTCAACCTGGAGCTGTTCCCGGCGCTGAAGACGGTGCCGGTCTCGGCGAAGCCGGGGGATCGCCGCCGCGTGGTGCGTGATCTCTTCGAGGATGCCTATAACTATATGAAGTCAGGACAGCTGATCCGCCAGGTGGTCAACAAGATCAGCGATGTCGATTTCAACAGCCTGACGGAACGCCAGCATTTCGGCGAAATCTATGAGCAGATTTTGAACGACCTGCAATCGGCCGGCAATGCGGGAGAATATTATACCCCCCGCGCGCTGACCGCCTTCATGGTCGATCGCATCGACCCGAAACCTGGCGAAACCCTGTTCGATCCCGCCTGTGGCACCGGCGGGTTCCTGACCTGTGCCATCCGCCATATGGAAAAACACCATGTGCGCACGCCGGACCAGCGGGAAAAGATGCAGGCCGGCTTGCGCGCCGTGGAAAAGAAGCCGCTGCCGCATATGCTCTGCGTCACCAACATGCTGCTGCATGGCATCGAGGACCCGAGCTTCGTGCGTCATGACAACACGCTGGCCCGCCCGCTGATTTCCTGGGGCAAGGATGAGCGCGTCGATATCGTGCTGACGAACCCGCCCTTTGGCGGGCGCGAGGAAGACGGCATCGAAAACAACTTCCCGACCTTCCGCACCAAGGAAACCGCAGACCTGTTTCTGGCGCTCATCGTGCGCCTCTTGAAAGATGGCGGCCGCGCGGCCGTCGTTCTGCCGGATGGCTCGCTGTTTGGCGAAGGCATCAAGACACGGCTGAAGGAACATCTGCTGGAGGAGTGCAACCTCCACACCATCGTCCGCCTGCCCAATTCCGTCTTCAAGCCCTATGCCTCGATCGGCACCAACCTGCTGTTCTTTGAAAAAGGCACGCCGACCAGGGACATCTGGTATTGGGAACACCACGTGCCGGAGGGCCAAAAGGCCTATTCCATGACCAAGCCGATCCGGCAGGAGCATCTGCGCGATTGCGTCGACTGGTGGGGTGGCAAGGCGCGTAAGGACCGCGAGGAAGGCCCGCAGGCCTGGCGCGTGACCCTGGAAGAGGTGAGGGCGCGCGGCTACAATCTGGATTTCAAGAACCCACACACCGTGGCCGATGACCATGGCGACCCGGAGACGTTGCTGGAAGAGCTGACGGCTGCCGAAACCAGTGCAGCCCGCCTACGCGATCAGCTGAAGAGCATTCTGGCCGAGGCGCTGGCCCGATGAATGCCGAGCGCCTGTTGCAGCATTACGAACAGATTGCCGATGCCCCGAATGCGATTGCCCGGCTGCGGCGGTTTATCCTCGATCTGGCGGTGCGGGGGAAGCTGGTGCCGCAGGAGTCGGCGGACGGGCCTGCGTTGGGGTTCGATCGAGATTTGCCTGGCACGCTGCCACGACCTTTTGACCTTCCGCGCTCTTGGATGTGGTCGAGGTTGTCCTCTCTCGGAAGCTTGAAAGGGGGCGGCACTCCATCAAAAAGCAATAACGAATTCTGGGGTGGTAACATTCCATGGGTGTCCCCAAAAGACATGAAGGTGGACTACATATCTGCCTCGCAAATGACGATTACTGACAAGGCGGTACGAGAATCAGCGGTCAACCTGATCGATCAAGGAAGTCTATTGTTCGTGGTAAGAGGTATGATCCTGGCCCACAGTTTCCCTGTGGCAATCAACCATTCAGTGGTTACGATCAACCAGGATATGAAGGCGCTAACCCCCCACAATGGTGAGATGGTTGAGTACCTTCTTCGAGCCCTCAAGGGATTGAAGCCGCAGATTTTGGCCAAAGTGCAATATTCAAGTCATGGCACATGTCGCCTCGAAGGCTCCGACTACTCGGACTTTTTGGTTCCCTTGCCACCTCTCGCCGAACAACACCGGATTGTCGCGCAGGTCGATGAACTGCTGGCGCTGTGCGACACGCTGGAAGCGGCGCGAACGAAGCGGGAGACGAAGCGGGACCGACTGGCGGCGGCAAGCCTTGCCCGCCTCAACACCCCCGAACCGGAGACCTTCCCCGACGACGCCCGCTTTGCTCTGGATGCCCTGCCAGCACTCACCGCCCGGCCGGACCAGATCAAACAGCTGCGCCAGACCATCCTCAACCTCGCCGTCCGCGGCAAGCTAGTGGCCCAGGACCCGGCGGATGAGCCGGCGGAGGAGCTGTTGAGGCGGATTGCGAAGGAAAAGGCACGGCGAGTTACACAAGGTACACTTCGGGAACAGAAGCCACTAACATCAATCGAAGACAGTGAGATCGATTTCGAACTTCCTTTAGGTTGGCAATGGGTACGAATGGCTGAGGTAATAAAGCTCTGGAACGGGTTCGCGTTTAAGAGCGGAGATTTTCAGTCGGCCGGGGTGCCCGTTATTCGTATAGGTGACCTTCAAGACGGAGACGTCACTCTTTCTAGGGCGGTGCGTGTTTCCGAAACAGTCGCAAAGACAGTCGGTGCTGAGGTGTGGATTCCACCAGACGCATTGCTGATTGCTATGTCCGGCGCTACGACTGGCAAAACAGCCTTCAACAAGACGGGGACCCCGCTCCTTTTGAATCAGCGCGTAGGGCGAATCGAAGTTTTCTTAGTAAGCGTGAACTTTCTACGCTTCTTCTTTGAGACGATTGTTGCCAGGAATCTCAGCATCTCATTTGGTACCGCTATCCCAAATCTGAGTGCCCAACAGATAAACGAAACCATTATTCCTCTCCCACCGCTCGCCGAACAACACCGCATCGTCGCGAAGGCCGGTGAACTCATGGCGCTGTGCGACCAGTTGGAAGCCAGCCTGACCAGCGCCGACGAGACGCGAAAAAAACTGCTCGACGCGCTGCTGGCCGAGGCGCTGGCACCGGTGGATGCCGAGGTGCTTCAGGAGGCTGCGGAATGAGCGTGCCCGCAGCCGAACAAATCGTCCGGGCCAGATTTGGAGCGCCTGCAAAGACGGCGACCGACTACGTGATCGGTTTCAAGACGCCGGCGGGCCGAGTTCTTGCGCTTCATCGTACACTTGCGCAGACGACCTTATGGTTTGAGCCGCCGGCTCCGCCTGACATGGATGGCGTGCGGCTGATCGGCTATGCCAAAAACTCCAATCTCAACGGTGCTCTTGCTCCACTGGCGAGTGCTTCCACCCTGCGGGTCGAGATCGCGACGGAAGGGGCCCTGAACGGCTTCCTCGATTGGTATGCAGCTTCCACCAATCAGGCACCGCAGTCATCCGGTGCTGCGGCTGGTTCAAACCTCCCTGCGAACTTCAGCATGCTGTACCAGCGCTTCCAGCGGCTCGTCACTGCTCGAACCAAAGGACATCCCTTCACCAATTTTGAGGAGGGGTTGGCGGCGAGCTGGGAGGATTACAAGCCGAAGCTCCGGCACTACGCCTTGACGATCCTGGCTTTGGACACCTGGGCGGAAGCGACGATCGGTTCTGGCACGATTCTTCGCCATGTGATCGACGCCATTGAAATCCAGGACAACCGTCGCAACCTGACGAACAACCTCGTCTTCTGGCAGAACCGCTATGGTCACGCCAACCGCAATCACCGCGTGTTCATCGAGGCGCAGACGAACCCAAAACTCCGTAAGGAAGTCGAGCGACTGCTCTATGCGCTTTATGTCGGTGGCGCTGATGAGGGCGAGCTCTTCGAGGAACTGAGCGCCATCACGGGAGGCAAGTACCCCCTACTAGCTTACCTGTATTTCCTGAAGGACATTGATCGGTTCACGCCGATCCAGCCGACCGGCTTTGACCGCTTGTTCCGGGAAATGGGCGTCGATTTCTCGACGCTGCGCCAGTGCAGCTGGGAAAATTACAGCGCCTTTCTCGCCCTACTCCAGCAGATGCGACCGCTGATTGCGCAGGAAGCAGGCTTGAAGTCCGTTCGTCTCATAGACGCTCACTCGTTCTGCTGGATGTTTTCGACATTGATCGAGATGGAGTCTGAGGGCGACTTAACGGCTGCTGCCGGTTCGAAGGATGACGGACGGGTACTGGGCGCGCTCGAAAAGTCCATCGTGGCAATGCGGATGTCCGTCGAGAACACGGTTAAGAACGCTAACGGGCAACTTGTTCAGCGTGTCCTGAAAAACAAAGAGCTGCGCATGACCGCGCAGCAGCTTGAAGCTTTGATCCGTCAGCTTTTGGCGCAACAGGACCACAGATGCGCACTGACAGGCATTCCATTACAGTTTCAAGGTCAGCACGATGACAAGAACCTCCTCCCATCTCTGGACCGGAAAGACAGCAACGGCCACTACGAGGACGGCAATCTCCAGGTCGTCTGCCAGTTCATCAATTTCTGGAAGGGCGATGCGGACAATGAAGAGTTCCGGAGATTGCTGAACGTGGTGCGTGGGATCGAGGAGCAGTAGCATGAGCTCGCGTCTTGTGGACGAAGGATGGACTAAGGAACTGGCCGAAGGTCTCGTGCTCGAGTCTGATAATCTTCGCGTGATCTCTCCGTTTATTAAGCGTCGTGCCATCGAGCGGCTTCTGTCACATGCGCCTAAAGCGATGCGTGCAATCACCAGGTTTAATCTCGTAGATTTTGCGGATGGCGTCAGCGATATCAGCGCGCTGAGGAACTTGCTTGCAGCGGGCGCACAGGTACGCGGAATTAGGAACCTTCACGCCAAGGTTTATGTTTTCGGGCAACGGCGCGCCATTGTCACTTCCGCCAATCTCACGGAGGCGGCGTTGTTGAGAAATCACGAGTTCGGAGTTGTGTCCGATGATCCAGAAATCATTTCCGCATCCGAAGCTTATTTTGAAAAGCTGTGGGCATGCGGGGGGCCGAACTTGACCGTTCATCAGCTGGACGACTGGGAGCGGACGGTTGCAAACCATTTGGCTAGGGGAGCGCCCTATGACTCTAAGGAGAGCTTGGGTGATTTTGGAGCAACGGGAACTGACGTGCTCAACTCTCCACGGGCTTTAGGTGTCATCGAGCCTGAGCAAGCCTATGTGAAATTTCTTGGGGAAGGCAGCAACCGAGTTTCTTTGTCGTTCTTGGTGCGAGATGAGGTGGAGAGCGCGCTTTGCCACTGGGCTCTGACCTACCCAGCGAACAAGCGACCGACTGCCGTCAAGAACGGCGCCTTGATGTTTATCAGCCGCCTCACACACGACCCGAGGGACATCATCATATTCGGCCGCGCCATCGGCATGAAATACGTGCCTGGGCGAGACGATGCATCTGCCGCCGAAATCGAGGCGCGCGGATGGAAGGATGCATGGCCGCGATACATCCGGGTGCATCACGCTGAGTTTGTTGCCGGCACCATGGCAAACGGTGTTTCCTTGAATGCCTTGATGAAAGAGTTGGGCCACGACGCGTTCATCTCGACTCAGCGAAATTATGCGTCAAGTGAGGGCAACACCAATCCTTACAATGCTTACAGACAGCAGGCAGCTGTGCAGCTTTCCTCGCAGGGGCAGAAGTGGTTGACCGAACGGCTTCAACTTGCCCTGGATCGGCACGGTAGGTTGCCGCAAGACGAGCTTGATAGGATTGGGTGGCCGACTTTGCCGACCGAATGGGCGAAAAACTGATGGCAATTCCCGATTACCAGTCCCTGATGCTCCCCGTCCTGCGGCTCGCCGCCAATGGCGAAACCCGTGTGCCGGATGCAGCGGAAAAGCTGGCCGACCAGCTCGGCTTGTCCGTAGCGGAGCGGGAGGAGATGCTGCCGAGCGGTCGTCAGCGCATTTTCCACAACCGCATCCATTGGGCAAAGTTCTATATGACCAAGGCCGGCCTGATCGACAGCCCGGCGCGCGGCCGCTTCGTGGCAAGCCCGGCGGGCAGGGTGCTGCTCGCCACCAATCCCGCTGGCATCAACGTGGACACGCTGAAAACCTATCCGGCCTTTGCGGAATTCTACACCTCCAGCACGTCGGGCACCGGCAGCACGGATGCGGCCTTAGCCGCCGCCGGTGAAACCATCGATGCCTCCACATCCGCAACGCCAGAGGAACAGATCGATGCTGCGCAGGCCGTGCTGCACCAGGCCCTGAAGGCGGACCTGTTGCAACGCATTCTGGCGCAGAGCCCGGCCTTCTTCGAGCGCGCCATCGTCGATCTTCTCGTCGGCATGGGGTATGGCGGCAGCCATGAAAATGCCGCGCGCCGGTTGGGCAAATCGGGCGATGGCGGCATAGATGGTGTGATAGACGAGGACCGCCTCGGCCTCGACCGCATCTATGTGCAGGCCAAGCGCTACGCGTCTCATGTCAGCGTCGGCCGTCCTGAGGTGCAGGGGTTTCTGGGAAGTCTCGTCGGCGTCGGTGCAGCCAAGGGTGTCTTCGTCACCACGTCCAGCTTCTCGGCCCCAGCTATCGACTTCGTTCGCCATCTGCCGCAGCGCATCGTCCTCATTGATGGTGACCGACTGGCCGACCTGATGATCGAGCGTGGCGTGGGCGTTCGCATTGCCCGAACTGTGGAGGTGAAGCGGCTGGACGAGGATTTCTTCGTCGAGGAATGATGTTGCCGGCGTAGCTGACAGATGCGGAAATTATTTCCGCATCTGTCGATGAAATAGAGAAGTGTCGGCAGCGCCCAAGGATCAACTAGATTCTGGCCGCAACCGGCAGTCTTGCCCTAATCTGAGTAGCCCAAACCACCCATCCAATTCGGGATTGTACCAAGAACCATAAGCCGTTCCCGTTCCGTCGCCGTCGGATGCCGCGCGACATACGGAAACAATTGAAGCAATAACTCTTTCAAACTTTCAAATGCTTGGTCTGAGTACGTCACACCAGAGCGTAGCTGTTCAATACGGACATGATCCACCGAATATAGACGGTTGGGATCGAAATATCTTGGATATCCTCCCATCCGTCGATTAGCCTGCTTCCCCGAAGCCGCGTCTTCAAGACCTCGTCGCAATGGCCGAAGCAGGTGAAGTGGATTTGTTCAAAGGCATCGTGTTCCCGAGGTCCTCTATCGCGCATCTTCTGCCAGAGAGATATTATTCCCTTGTCCGGTTTCTCGAGAAGGTTGGTGCCGCAAACCGCGCAACAAAGATTCGGTTGCTCTTTGAACAGTTGCGCCGGTATCGGGTTATCGTTGCCCCAGACTTGGATCGACCGGGGAAAATAGCGTCGGGCTAACTCTAAACCGCGGGACGAATGCAACAGCGCACCCTCAATCTTTTCGCGATCAAAAACCTGAAACGACATGCCTAGCCCTAACAGCATGTTGCTCAGGCCCGAGCTGGCCAATGTCGAATAAAATCCAATAAATCCGTCACACCTTTTTGCCCGAACGCGATCAGAAATATTGCTGTCGTCTACCGGTGATACGGATTTCCCGCTGAATGCCTTATGTTTGCAACTGACTAACCACCGGACTGCGGTCTCGCCGCCAACTCCGGTTCGCTTCTCAATGAGCGTGATATCGCTACCGCCGTCAGCTCCCCGGTCTGGGTCCGCAGCGATCTCGTATCCAGCAAAATTAAAAAATCTCGGGCAAATAGTTCGAAGGTATCTTGGCGGCCGGTCGCCAGATGGGCCTCAGGTATCTCCGTAAAATCCAGTACTGGCATTGATGCCTCCCTTGACGGTTGTTTTGCGGACCACAACCCAGCTCCTAAGGCATTAGACAGTATTCGGTAAGTGCTGACTTCTAACAATGAAATGTGCCATAACATCTATAGGTTGTTTTTTTAGAATCAGGTAATCTAACCAACGGGTCGGGATGAGGCATTTACGTGTAGTTCCCAACCCACGCTTTGAACGGTTCCCATTTTTTTGCGCTCGGGTCGCTGTCTTTTAGGGAGAAACCTTTAACGACGCCGGAGATAACGAAATGAATGTAAGGGATGACCCTGTTCCGTCATCCAGTGATCTCGAAGTTTGGCGTGAGGCGTTCGCAAAAAATCGCCTCCGCGACTACAAGCTTGAGGTGCTGGTCGCCGCATTGCAAGACCTTGGGCCGAAGACGGACCGGCGGGTGCGCGAGGCGCTGGCCTCCCGGATTTCGGATGCGTTGATGTGGATGCTACGGAAGAGGGTGGGCTTCAATCACCCCAATGAAGGCCGCGACATCATCGAGCGCGTCCACGCAGACCTTATTGCCGCGCTTTTCAATCCCGCTTCGGCTGATGGCAAAGCACTGAGGGTCGCATTCTCGGCGCGGGTGACCTTCCGTATCAAAGACGCCATAGCAACAGAGTTCAGACACTCTCGTATTCCTACTGAGGAAAAAGCTTGGACGGTAGGTGAAGCTGACGCTGAGCCAGAATCCCCGGCGGGGGACGGTCCGTTGGAGGTCGGGCAAGTTCAACCGCCTTCCGAGCCAGATGCCGGAAGCGGCCATGCAGACCACGACCTCGGCGGCAGCAAAGCGAGCATTCGTGCGGATTGTCGTACTGGGCAGGCCGACGATTCCAACGGCGATGACCTTGATTTTCAAGCTGGCACGATTCGCGAAACGGACGTGTTCGATGGTGTGAAAGTCTTAGAAGAAACGATCGATAACGCCAGGATACTTTCATCCGTCACTGACGAGAGAAAGCGTCTTGCGTTCTATCTCCATATGGATCGCATTCCGATCCATTCGATCAAAGGACCTTCCATAGCCAGGGCGCTTGGCGTCGATCGAAAAACTATCGGGGATTGGATAGCCGAAGTACAGGAACAACTCTCCAGACATAGCGATGTTACATTACTTGAGAGCGCCTCGAGTGGAGCAAGAAAATGACCAAATCACCCCGAGAACATGACCGAGATCGCGCTTTGTATGAGTTTCACCTCGCATGTCCGCGCCCAACTGCGGAGCAGATCATCGAGTGGACGGAACGCTATCCACAGTTTGCGGAGGATATCCGGATTCATGCCGCGATCAGCCTCGATTGGAACGCCGCCGATTCCCTTGGAAGGCCGGCGGAAATCGCGATCAGCAAAACCATGATGGCGAGAGCACATAGCCGCGTTCTGAACGCTCTCTTTTTAAGTGAAACACAGGTGACCGCCCCGGAGGTCAAAGGAGCTGCCGGATTTCATGAAATATTGGAGAGCCGCGGCCAAAAGGTTCACGTGGTCGCTAAGGAATTGAATATTGGCCGCGATGTGCTCGCCGACCTGTTTAACGGCTGGATGACTGAACCTGTCGGTCGGGTACTTGTTGATGCAGTTCGTGGCTTTTTAGGAATCTCGGAAGCGGCATTTCAAAGTGCCTACTACCACGCCTTTAACAATCCAAAATTTCAGCATGCCAAATCGTCAGGTCCGCCGATCATACCGCGCCGCAGTTATGAGGAGGTCATTGCCGGCAGTAACATGTCCTCTGAGCGCAAGAAGTATTGGATGGGGGAAATCTGATTATGGATAGTTGGACCGATGTCAGGCGAAAGGCGCGGGAATGTCACCGGCAGGCTCTCGAAAAAAACGGCGGTGACAGACGTGCTGTCTCGATCATAGCTGCAGCCCTTGAAAAAGATGACCTGGAAGTACGCTACATCGATTTGGGGAAGGGCACGCTTGGTTCCCTCGATCGGTCATCCCTTTTGGTTAACCTTTCGCTCGGGCAGACGCCGATCGACGAGCGCGTGGTGATCGCTCATGAGATCGGCCACTTCTCACCTGCACAACGATCCCCACAGCGAGGTAACGGTATCCGCCCGTGGCCTTGGCGGCGATCCCGTGGACAGTGGTGCTGGTCGAGTTGAAGGGTACTCACCTCGAGAAAGAAAGGAACAGCAGGCCGACATCTTTGCAGGCGAATTCCTTTGTCCAGCAGATTGGCTGAGGGATAAATATCTAGGAGGCAGGCGACCATCGGAAATCGCTGAGGAACTCGAGTTGCCTTTTAACCTGGTCTTGAACCAAATGGTTCGAGCGTTGATGCTTCCGCCGCTCCCGATATTTATGGCGCCGGTGCAGTCAGGTCCCAAAATCGAACTTGACGAAAGCCAACGACTAGCCGCGACCTGGAGCGGAGGGCCGTTGTTGGTAGATGCAGGCCCAGGGACGGGCAAGACCCGCACGCTCATCCATCGAATCGAGCATCTTCTTGCTAAAGATACTTCTTCGGGCGAAATCCTGGCTCTAACGTTTTCCAACAAAGCCGCGGGTGAGATGCGGGAGCGCCTTTCTGCGATGAATGCGGATGCTTCAATAGAAATGTGGGTAGGAACATTTCACGCGTTTGGTCTCGAGTTGATAATGAAATGGCCGGGCCAGCTCGGGCGGACAACCAAGGTCCGCGTTGTTGATCAGGCCGCATCGCTGGCTATCCTTGAAGACAATCTGGAACGGTTGCCCCTCAAGTACTATCAAAACCTCTATGAACCCGCTTATGAACTCGCGCAGGTCCTGAAAGTCATTTCACGCTGCAAGGATGAACTTGTCACACATGAGCAGTTGGCAGCGGCCGCAACTAAAGATTTGCGCGCGGCTGTTAATAACGAAGAGATTGAGAGAGCGGAAAAATCGCTCGAGATCGCGGAGATATACAGGATTTACGAGGAGTGTCTGATCGAAAGCGATACGGTTGATTTCGGCGACTGCGTAAGGTTGGCGAACGACCTAATCCGCAATAATCCGGCCGTGACAGCTTACATTGCTGGCTTCTCGCAGGTCTTGGTGGACGAATATCAGGACGTCAATTTCGCCAGCGCCGAGATGCTCCGTGCAATTCGCGAAGTCGGTGCAAATCTCTGGGTGGTCGCTGACGGTCGGCAGTCGATTTACAGGTTTCGCGGTGCCGAACCCAGCAACGTAGCAAGGTTTGTCAGCGATTTTGGGGGAACGCAAAAGGCACTTGCGAACAACTACCGATCCCTCCGCCCTGTCGTCCGCACCTTCGAAACTTTCTCGGCATTGATGGGTGGTGGCAAAGGTATGTCCAGCACTTGGAATGTGCAACGCCGCTCCCACGACGGACAGGTGCCGCAGGAAGTAGCGATGACGGTTACTCCGTCGGTTGTTGCTGAGGCTGAAGCCATCAAAGACAAGATTTTTGATTTGAGGAATCGCGGTGTCGCCTTAGCCGACCAAGTCATCCTGGCGCGATCCCATTTGACTTTGTCTCGGATCACCGGGGCTCTCGAAGGCCTCGGAGTGCCATTGCTTTATCTCGGTGACCTTTTCGAACGCCAAGAAGTCAGAGACCTGCTCTCACTCCTCGCGTTAGATGCCGAACACGGAGCGGTTGGACTGCCACGCATTGCGGCATTACAGGACTACTCTGTCTGCGAAGAGGATTCTCTTCGGCTTGTGCGATGGGCAAAGGACAACAATCTGGCGATTTTTGAGGCCCTTCGAAGGGCTGGTGAGGTCGCCGAAATCACACGCGCCGGAGCACGTGGGCTAACCAAGCTAGGCTGTGAGCTGGCGGGCTTGGAAAGTGCTTCCCCATGGGTTTTGCTAACGAGTTGGTTGATAGACAGGAGCACCTATCTTGAGCCTCTTCTCCGTAACAATAACCCGTCCGCCCAACAGCAATTGGTCGCCATTTACCAGCTGCTCAAGGTGTGCGGCGAGTTTGCGACGCAGGGAGAAAAGAGCAGAAAGAAGTTTCTGGCTCGAATACGCCGCATCGAGGCACTAAACGAAGACACGTCTTACAGGGCGATCTCGTCCGAGGCTACGGATATGGACGCAGTCCGTGTCATGACAATCCACGGCAGCAAAGGCCTTGAGTTTGAAGCAGTTCATCTGCCCGGACTGGCGACCGGCTACATGCCGAGTTCCTGGCGTGGCGTCCGATATGCTCCGCCAACAAGTTTGGCGAGGTTAGCGATGGATCGTGAAGGGCATCAGGCAGAGGAGGAATGCCTGTTTTTCGTCGCACTCTCCCGCGCGAGGGACTATCTTTCGCTGACCCGAGCAGAGAAATACAAGACACGGACCGCCGGTGAATCAGCGTTTCTCCCGCCGTTGCGATTGAACTCGAGTCGTCGACCAGAAGTCTTCTCAAGTCCCGGCAGCGCTCACTCATTTGTGCCATTGCCGCGGGCCGACGTCTATCCCGTGAATGATCTCGACATCTACCTTCAATGTGGTCGGCGCTATCGTTATCAGATCGTGGACGCTCTTCGAGGCGGCAGAGATGAGTCACCGTACGTGGCCTTCCATCGTTGTGTTTACGAGACGGTGAACTGGATCGAAGAAAAGGTTCGATCGGGACAGCGGGTGGGTACCGACGCAGCCATCAAGCAACTCGAAACCAGTTGGGAATCCGGTGGCCCAGTCACGCATGGTTTCGCAGGATACTACCTCAACATTGCGCGCGAAATGATAAGCCGAATGGCGATTATCGTCGCATCCGAGCCAGGAAGCGAGCAACGCCCGGAGTGGACAGTGCCGCTCGGAGTAAACCAGGTCTCGGTTAAGCCGGATCGGGTCGTGAATACAGGGAACATCCTGCGCGTTCAACGGGTGAAAACCGGCCGGAAAACAAAGTCCGAATCCGATAAGCCCATCTATTCCGCCCTGAGACGCGGCGCGGAGAACAACCACCCTGGAATGCAAATCCAGGTCGAGACACTCTATTTATCCACGGGCGACGTAGTTCCGGCTTCGGCGAAGGCTGATGGCAAGAATCTGAACGAGTACCAAAACACTATCTCGCGTATCGAGTCAGGCGATTTTGGCGTGGAAAATGCTGACCGCCGCTACTGCCCGAACTGCCCGTATTATTTTCGCTGTACAGGCTAAAGCGTGCCCCATTTTTCTGGGCTCGGGCCGCTTTCTTTATGAGGGTCATTCAGACCCGATGAAGGAAGCGAAAATGAATAAAATAACTGTGTTTCTGCTTGAGCACGGCCGTGGCGATTTGATTGAGGGTATCCTCGACACCACCGCGACAGTCCGCGATCTCCATGAGGCCTTGGCCAAGGCAGGCATCGAATTCGACAAGGACACGCACATTTTCCTTGGCGACGCGGAAGAACCGCTGTCGGGGAACCTCGGCGACGTGTTGCGCGAACTCAAGGATGGCGTCCGCATTCATGTTTCCCGCTGCCGTCGTGTGGCAACGACCGTCAACTACCTTGAGCACTCCGACGAACATCGCTTTTCACCGGGTACCCGCGTTCGCCGCGTGAAGGAGTGGGCAGTCCGCAAGTTCAAGATCGATCCGAAGGACGCGGCTGAGCATGTGCTTCAGCTCTGCAATTCGACAAAGCGTCCCTCGAGCGACACGACGCTTCAGGAGCTGACGGACAACCAGACTTGTGCCGTCTGCTTCGATCTCGTCCCCGAGAAGCGCGTCGAGGGCTGACATGAACGCCGTTATCCCGCCCGACCGCATATTACTAGAGCGCGATCTTGCCGCACCGGAATTCCGGTGCGGCGAATTCGAAGATCGGTGGAAGGTCGTAGTACTGTCCTGGCCCCATGTGCTCATCGCAGTGCCGGCCCCGCCGTGCGGCACCGCGCCGACGTCCTACGGATTTCGGTTTGAATGTTCCGGGTATCGGCAAACGCCCGTTACCGCGCAGCCATGGAATATAGCGGCCGGAAAGCCGCTGGATGCCGACGGATGGCCTACCGGGTCATCGCAGGTGGTCGCGGTGTTCCGGCCCGACTGGCGGAATGGCGAATGCCTTTACATTCCCTGTGATCGTTTTTCCATCGAAGGGCACGACAATTGGCGAACGGAGCATCCGAGCCGACTGTGGAACCCCGAGCGTGGCATCATTGGATATCTGGAGCAGATTTATGACCTTTTCCATCAAAGCGATTATTCGGGCATTCGTGGCGCCTAGACATCGCATCCGCTGTTCGCCGGAACGCTGGAACGAGATTCTCAGCGAACTCGATCGTCGGGGTGAACGTCGGCACGAAGCGGGGGCCTTTCTGCTTGGCACCATCACGGGAGAAAAACGGAATGTTGTTGATGTGATTTACTACGATGACCTCGATGCCTCGGCGTATGAGAGCGGTGTTTGCATTTTATACGGGGATGCTTTTTCCCGGCTCTGGGCAATCTGTCGGACGCGCAGGCTGACCGTTGTCGCCGATATTCACACTCACCCCGGTGGAGCAAGGCAGAGTTGGTCCGACAAGACGAACCCGATGGTGGCTCGTGCAGGCCATGTGGCCCTTATCGTTCCGAACTTCAGTCAAGCGCCCATTAACATGTCCGAGCTTGGAATCTACCAGTACCGCGGCGATCACCAATGGACCGACAACTCCGGTGGCCATCGAGCGCAGTTCTTTTACACTGGAATGTGGAGCTGATCATGTCTGTGATTTCTGCCGACGAACTTCACCGCACCGCAAAGTATTTCATGGATAACGGCAAGGCGGCCAGTCATGGAGAGGCGATGGCAATCTTGGAGTCCTTTAACCTTTCCGTCCGCGTGTCCCATTCGGTCGCTACCTCAGCTTCACAACAGACCGCACTTTTGACGTTGGTGAACCTCGCCGCGCGAACATTTCTCGGAGGTGTTGATGTTATCGGCCTTCCTGACGTTATTGCAGTGACCCCCCTTTTCGCTGGCCGCAACCTCCGCGAGGTGGTTATCGAACTGGGCGGCGAGCTGATTGGCGACAATGAGGGGAGTCCGAACCGGCCGACCGCGGTTATCGGTGATGTAGCTGAGATAGTTTCCGATATGCCGCAGTGGCGGCTGACCTGGGAAGGTTGGCGGGGCGGCGTTACGATGGCGAAGTCAGGAGGTCGCCTTGCCGAAGAACGGGTCGTAGGGCTCGCTCCGGTTTTAGCGGCGGCAGCGTGCGCGGCGGAGGTCTTTGCATTTCATGCGAAAACACATCCACTTGCGGGCCGGCGATCGTTCGGTATGTCGCTCTGGAATCCCATGGC
This sequence comes from Pararhizobium sp. PWRC1-1, assembly GCF_049897905.1. Taxonomy (NCBI): domain Bacteria; kingdom Pseudomonadati; phylum Pseudomonadota; class Alphaproteobacteria; order Hyphomicrobiales; family Rhizobiaceae; genus Pararhizobium; species Pararhizobium sp. PWRC1-1. The sequence goes on along the minus strand of NZ_JAFCXE010000023.1, from coordinate 91,560 downwards.
TGATTGGCTCGATGCTTGTGACGAGCCTCCTCTGTCGTTTCTGCCGTCTTCGGTTTGGATCATTGGACTTGGAAACCTCGGTCAGGCCTTTGCCTGGTCGCTCGCGTCGCTCGACTACGACGACGGTCATAATACCAACCTCGTGCTGCAGGACATGGATAGGATCGCCACTTCCAATCATAGTACGTCATTGCTTTCTTTCCCTCGGGACGTAGGGATCAAGAAGGCACGTGTCGTAGCCGAGTGGCTTGATCAAAGGGGCTTTGATACCGTTATCGACGAGCGGCTGTTCGGCGAATGGACCCGCAAGGCAATTTCGGAGCCAGGCGTGGCACTTTGTGGAGTAGACAATGCCGAAGCCCGGGCGGCGCTAGAAAATGCAGGGTTCGGCCTTGTCGTGGAAGCAGGTCTAGGAGCTGGGCTGGACTCGTTCTGTAGCATTGGCCTCCACACGTTTCCAGCGTCAAGGAGTGCTGGCGGTATGTGGGGCAAGCATATCGGTCAGGGGAACCAGTCTTTCCTGAGAGCCCCGGCGTACGCCTCGCTGGCGGCAGCCGGTATGGATGAATGCGGGCTGATCCGGCTTGCATCTCGAACGATCGCAGTGCCCTTTGTCGGCTTGATTGCAGGCTGCCTCGTAATTGCTGAGGTTCTGCGCCGCTTGCATGGCGGTGCGGCCATCGAAGTGCTATCGACTTCCACATTGGCCTTGGGGGACGTCGAAGTTGTTACCGCAGATCGGACCATTCCCTATGCCTTTGGTTTTACGAGAGCTCGACAGACGTAAGTGTGGAGAGGGTCGATCTGAGCTCAGAGACTCGGATCGTTCGATGAACAAATATTCAAACAGCGGGGCAACTCGTGAGCAACACCCGTTGTGCGCCACGTTCAGCTTCGTAAAAGTGTCATTGTATTAAACATTGGATAATTTTGGTGCACCCGTTGCGGACATCGGGAAGTGACTAGCTTTAGTCTCTCTGTTTCCGATAGCTGCAACACGTTTCTGACGTTAGTGCGGGAACAATGGAAGATACAGGCCGCAGCTTCAAATACGGCAAACTCATGGAGGTCTACGTAACTCGACCCGAAGTACCTTGCAAAGTCTCTTATGCTACCTTTAATGGTATAAAATTGGTCTGCATGATTCGAGGCGAAGATGGTGTGGGGAGACCGCCGCGAGGCATGGCAACAGCGATCATTTGACGCGCGTACACCCGGGGATGTCGACTATGCGCGGGTCATCCATTCAGCGTCGTTCCGACGCCTTCAAGGCAAAACCCAAATCTTAAACCTCGGCGACAGCGATTTTTACAGGACGCGTCTTACCCACTCGCTCGAGGTTGCGCAGATTGCTGTTGGGCTCACAATCCAGCTTCGTCATAACCTGCCAAGTCACAAGGCAATCGCTTACCTACCTGAACGAAGCATGATGCAGGCGATCGCCTGCACTCATGACCTCGGCCACCCACCTTTCGGCCATGGCGGCGAGGTGGCACTAAATTACTGCATGCGAGATGCTGGTGGCTTCGAGGGTAATGGGCAGACGCTTCGTATTCTCGCGAAACTTGAGAAGATGTCGAAGGCAGCCGGCTCCAATCTTACGCGTGAAACGATGCTCGGCGTGCTGAAATATCCTGTATCTTACGGCAAAGCCAAAGGCCAAAATAAAAGACCAGCACTGCTCGAGAATACCAGTGGCACACCTATCCTTGATCGAAAAGCCTCAAAACCGCCGAAGTGCTACCTAGACTGCGAACAGGATGTGGTCGATTGGCTTCTCGATCCGTTCGATCCTGCAGACCGGGCGGAGTTCCAACTGTTCAACGAGGTGCCCGGAAAACATCAAGAACCGAGGCACAAATCGTTCGCATGTAGCTTAATGGATTTGGCAGACGACATTAGCTTCGGCATTCACGATCTGGAGGATGTGCTTGCTCTGCGTCTTATTACTCGGGAGGCATTGGAAAAGCACGTAACGCCGCAAGACTGCACGGCGCTTTTAGACTATCTGAACTCTGAGTATCCGGGTCAGTACGGCAATGATGTCTATGCAGGCTTTATTGATCGTCTTTTTGGCGATGGAAACGAGCGCAAGCATCAGATCAACCGTGTTCTCAACATGGTAATTCCCTCAGTCACCATTTCTGAAAAAGAAATTTTTGCGGAGCCGCGGATTAGGTACCAAGCTGTGCTTCCCGCACCTGTTATGGATTTTGTAATTACGATCAAGAATCTGGTCCGGGAGGAAGTTGTCTACAGCCCAAGCGTACAGCACCTGGAATTCAAAGGTCAAATGATGGTGATCGCGGTGTTTGAGGTGATGCGTTCAGACCCAGAGAAGTTTCTGCCAAGTGATGCATATGGACGATACAATGAAGCAGGCGATCCTATACGTCAAATTTGCGATTACGTAGCCGGTATGACCGATGGGCATCTTCTCCGGACGTATGACAGACTTTTCAGCCCAAGGATGGGTTCTGTATTCGATAAGCTTTAGTTCGATCCTGGATTCGTAGCGCGGAACAATGATGGATGTCACACATTCAATTTCACGAAATGGAACCTTATCACTATGCTGTAAATCAACGCGGGAGTGATACCTTACAATTCTCTGTGGTCTTAGGCCCCCGCAACCAAATTGATACCCACAACAAAAAAGCCCGCTGAACAGAAATGTTCGCGGGCTTTTCTGCGTTCAAATCGCAAACGACGAAAAAGAAAAGCGTACAGAGGCAATCGCCGATCAGCCCGTCGAACACTCATACCGCACAGCACCCGTGTGCCCGTCCACACCCGCAAGGCTGACGCCATAACCCCACAAATGCCGCACATGGCCAAGCGTCGCGTCCCGGCTGGTTTCCTCCAGTAAGACACCGCTCTTGATCCGGTGCTGAAGCCGCAACTGCCGGTCTCCCAACAGGTCGACATCAACAACCTGGATGTCCTGCTGGGTGGCGGTGAGCCTGGGCAGTGCGCTTGCGCCTCAGTCATCCCCCCAAAATCCCTATGGGATTTTTATATCTCTCCTTAGCGCGCCGTCTCGAACGCTAATGCGGTTCAGGGCGATGGTCAGCGTGGAATTCAGGCCCCGAATCTTGCGTCGCGCAGGATCAAACGGGGCCTCTTTCGCGTCGCTGCCCTCCTTTGAAGAGGAGGGAAAGATGAAATTCAACAAAAGGAGCCTGGATCGATGATGGATATTGTCTTGATCGGGATCGGCGTTTTGTTTTTCGCGCTGTCGTTTGCCTACACCCGGGCCTGCGACCGTCTCTAATTCGAAGGATTAAGAGAAATGTTTGTCGATTATGTGCTCGGAGCCGGCGTGACCGTGTTTCTCCTCGCCTATCTGACCTACGCCCTCATTCGCCCTGAGCGCTTCTAACAACGCCAGGTTCGGAAAGTTATTGCCATGACACTCAACGGATGGATCCAGATCCTCATCTTCTGCGGGATCGTCATTTTGCTCATCAAGCCGCTCGGCGCCTATATGACGCGCGTCTTCGGCGGTGAGCGCACATTGCTGTCGCCTCTTTTTGCTCCGCTCGAGCGGGGCCTTTACCGGCTGTCCGGCACCAGCGAAAAGGAAGAGCAGCACTGGACGAGTTATGTGTTCTCCCTGCTCCTGTTCAATCTCGCCGGCTTTGCCATTCTCTATGCGCTGCAGCGGTTCCAGGGCTTCCTGCCGTTCAATCCTGCGGGCATGACGGCCGTCGGGCCTGAGCTTTCGTTCAACACTGCCACCAGTTTCGTCGCCAACACCAACTGGCAGAATTATGGTGGCGAAAGCACGATGTCCTATCTCGTGCAGATGGCCGGTCTGACGGTGCAGAATTTTGCATCAGCTGCGACCGGCATGGCCATCGCCGTTGCGCTCATTCGCGGTTTCGCGCGCGCTTCCGGCAAGTCGATAGGCAATTTCTGGGTCGATATGACCCGCGCCACGCTCTATATCCTTCTGCCGATCTGCATCCTGCTGACGATTGCCTACGTCTATCTCGGCGTACCGCAGACGCTGGGCGCCTACGTGACGGCAACGACGATCGAGGGCGCGCAGCAGACCATCGCGCTCGGCCCTGTCGCCTCGCAATTGGCAATCAAGATGCTCGGCACCAATGGCGGCGGCTTCTTCAATGTCAACTCCGCTCATCCTTTTGAAAATCCGGATGCAATCTCCAACCTCATCCAGATGGTGACGATCTTTGCCATCGGTGCAGGCTTCACCAATGTCTTCGGCCGCATGGTCGGAAACCAGCGCCAGGGTTGGGCGATCTTCGCCGCGATGGGCGTACTCTTCCTCGCCGGTGTCGCGGTGACCTATTGGGCCGAAGCTGCCGGTAATCCCCTGGTTCACGCCATGGGTATTGATGGCGGCAACATGGAGGGCAAGGAAGTCCGGTTCGGCATCGTCCTGTCGTCACTGTTCGCAGTCGTGACAACGGCCGCCTCCTGTGGTGCCGTCAATGCCATGCACGGCTCGTTCACCGCATTGGGTGGCCTGATCCCTCTGATCAACATGGAGCTGGGTGAAGTCATCATCGGCGGCGTTGGCGCCGGTTTGTACGGCATCCTGATGTTCGTCATCCTGACGGTGTTCGTTGCCGGCCTGATGGTGGGCCGCACGCCGGAATATCTCGGCAAGAAGATCGAGGCCAAGGAAGTCAAGATGGCTGTCCTTGCCATCCTTATCCTGCCAGCAACCATGCTCGGTTTCACCGCAGTCTCCGTCCTGTTGCCGACAGGCGTGGCCTCGATCGGAAATCCGGGACCACACGGCTTCTCGGAAATCCTCTATGCCTATACCTCGGCTGCCGCCAACAATGGCTCGGCTTTCGGCGGGCTCACCGGCAACACGCCCTGGTACAATATCACGCTTGGCATCGCCATGCTGATGGGCCGTTTCCTGGTGATCATCCCGGCGCTCGCCATTGCCGGTTCGCTGGTGACTAAGAAGACGGCACCGGCTTCGGCAGGGACGTTCCCGACCCACGGCCCGCTCTTCGTCGGTCTTTTGTGCGGCGTCATCCTGATCGTCGGCGGTCTCACCTTCTTCCCGGCGCTGGCGCTCGGGCCGATCGTCGAGCACCTGGCCATGATCTCGGGTCAGACCTTTTAAGGTGCCGCCATGAACCGCTTGTTCCAGCAGAAGTTCAAAAGGCTCCTCAACCCTCGCGACGGTGATCCGCCGCGAGCAGCAGCCCCGCAGGCCACCAGCATCATCATCGCTTTTATGCTGGTCCTGCTGGTGATTGGCGGTCTTGCCCACGCTTTTACCGAATTGTTCCACGGCTGACGCGGTCGCCGTGATGTCACACACAAAAGAAACTGGAGTTCTCTTATGAGCCAGTCCAAATCTGCGAGCCTGATGGACTCTCGCATCCTCATTCCCGCGATAGGCTCGGCTTTCGTCAAGCTTGATCCACGCACGCTGGCCCGCAACCCGGTGATGTTCGTCGTCGCCGTCGTCTCGACGCTGACAACCGTCCTGTTCCTGCGCGATCTCTTGACCGGTGGCAGCGATCTCGGCTTTTCGCTGCAGCTTAATATCTGGCTGTGGTTCACGGTATTGTTTGCCAATTTTGCCGAAGCCGTTGCCGAAGGTAGGGGCAAGGCGCAGGCTGAATCGCTGCGCAAGACCCGTACCGAAACGCAGGCCAAGCTTTTGACCGGAACGGATCTCAAAAGCTTCAAGATGGTCTCCGGTACAAGTCTCAAGGTCGGTGATATCGTTCTCGTTGAAGCCGGCGATATCATTCCGTCCGATGGCGAAGTCATCGAAGGGGTTGCCTCCGTCAACGAAGCCGCGATCACCGGCGAATCGGCGCCCGTCATCCGCGAATCCGGCGGCGACCGTTCCGCCGTCACCGGCGGCACGCAGGTTCTGTCGGACTGGATCCGGGTGCGCATCAGCGCCGCTGCTGGCTCCACCTTCATCGACCGGATGATCGCCCTAGTCGAAGGCGCCGAACGCCAGAAGACGCCCAACGAGATCGCCCTCAACATCCTGCTTGCCGGCATGACGCTGATCTTCGTTCTGGCCGTTGTAACGATCCCGAGCTTTGCCACCTATGCCGGCGGCTCCATCCCTGTAATTGTACTCGTCGCCCTGTTCGTGACGCTGATCCCGACCACGATCGGCGCGCTTCTCTCGGCCATCGGCATTGCCGGCATGGACCGCCTGGTGCGCTTCAACGTTCTGGCCATGTCCGGCCGTGCCGTCGAGGCTGCAGGCGACATCGATACGTTGCTGCTCGACAAGACCGGCACGATCACGCTCGGCAACCGCCAGGCAACCGAGCTTCGCCCGGTCTCGGGCGTGTCGCAGCAGGACCTTGCCGATGCCGCGCAGCTGGCGTCGCTTGCCGATGAGACGCCGGAAGGCCGCTCCATCGTCGTGCTGGCCAAGGAGAAATACGGCATCCGCGCCCGTGACATGGCGCAGCTGCACGCGACCTTCGTGCCGTTTACGGCGCAGAGCCGCATGAGCGGTGTCGACATCGAGGGTTCATCGATCCGCAAGGGTGCGGTGGATGCGGTCCTGAGCTACGTCGCCAGCCAGAACACGGCGGCCCGCCCGGATACCGTCCGCGAGATCCAGGCCATTGCCGACGAGATCGCCAAGTCCGGTGGCACGCCGCTCGCTGTCGTTCGCGACGGCCGTCTGATGGGCGTCGTTCACCTGAAGGACATCGTCAAGGGCGGTATCCGCGAACGGTTCGCCGAACTACGCCGCATGGGTATCCGCACGGTGATGATCACCGGCGACAACCCGATGACGGCGGCTGCGATCGCTGCCGAAGCCGGCGTCGATGATTTCCTGGCCCAGGCAACGCCGGAAAACAAGCTGTCGCTGATCCGCGAGGAACAGGCCAAGGGCAAGCTCGTCGCCATGTGCGGCGACGGCACCAACGATGCCCCGGCGCTTGCCCAGGCCGATGTCGGCGTCGCCATGAACACCGGTACGGTCGCAGCCCGCGAAGCCGGCAACATGGTCGATCTGGATTCCGACCCGACCAAGCTAATCGAGATTGTCGAGATCGGCAAACAGCTCCTGATGACCCGCGGTGCGCTGACGACATTCTCGATTGCCAACGATATAGCCAAGTACTTCGCCATCATCCCAGCGATGTTCCTGGCCTTCTATCCGCAGCTTTCGGCGCTGAACATCATGGGCCTTGCCTCGCCGCAAAGCGCCATCCTGTCGGCGATCATTTTCAACGCGCTGGTTATCGTCGCGCTGATCCCGCTATCGCTGCGCGGCGTCACCTATCGCGCCGTCGGCGCCGGCGCTCTTCTATCGCGCAACCTGCTGATCTATGGCCTCGGCGGCGTCATCGTGCCGTTCATCGGCATCAAGGCCATCGACATGGCCATCACCGCCCTTGGCCTTGTGTAAAACGGTCTCGTTTAAAGGAATATTCCAATGCTGAAACAATTGAGACCCGCGCTGGTCATGATCGTTGCAATCACCATCATTACAGGCCTTGCTTATCCGCTCGGCATGACCGGCATTGCCCAGGCCCTGTTCCCGCATCAGGCCAATGGCAGCCTGATCGAAAAGGACGGGACCGTTGTCGGCTCCGCCCTGATCGGTCAGGTCTTTACCGGAGATACCTATTTCCACGGCCGTCCGTCGGCTGCCGGCGATGGCTACAATGCCGCCTCGTCCAGCGGCTCCAACCTCGGGCCTACCAACCCGAAGCTGCTCGACCGTATCAAGGCGGAAGCGGAAGCTCTCAAGGCTACCAATCCTGGCGCTGCGTTACCGATGGATTTGATCACCGCTTCGGGCAGCGGTCTTGATCCGCACATCACACCGGAAGCCGCCTATTTCCAGGTTCCACGCGTCGCCAAGGCGCGTGGTATGGATGAGGGCAAGGTCCGCACGCTGGTCGATCAGGCTGTCGAGGCCCGCGAACTCGGTATTCTCGGTGAGCCGGCGGTCAACGTCTTGGCGCTGAACATGGCGCTTGATAAAGCTGTCTAGCCTTGTTCGGTCACGGCATCGCGCTTCGACAAGGAGGCGCGATGCCGGTGGCGATCTGATGAACGGAACCGGTCCCAAACCCTCTGGGCTTTTGGGACATGTCCGGAATGGTCAAAAGCGGCATCCTGCCGCTTTTCGGCATTGATGAGGAAAGACGAGCGCGCATGCGGGACGATGTCCGCGATATGGATGGAAGACCATCTCCCGACGCCCTGTTGCAGCGGGCGGAGCAGGAAACGCGCGGCCGCCTGAAAATCTTTCTGGGCGCAGCGCCCGGGGTCGGCAAGACCTATGAAATGCTGACCTCCGGCCATGCCAAAAAGGCCGATGGCGTCGACGTGGTGATCGGCGTGGTCGAAACCCATGGCCGCAAGGAGACCCAGGCGCTTGCCGCTGGGTTCGAGATCATTGCGCGCACGCCGATCGAATACAAGGGCCGTCATCTCGACGAAATGGATATCGATGCCATTCTCGCCCGGCGTCCCGGCCTCGTTCTTGTCGATGAACTGGCCCATACCAATGCACCCGGTAGCCGGCATCCCAAGCGCTACATGGATGTGCAGGAACTGTTGTCGCGCGGCATCGACGTCTACTCGACGCTCAACATCCAGCATGTCGAAAGCTTGAATGACGTCGTCGCCCAGATCACCCGCATCCGCGTGCGCGAAACCGTCCCCGATTCAATCATCGACCGGGCCGACGATATCGAGATCATCGATCTGACGCCGGAAGACCTGATCAAGCGCCTGCATGACGGCAAGGTCTATATTCCGAAGACGGCGCAGCGGGCGCTGGAAAACTATTTCTCGCCGGGAAACCTGACAGCCCTTCGTGAACTCGCACTTCGCCAGACCGCGCAGCGCGTGGACGATCAACTGCTGACGCATATGCAGGCGAACGCGATTTCCGGCCCTTGGGCGGCGGGTGACCGCGTATTGGTCTGCGTCGATGATAAGCCGCGTAGCGCGTCCCTCGTGCGCTATGCCGCCCGTTTGGCGGACCGCCTGCGGGCGCCTTTGGTGGCGCTGCATGTGGAAACGTCCCGGTCGATTCATCTTTCAGAGGCCGCGCGCGACCGCATCGCCGCGACGCTGCGGTTGGCCGAGCGGCTGGGCGCCGAAGCGCTGACAAGGCCGGGCTCCGACGAGGCCGAGGAGATCGTCCGGGTCGCTGCATCCAGCAACGTCACTCACATCATCGCCGGAACGCCGAGAACATCCGGATGGCGGGAATGGCTGCACGGGTCGGTGACCAGCCGCCTTATCCGGCGCGCCGGCAACATCAGTGTCCATGTCATCGCCGGTGATGACCGCGAGGGCGAATCCGTTGCAACGGGTGTCAAGACCGTCCCGGCTTCAACCCAGTTCAAGATTAAGCCCTATGCGCTGGCAACGCTTTATGTCGGCTGTGCGCTCGGTGTGGGTTTTCTACTCGACCAGTCGCTTGACGTGCGCAACATCGCACTGGTTTTCCTGATGGCGGTGCTGACTACAGCGGTAACCAAGGGTTTGCGGCCGGCTCTCTATGCCAGCGTCGTCAGCGCTGTATGCCTGAATTTCTTCTTCCTGCAGCCGCTTTATACGCTGGATATCAGCGATCCCGACAGTGTTGTCGCGTTCATTCTTTTCTTCATCGTGGCCATCATCGCCAGCAACCTGACTGCCAGCGTCCAGCGGCAGGCGGCCGCTGCACGGTTGCGGGCGCGTACCACCGAAGATCTTTATTTGTTCAGCAAGAAGCTGGCAGGCACCGGTACGCTGGACGATGTGCTCTGGGCGACCGCATTTCAGCTGGCCTCGATGCTGAAAGTACGGGTCGTATTGCTGTTGCCGGAAGACGGGACGATTGCGGTCAAAGCCGGCTATCCGCCGGACGATACGCTCGACGACGCGGATATTGCCGCGGCCCGCTGGGCCTGGGAGCACAATCGTGCTGCCGGACGCGGTGCCGATACGTTGCCCGGCGCCAAACGCCTTTACGTGCCCTTACGCACCGGCCGCGCCGCCGTCGGCGTCATCGGTCTCGACAATGACCGGCAAGGGCCGTTGCTCAGCCCAGAGCAGCAGCGGCTGCTGGATGCACTCGCCGATCAGGCGGCGCTTGCCATTGAGCGCGTGCAGCTTGTGGCCGATGTTGACAATGCGCGGCTGGCTGAAGAAGCCGGACGGCTGCGTTCGGCGCTACTCACCTCGATTTCGCACGACCTGAAGACGCCGCTTGCCGCCATCATGGGTGCTGCCGGAACGTTGCGCGACTATCAGTCCGCCTTGCCGGAAGAAGACCGCATCGAACTTCTGACCACCGTGACCGACGAATCCGAACGGCTGAACCGGTTCATCGCCAATCTGCTCGATATGACCCGGATCGAATCCGGCGCCATGGAGCCGAACGCGGCCTTTCACTACACCGGCGATATCGTCGGCAGCGCGCTGCGCAGGGCACGCAAGATTCTGGCCGATCACACTGTTGACGTCGAGGTTCCTGCCGATCTGCCGATGATCAGGGTCGATCCGGTGCTGTTCGAACAGGTGCTGTTCAACCTGCTCGACAACGCTGCCAAATATGCGCCGGAAGGATCGACGATCCGCGTGCGGGCTGAAAGCAATGGCGAGCGGGTTCTGATCCGGATTTCCGACGAAGGGCCGGGTATTCCGCAGGGTGATCTGGAACGGGTTTTCGATACGTTCTACAGGGTGCGCAAGGGCGATCATGTTCGGGCTGGAACCGGGCTTGGCCTCTCGATCTGCCGTGGTTTCGTCGAGGCGATGGGCGGTACCATTGCTGCGGAAAACCGAATCGATCACTCCGGTGCCGTCTTTACCATCAGCCTGCCACTGCTGCCGAATGCCCCCAATCTCAAGGACATGAAATGACGCTCTCTGCGGTGAAGATTCTGGTCGTCGATGACGAGCCGCCCATTCGCCGGCTGCTGCGCGTCGGCCTGGCAACGCAGGATTATGCCGTCAGCGAAGCCGGTAACGGCAAGACGGCGCGCGAAAGCGTGAAAAACGAGCAACCAGACCTGATCCTGCTCGACCTCGGCCTGCCGGACATGCCTGGCCACGATCTACTGCGCGGCTGGCGCGAGGAGGGCCTGACGTTGCCGATCGTCATCCTGTCGAGCCGCACCGACGAGGCCGGAATCGTCAAGGCGTTGGAGCTCGGCGCCGACGACTATGTGACCAAACCCTTCGGCATGAACGAACTGGTGGCGCGCATCCGCGTCGCACTGCGTCACCGGCTGCAGCAGCAGGGGGAAAAGCCACTGTTCCAGACCGGGGGTCTGTCGGTCGATCTGGTCAAGCGCATCGTCAAGGTCGATGGCCGCGAGGTCAAACTGTCACCGAAGGAATACGATATCCTCCGAATTCTTGTGCAGCACGCCGGTAAGGTGCTGACGCATAAATTTCTGCTGAAAGAGGTCTGGGGCAATGCAGACGACGTGCAGTATCTGCGCGTCTATGTGCGCCAGCTGCGCCAGAAGATCGAGCTGACGCCCGACCAGCCGCAATATATCACCACCGAAACCGGTGTCGGTTACCGCCTGCGCGAAGCCGACCTTTAGTCAGCTTCAGCTACAGGTTGTTGCGGTTCAGCCAGTTGCGCAAGACGGTGATGCCCTCCGGCATATGCAGGCGGCCGAAGCCAATGCGCAGGCAATTTTGCGGCACGGGCGTGAGTTCGGAGTGATAGACGCTCGACGGCAGGAAGAATACGCCGGCTTCCTCGACCGCGCGCCGCGCAAATTCCTCGACGCCTTCCGGTCCCTTGTAGCGGATGAAGGCGACGCAGCCGCCGTCCGGTTCGCGCCAGTCGAACAGATGCGGAAAATCGGCGAAAAACGTGTTCCACTCGGCGATATTTTTGCGGACGATCCCCCGCGTCCGCGCCAGAATCGTGTCGCGGTTCTTCAGGGCGATGCGGGCCAGAACTTCCGAGGGTGCCGAATTGCAGATCGACAGGAAATGCTTGTAACGTTCGCAACGGGTCAGGAAATCTGCGTCCTTGCAGGCCAGCCAGCCGATCCTCAAACCCGGAAGCCCATAGGCCTTCGACAGGACGTTGAGCGAAATCCCCCGCTCATAGGCATCGACCGCCTGCGGCAGGCGCAGCGCTTCATCTTTCTCGATCAGACGGTAGACTTCATCGCTGAACAGCCAGATGCCATGCTTGCGGCAGAGCGCCACGAGCGCATCGAACGTCGCATGCGGCAGAATTTTTCCGGTTGGGTTGTTGGGAAAGTTGACAGAGATCAGCTTGGTATTGAGCTGGAGTGCAGCCTCGACGAGGCCGATATCGAGGTTCCAGTCACTGTCGACGTCGAGCGCCACGCCGGTGACAGCGCAGATGCTGAGCGGAATGGTTTCGGCGGCCTGATAGTTGGGCGTGATGACGATGGCGTGGTCGTCCGGCGTCAAAAGCACCTTCATCGCCACATAGATCGCTTCCTCGGCGCCGGCAAAGCACATCAGGTTTTCGGGCTGAACGGTGTCATAGGTTCGCGCAATCTCCTGCCGCAGAAGGGGTGCGCCAAACGTCTCGGTATAACCGAGGCTGAGATTTTCGAAGTCGGTGCGATCCTCGTCGGTGGCCATCGCCAGAAGTTCCGGCAGACGCATGCTTTCGGCATCCGAAGCCGTCATGTTGTATCTTGCGGTAAATTCCCATTTCGACATGAAGGTCTCGAGCACAAAATCGCGCATCGGCTTGCTCATCATGGCTCTCCTTGAACGGCGGCGTCCGGTTTCTGGCGGATCGCGGCAAGGCGGTTGTAGATCGTTGCTCTCGACAGTTTCAAAATCTCGGCGACATAGGGAACGGCCTTGCGGATGGCAAAGACGCCGCGCATTTCCAACAACGCGATCAGGCCGTCCATGTCAGCGCCGGTAAGCCCCGCCATGCTCGTCCTGTGTGTCGCGAGAAACTCCCCGATCACCGCGTTGACGGCCTCGCGCCAATCCTCCGCCATCAACGCCGAGGTCTTCGGCAGCGGCGCGGCAATATCCATCATCGATTTCAGTTGGTCGAAGATGCCGGCAAACGCCTCGATATCGTAGTTGATACACAGGAGGCCGACCAGCTTTCCATCGGCATCGCGCAGCACGGAAGTGATGGCTTTCAGCCTGCGGCCGTCCCAGTTGGATTTGCCGTAGGGGCCGATCACGTCATCATTAAGGGTCGAGATCAAGCCAGCCTCGTTGAGGGAACTGTCCCCCGGCCGGCGTCGCGAAAAGGCATTGGCGATATGGAAGATCAATCCGGTCTCAAGGTCATGCAGGACCGCTTCAACATGCGGTGAAAACAGCGTGGCGACGGCGCCGCAGACCGGAATGAAAGGGGCGAGCGGATGAGACATGAGGCCTTATCCACTCGAATTGACAATTTGTCAATATTGACAAATTGGATAATTATCGTCCGAACGATGGTTTGCTGGAATTGAGCTGCCGCTGAAACTCCGGGTCGCGCTGCGATAGTTTCTTGTGCAGATGGACCATCATGCCTGCGGCAAAGAGTGGAGTGAGCAGGTTGAGTAGCGGCACGGCTAGAAATGCAGCAAGGACAAGACCGCTGAGGAAAACGGTGCCGGCATGTTTGGCGCGGAAAAGCCGGGCTTCGGCGGGCGAGCGATAGCGCATCGCTGCAAATTCGAAGAATTCACGGCCGAGCAGATAGCCGTTGACCAGGAAGAAAGCGATCAGGTTTATGCCCGGGATCAGCAGCAGAAACAGGGCAATGATGTTGCCGATAATGATGACGCCGAGAAATTTCAACGTACCGGAAATCGCCTCGCCCAGCGGCAAGGGCCGTCCTGCGGGTTCCTGCGGGTAGTCGCGTTTCTCGACCACCTCTGCGACATCGTCGAGAAAGAAACCGGCGATCAGCGCCGTAACCGGTGCCAGCAGCAGTGCCAGACCCAATGCCAGCCCCAAACTCGCAAAGATGCCAACAACGAATGTCAGCCATCCTGCCCAGTCGGGCGTTCCGGGCAGCAAGGCGTCGAGCCACGGTAAGGCGAGATAGATGAACAGTTCGCGTAGAGCGAACCACAGCCCGACCAGCGCCAGAAGCGTCAGGCCCAGCACTTTCCAGAAGACGGAGCGCGTTTCGGGCGCGAAAAGATTGGCAAAGGAAAGCCGCGCCGCGTCGAGTATCATCCGGTATCTCCCTTAAAGGCATTCGTGCCGCTGTCTGCGCATGTAGGCGGGGTGTGGCCTGCGGGCAAGGCTGCGGAGCCTGCGACCTTGAAAAGCCGGCGAAAATCATGTGCGAAGGGCGCTGTTTTCGCTGCCAAAACCAGCGCAGCGCCGCTATGGTGCCGCCACAAGACAGCTGTGGAGTGTTGAGACGATGGATGGAGTGGACGCAAACAAGTCGGTCGCGGGCCTGTCGGTAATGCTGCAGTCCGGCGCGCTCGATCCGGTCGATCTGGTAAAGGCGTCGCTGGAAAAGATAGCCGGCTACCAGGATCAGGCAATTTTCACGGAATTGCTGGATGAACGCGCATTGTCCGACGCCACCTTGTCCTCGCAACGCCTTCGTTCGGGGCGGTCTCTCGGCCTGCTGGATGGCATTCCGGTCGCCTGGAAGGATCTGTTCGATACCAAGGGAGCGGTAACGACCGCAGGCTCCGCTGTGCTGGCCGATGCGGCGCCCGCAGCCGCTGATGCCGCTGTCGCTGCGGCGCTTGCCGGTGCCGGAATGGTTAGTATCGGCCGCACCAATCTCAGCGAATTCGCCTTCTCCGGCCTCGGCATCAACCCGCATTACGGAACGGCGCATAACCCCGCATCGCTCGACGTACCGCGCATTCCCGGTGGCTCGTCGGCCGGCTCCGGTGTGGCTGTGGCAGCCGGACTGGTGCCGGTGGCGATCGGCACGGATACCGGCGGCTCCATCCGTATTCCCGCAGCCTTCAACGGCATCGTCGGCTACAAGGCAACGCGCGGCCGCTATTCGATGCGAGGTGTCTTCCCGCTGGCAAAGAGCCTCGATTCGCTCGGGCCGCTGTGCCGCACCGTTCAAGATGCTATCTGGATCGACGCCGCCATGCGCGGACGGATTGCGCCGGATATCGCCAGGACGGACCTGAGCGGCCTGACGCTCGTTATTCCCGAAACGATCGTTTTCGACGATGCCGAACCGGGCGTCGTGGCCGCGTTTGAAGCTGCGGTTTCGCGGCTGGAAAGGGCCGGTGCACGGCTCAGGCGCCGGACATTCCCGATCTTTGCCGAGATTTTCGAGATCGGTGCACGCCATGGCGCGCTGGTCACTGCCGAAGCGTTCGCACTTCACAAGGGGCGGCTGGAAGGGCCGGAGGCGGAACGTATGGATCAGCGCGTCGTCGCCCGCACCCGGCTGGGCGAAAAGATCACCTTGGCCGACTACATCGCCATCATTGACGCGCGCCAGCGGTTGATCGCCGCCTTCGCCGATAGCCTGGAGCCCGACGAACTGCTCATCCATCCGACAGTTCCGCATGTAGCGCCGCCAATTGCGCCGCTGCTTGCCGATGACGATCTGTTCTTCAAGATCAACGGTAGGACGTTGCGCAACACGTCGATCGGTAACTTCCTTGATGGCTGCGGCGTCTCGATCCCGTGCGGGACGGGCGAAGCCGGCATGCCGGTCGGGTTCCTGTTGTCCGGCCAGAAAAATCAGGATGAGGCCCTGCTCTCTGTAGCGCGCTCGGCCGAAGCCGTTATCCGTGGTGACGCATGATCGTCTGCTTCGATATTGGCGGATCCGCCATCAAGGGTGCTGTTGCCCATGCAGCGGACCGGATCGAACCGCTCGAACGCCGCATCACGCCGCTTGATGATTTCAACGCCTTTGTAACGACGCTACGCGATGTCATCGCGGAAGCTGGCGAAACGCCGGATCGTATCGCCATATCGATCACCGGTGTCGTAGATCCGGAGACGCAGGCGATCAAATGCGCCAATATTCCCTGCATCGACGGGCGCAAGCTTGGTGCGGAGCTTTCCGCGTTGCTTGGCTTGCCTGTGTTGATTGCCAATGATGCCGATTGTTTCGCGTTGGCCGAGGCCGGTGCCGGTGCCGGGCGCGGTTACCGGATCGTGCTTGGGGCCATTCTCGGCACCGGAGTCGGTGGTGGCCTGGTGGTCGATGGCCGGCTCATCAATGCGGAGGGCGGTTTTGCCGGCGAATGGGGCCATGGCCCGGCGGTGGCTTCGATGGCTGGTACGCCTCCCGTCGCGATCCCTGTCTTCGACTGCGGCTGCGGCCAGCGCGGCTGCGTCGATACGATCGGCGGCGCCCGTGGCATGGAGCGTTTGCACTTGACCTTGCACGGCAAGACCCTGGAAAGCCATGAGATCACCGCGCTCTGGCAGAACGGCGACGCCGAAGCAGCCCGAACCGTCGATGTACTCGTCGATCTCATCAGTTCGCCGCTGGCGCTGACGGTCAATATCACCGGAGCGACGATTGTCCCGATCGGCGGCGGTCTGTCCAATGTTACGCCGCTGATTGCCGAGATCGATAAGGCCGTGCGGGCGCGGATCCTGCGAAAATTCGACCGCCCGTTGGTGGTGCCGGGCGAATGCCGGATCGAACCCGGGCTGATCGGCGCAGCCGTTCTCGGTCTGGTAGGAGAGGCTTAATGACAAATATTCTTCTGGAGGTCTGCGTCGAGGACGCGGCCGGTCTTCGGGCTGCGGTCGATGGCGGCGCCGATCGCATCGAATTGTGCTCGGCCCTGTCCGTCGGCGGGCTGACGCCATCGCCGGGTCTGATGGCGCTGGCGGGCAAGGTCGACATTCCGGTCTACGCGATGATCCGGCCAAGGCCCGGGGATTTTGTTTTCGATGCCAGCGATATCGCTGTCATGCGCGTCGAAATCGATGCCGCCCGGTCTGCAGGTCTCGCCGGCGTCGTTCTCGGCGCCAGCGGACCTGACGGAAGTCTCGATAGAGAGACTTTGGGGATGCTGGTGGATCATGCCCAGGGATTGGGGCTGACATTGCATCGCGCCTTCGATCTGGTGCCGGATTTTGCGGAAGCGGTCGAGATCGCGGTGGACCTCGGTTTCGAGCGTATCCTGACCTCCGGCGGCGCGAAACGAGCCCCTGATGGTGTCGACGCGCTGGCTGGGGTTATCGCAGATGCCAAGGGCCGCATCTCGATCATGCCCGGCTCCGGCGTGACGCTGGCGACGGTCGGCGGACTGCTGTCGCGTCTTTCCGTGACGGAAGTCCATTCGTCCTGTTCGGTAGAGAAGCCGGCTCACGATGCCCGGCTGGTGTCGCTCGGCTTTGTTGCGGCCAGTGCCAGACAAACGGACGAGCAGGCGGTGCGGGCACTGAAGGCGCGGCTGACCGTCGCGCCCTGATATGTCACGAGGCTACGCCTGGAAAACGCGTGTCCCGCCGATCCATGTCGAGGCCATGTCGAGGCCTTCCGTCAAAAGCACGAAATCCGCGTCGAGACCCGGCAGCAGCCGGCCTTTGCGGGAGGCCACGCCTGCAGCATCGGCGGGATAGGCCGATGCCATCCGCAGCGCCTCGTCGAGCGGTAGGTCCAACTTTTCATGGGCAAAACGCACGGAAGCGAGCATGTCGATATCGGCGCCCGCCAGCGTGCCGTCGGCCAGCGTCAGGCGGCCGTCCTTGCGGAAGATCTCGCGGCCGTTGAGGAAGAAGCTGGTCTGGTCGGAGCCGATCGTCGACATCGCATCGGTGACGATGAAAATCCGGCCCGGACCATTCTTGGCGCGCAGTGCGATGCCCATCGAAGCCGGATCGATATGGAAGCCATCGGCGATGATCCCCGCATGCAGGCTACCAATATCGAGAGCCGCGCCGACAACGCCCGGTTCGCGATGGCCAAGCGGGCTCATCGCATTGAACAGATGGGTCACGGTACGCGCGCCTGCCTTGGCATAGTCCACGATGGTCTTGTAGCCGGAGTCCGTGTGGCCGAGGCTGACGATGATACCCGCTTCGGCGAGCGCTTTTACCTGCGCAGTCGTGGTGTTTTCCGGTGCGACGGTGACCATCATTGCGTCGAAGACCCCGGCGCACGCGAGCATGGCGTCGAGATCGGCCTGATCCATCGGTCGGATCAACGCGGGGTCATGGGCGCCCTTGCGGGCAACGGAAAGATGCGGTCCTTCGAGATGAAGCCCCAGAAACCCGGGTACGCCTTCGGCCTTGGCCTGCCGGCCAGCGGCGATGGTGCGGGCGCGAATCTCGAACGTATCGGTGATCAGGGTCGGCAGCAGTGCCGTGGTTCCGAATTGCGCATGCGCTGCGCAGATGGTGCGGATGGCGTCAACGTCCTGCTGGCCGTTCAGCATCACGCCACCACCGCCATTCACCTGCAGATCGATAAAGCCGGGGACAAGCAACTGACCGTCGGCCGCGACTGTCTCTGTTCCGGCAGGCAGATCGCTCTGCGGCAGAATGCCGGTGACCACTCCGCCATCGAGCAGCAACACCTGGCCGTCATGCCAGAACAGGCCGTCGAAAATCCGGGCTCCGGTGATAGCTGTCTGTGAGGTCATCTCGTTTCCGTAACCTTCTTGAGAGCGACGGGCGCATCCGGATTGAGACCGCGCGAGCGCGACCAGGATTCGACGAAGCCGTAGAACGGGATAATCAAAGCCAGCGCATCGGTGATCGGATGTCCGGTGGCGACGAACGGTAGGGTCTTGGTTGCCTTGGCCTGCGCAGATGTGACGAAGGCCAGCGCACCCTTGGCGCTCAGTCCATCGAGAATGCCGGCGACGGAACCTTCTGCCGCGTCGCGTGCGGCAAGGCCGATCACCGGGAAGCGTTTCTCGACCAGCGCCACCGGTCCATGCAGCACTTCCGCCGCCGAATAGGCCTCGGCGTGCATGCCCGACGTTTCCTTGAATTTCAGCGCTGCCTCGCTGGCAATGGCCAGCGCAGGGCCGCGTCCAAGCACGAACAGCGATTCCGCATCGCCAAGCTCGTCGGCCAGCGGCTGCCAGTCGAGCTTCACGGCCTTTGCAAACTGGGCAGGCAGATCGGCGACCGCGCGTTGCAGGGCAGCATCACCCGTCCATTCGCCAAGGATGGCAAGGCCGGCAACGATCGAATTGACATAGGACTTGGTCGCAGCAACGGCGATTTCCGGCCCGGCGAGAATGTCGAGCGGGTGGGTGCTGGCTTCCGAGATCGGCGAGGGCAGGGTGTTGGTGAGTGCGATCGTCACCGCGCCGGCCTTGGTCGCGGCCTCAGCCATTGCGACGATGTCCGGGCTCTTGCCGGATTGCGAGATGGCGATCGATGCCGCCCCCTGAAGCTGCATTTTCGCGCCATAGATCGAGGCGAGCGACGGGCCGAGCGAGGCAACGGGCCGCCCGGTCGAAAGCTCGATCGCATATTTCAGGAACAATGCGGCATGATCGGACGAACCGCGGGCGATCGTCACGAAGAAAGCCGGGTCTTTTGCGCGCAGTGCTGCACCCGTCTCTTTGACCGCTGCCTTGGATTGTTCAAGAAGGCGGGCTGCCGCCTCAGGGATTTCGTTGATTTCGCGCCGCATGTTGGTTTGCATGGTCATGTCTTTCTTATATGGGCCGCTCAGGAATCCGACAAAGTCAGTTCGGCGACGAAATCATAGGCGTCGCCCCGATAGAGCGAGCGGGTGAATTCCACCACGCGGCCGGATGCGAGGTAGGATATGCGTTCGATGGACAGGCTGGCGGAACCGGCCGGCACGCCAAGCATTGCCGCGTCCGGATCCTTCAGGCTGCAGGCGGAAATGCGCTGCACGGCGCGCACGGGCCGCGATTTGGTCTTGTCGAGTTCGGCATAGAGCGAGGTGCCAACCCGGATGGGGTCGGGCAGGAATTCCGCAGAAACACTGGCCCGCTCGATCGCAAGCGGCATATCGTCGGCGATGCGCAACCGGCCTAGCCGTGCGACCAGCGCATCGGGTGGCAGGCCAAGCGCCATCATTTCATCCGGTGAGGGATGGTATAGCCCGCGCTCGATCCATTGTGCCGTGGTCACCAAACCCCGGCGTGACATGTCCTCAGTAAACGATGTCAGGCGCGACAGCGATTGCTGAACGCGGCTCACCGGCTTGACGACAAAGGTTCCGGACCCGTGACGGCGCACCAGCAGGCCATCCTTGACCAGATCGTCGACGGCCTTGCGCACTGTTACGCGGCTGATGCTGGCATAATCGGCCAGATCCCGTTCCGGCGGCAGGGCGTCGCCATGATTGAGCTTGCCCGACAGGATAGCCTCTTCCAGCGACTGCCGCAGCTTGAGATAGAGGGGACCGGAGCCCCCTGCCTGCAGGCCGTCCAGCGGCAATATGGCCTCGAGATGCTGGGTCATGCCCTGGTCCCTGTGCCAAAGCGCTTGGCTGCGAGCGCGACCGAACCGGTCAAAGCGTCCGCCTCCGGCTCCATGAACAACGGCTGATGCCGCTCGGCAAGCCATGGGCGGTAGATCGGCGCCAACCCGCCCAGCAGGCAGAGCCTGCGGCTGCCCTGCGCCACGACGACGTCCAGCGCTTCATCGATGGTCTGTGCGCAGCTTCTTACCAGTGCGATCGCCACCGGGTCGTTGCGGCTCGCATAGTCGAAAATCCGGGGTGCAAAGCGACCGAATTCGCCGGGCCGTGCGGCGCGCGCAAATTCCACGGCCTCGCGCGGATCGTTGTTGAATTCGGCCATGACGGCATCCGTCAGCGGCGACGATGGGTGAATCCGGTCAAAGGCCAGCACGCTTTCCTGCAGAAGGGCGTGGCCGAGGCGGGCGCCGCTGCCGAGATCGCCGATCTGGAAACCCCATCCGCCGATATAGCGGACCTGGTCGTCCTGACGGGAGATATAGATGGAACCGGTGCCGAGGATTGCCACCGCGCCGTCGCTATCGCCCAGCGCGCCCTGCAGCGCGATCAGTCCATCGGATTCGATGTCGGCCTTGGCGAAGGGCAGGCGTTCTTTCACATAATGCACGGCATCGCCGACATTGCTGCCGGCAACGCCGACCAGGGCGCAAGCCGAAGCGATTTCGGAAGGGGCAATGCTTGCTTCCTCGAATGCAGCAGTGGCCGCACCGACAATATGGATCAGGGCATTGTCGGGATCGGTCAGGATGTTGGCGGCGCCGCTTTTGCCGCGCCCGAGGATACGTCCATCGGCTTCCGCTACAGCCGCACGGCAGCTCGTGCCCCCGCCGTCGATTCCCAGAATGTAATGTGGCATGGATACCTCCGAGAAAAATGATACCAAAAAAATACCATTTACCAAGGGGATTTTGGTATTTAATTGGATTTATCGATTAACAATCTGAAATATATAAATAATTTTAGAAATTGGAAATTTTCTTCGGCCGGAAGTTAATTTTTCCTAGACAATTGGTATTTTTTTGGCATTAATTTGCGAAGAGGGAGATTGAGCGTATGCCGCCAGTGAAAACCGAGGAGCGTCACGACAAGGCGATGGGACTGGATGTGATGCATCCGGCGCTTTCGCTTCGTTTGCTCGCGTCCGGCCAGCAGGCTGCGGCGAAGGCTGTTGATTCTGCTATCGAGTCCATTGCGGCTGCCGCCAAGATCGCTGCCGAAGCATTGGCCAGTGGCGGACGGTTGGCTTATGCCGGTGCCGGCAGCTCTGGCCTGATGGCCATGACCGATGCGCTGGAATTGCCCGGTACCTATGGAATCGCGCTCGATAAGGTCGTGGTGCTTCTTGCTGGCGGTGCTGCGAGCCTCACGGATCTCGCCGGTGGATATGAAGACGATATGGAGCTGGCGCGCAAGGATGTGCGCGATGCCGGTATCGGTGCTGGCGATTGTCTGATCTCGGTATCGGCAAGCGGCTCGACGCCTTATGCGCTAGCGGCTGCTGATGAGGCACGTGCGCGCGGCGCGCGGGTTATCGCCATGGCGAACAATCCCGGTGCAGTGCTCTTCCAGAATGCCGAAGTGTCCATTCTTCTGCAAACGCCGCCCGAAGTCATCTCCGGATCGACCCGCATGGGTGCTGCCACGGCGCAGAAGATCGCCTTCAACATGTTTTCCACGCTTGTCGGCATTCATCTCGGCCATGTCTACGACGGACATATGGTCAACCTGAAGGCTGACAATGCGAAACTGCGTGGCCGTGCCATTCGCATTGTTTCCGATATTGCCGGGATCGGCGCCACGGAAGCCGGCCGTTATCTCACGACATCATCAGGCTCGGTAAAGATCGCCATTCTTCTTGCTGCTGGGGCAAAAGATGTGGTGGCTGCAGAAGCAGCGCTTACCGAAGCTGGTCAAAACTTGCGCCGCGCGTTGTCTGTTGTCGCGGCACATTGAGTCCAAGGGTTTTAAAACCGCGCCAAAAATGGCGCACAATGAGGGAGAACGTAATGACCCGCACTACCTTGAAAGGCCTGCTGCTTGCATCCAGCATCCTCGGTTCCGCCGGGCTGGCGCACGCCGAAGACGTCACGCTGACGATCGAAAGCTGGCGCAACGACGACCTGACCATCTGGCAGGAAAAGCTGATCCCGGCGTTCGAAGCCAAGAACCCGGGCATCAAGGTCGTGTTCGCACCGACCGCGCCGACCGAGTATAACGCAGCGCTGAATGCCAAGCTTGATGCCGGTTCGGCTGGTGACCTCGTCACATGCCGTCCGTTCGATGCCTCGCTCGAACTTTATAACAAGAAGCATTTGGCTGACCTGACCGGTCTCGCCGGCATGGAGAACTTCTCGCCGGTCGCCAAGTCCGCCTGGACGACGGACGATGGCTCGGCCGCTTTCTGCGTACCAATGGCCTCGGTTATCCATGGCTTCATCTACAACAAGGATGCCTTCGATAAGCTCGGCATCGCCATCCCAACAACGGAAGCCGACTTCTTCGCAGCCCTCGACAAGATCAAGGCTGACGGCACCTACATCCCGCTCGCCATGGGCACGAAGGATCTCTGGGAAGCCGCCACCATGGGCTACCAGAACATCGGCCCGACCTACTGGAAGGGTGAAGAAGGCCGCGCCGCTCTGATCAAGGGCGAGCAGAAGCTGACCGACGCCGATTGGGTCGAGCCCTACAAGGTTCTTGCCAAGTGGAAGGATTACCTTGGCGACGGTTTCGAAGCCCAGACCTATCCGGACAGCCAGAACCTGTTCACGCTCGGCCGCGCCGCCATCTACCCGGCTGGCTCGTGGGAAATCGGCCTGTTCAACACCCAGGCCCAGTTCAAGATGGGTGCTTTCCCGCCGCCGGTTAAGGCTGCAGGCGATGCTTGCTACATCTCCGACCACAACGACATCGGCGTTGGCCTGAATGCCAAGAGCGCACACCCGGAAGAAGCCAAGAAGCTTCTCACCTGGATCGCTTCTCCGGAATTCGCCGACATCTATGCCAACTCGTTGCCCGGCTTCTTCAGCCTGAACTCGACACCGGTAAAGATGGCCGATCCGCTCGCACAGGAATTCGTCTCCTGGCGCGAAAAGTGCAAGCCGACCATCCGCTCGACCTATCAGATCTTGTCGCGCGGCACTCCGAACCTCGAGAACGAGACCTGGGTTGAATCGGCCAACGTCATCAACGGCACCGATACGCCTGAAGTTGCCGCCGAAAAACTGCAGAAGGGCCTCGACAGCTGGTACAAGCCTGCCAAGTAACGAATTTACCCTCCCCTTGAGGGGGAGGGTCGGCACGTAGTGCCGGGGTGGGGTGACCTTTTGTTTCGGCAACGGATCACCCCCACCCGCGCGTTCCGCGCGACCTCCCCCTCAAGGGGGAGGTATGCAGACGCCGGCGCATTGAGCGCAAAATCGTGTAATCTGAAATCACATCCAGCCAGCGCCTTCGGGCTTGCTGGTGATGGCATGCGCGGTGGGGACCGGCAGCGCAGGCCTTGCCGCATATCGCGGCGATCGACGAAAAACGGGTCGGAGCGGCAAAAGCCATGAGCAGCGCCATATCGTCTGAGGACAGCATGCAAATTTCGGCGCGGCCGAGACGCTGGCATATCCTTGTTTTCCTGTTGCCGGCTTTCATCGTCTATTCCGCCGTGATGATCCTGCCGCTGGTCGAAACGTTGCGCCTGTCGATGTTCAATACCGTGGACGGGCAATCGACATTCGTGGGCTTCGCCAATTTCCAGGTCCTGTTCGGCAATGAGCGCTGGGCGGCGGATTTCTGGAGGGCGCTGAAGAATAACTTCGTCTTCTTCGCGATCCACATGCTGGTGCAGAATCCGCTCGGCATCGCGCTCGCCGCCATGCTGTCGATCCCCAAGCTCAGGCTCGCCGCCTTCTACCGCACCGCCATCTTCCTGCCGACGATCCTGTCCTTCGTCATCGTTGGTTTCATCTGGAAGCTGATCCTGTCGCCGATCTGGGGCATCACGCCGTTCTTCATGGATCTCGTCGGCCTGAAGGCCTTCTTCGGACCCTGGCTGGGCAAACCGGGCTCGGCATTGATCACGGTCTCGCTGATCTCCGTCTGGCAGAATGTCGGCATTCCGATGATGCTGATCTATGCCGCTCTTCTGAATATTCCGGACGAAGTGATCGAAGCTGCCGAGTGCGATGGCATCACTGGCTGGAGCCAGTTCTGGAAGATCAAGCTGCCGTTGATCCTGCCTGCGATCGGCATGGTCTCGATCCTGACCTTCGTTGGCAATTTCAACGCGTTCGACTTGATCTACACGGTGCAGGGTGCGCTGGCCGGGCCGGACGGGGCGACCGACATTCTCGGGACCCTGCTCTACCGCACCTTCTTCGGCTTCCAGCTTCAGCTCGGTGACCGTTCGATGGGCGCGACCATCGCCACCGTCATGTTCCTGATCATCCTTGCCGGCGTCTCGCTGTATCTCTTCGGCATTCAGCGGCGTGTTCGCCGCTACCAGTTCTAAGGGGGACGGATCCATGTCAAAAGCACGCATCTCACCACTGCGCTCCGGCTTCGTTCACCTGGCACTGGCCGGTTATACGGTGATCGCGCTGTTTCCGGTTGTCCTGACGATCATGAATTCGCTGAAAGACAAGAACGCGATCTTCCGCACGCCGCTGGCTTTGCCGACGGCGGAAACATTCAGCCTGATCGGTTACGCGACGGTGCTGAAGCAGGGCGATTTCATCGGTTACTTCCAGAACAGCCTGATCGTCACGGTCGTGTCGATCTTCTTTGCGCTGCTGTTCGGCGCGATGGCGGCCTTCGCGCTGTCGGAGTATCGCTTCCGTGGCAATATGTTGCTGGGGCTCTATCTTGCCATCGGCATCATGATCCCGATCCGCCTCGGCACGGTCGCCATCCTGCAGGGCATGGTCGCGGCCGGTCTGGTCAACACGCTGACGGCGCTGATCCTCGTCTATACCGCCCAAGGCCTGCCGCTCGCTATCTTCATCCTGTCGGAATTCATGCGCACGGTCTCGGATGATTTGAAGAATGCCGGCCGTATCGACGGCTTGTCGGAATATGCGATCTTCTTCCGGCTCGTTCTGCCGCTGGTCCGTCCGGCCATGGCAACCGTTGCCGTCTTCACGATGATCCCGATCTGGAATGATCTCTGGTTTCCGCTGATCCTCGCTCCGGGCGAAGCCACCAAGACCGTCACGCTCGGCTCCCAGGTGTTCATCGGTCAGTTCGTCACCAATTGGAACGCAGTTCTCGCCGCCCTGTCGCTGGCGATCTTCCCGGTCCTTATTCTCTACGTCATCTTCTCGCGGCAGCTGATCCGCGGCATCACCGCAGGAGCAGTCAAGTAATGAGCAAACCCGTTCGCGTCCTCGTCGCCGGTCTCGGCAATATGGGCCGCAGCCATGCGCTGGCCTATCACAACAATCCCGGCTTCGAGATCGTCGGCCTCGTCAATCGCTCGAAGCCGGTGCTCGCGCCGGAACTTGGCGGCTACACGATCCATCCGGATTTCGCGACGGCTCTCAACGAGTTGAAACCCGATCTTTGTTCGATCTGCACCTATTCAGACAGCCATGCCGACTATGCCGTCATGGCCTTTGAGGCAGGCTGCGATGTCTTCATCGAAAAGCCGCTGGCAACGACGGTGGCCGATGCCGAGCGCGTCGTGGCGGCAGCGAAGAAGGCGGGCAAGAAGTTGGTTGTTGGCTATATCCTGCGCCATCATCCGTCCTGGATCAGGCTGATCTCCGAAGCCCGCAAGCTCGGCGGACCCTATGTTTTCCGCATGAATCTCAATCAGCAGTCCAGCGGCCCGACCTGGATGACGCACAAGTCGCTGATGGAAACTACCCCGCCGATCGTCGATTGCGGCGTGCATTATGTCGATGTCATGTGCCAGATCACTGATGCCAAGGCCGTCGAAGTGCGCGGCATGGGCCTGCGCCTGTCGAATGAAATTGCCGCAGGCATGTATAACTATGGCCATCTCCAAGTGCTTTACGAAGATGGATCGCTCGGCTGGTACGAAGCTGCCTGGGGTCCGATGATCTCGGAGACCGCCTTCTTCGTGAAGGACGTGATGTCACCAAATGGTTCGGTTTCGATCGTCATGGATCCGAATGCCAAGTCCGATGACATCGACACGCATACGAAGACAGCGGTCATTCGTGTTCACAAGGCCGAAACTGGTGCGGACGGCAAGTTCGTCCACAAGGACGAAGACCTGAAGATGGATGGCGAGCCGGGACACCAGGAACTCTGCGATCTCGAGCAGGCCTATGTGTTGAAAGCCATCACCGAAAACATCGATCTTGAACGACACATGGACGATGCCGTCCAGTCGCTGCGCATCTGCCTTGCTGCCGATGAGAGCGTGCGTACCGGCCAGCCGGTCAAACTATAACGAAGCATGTCCCGTTCCGCTGCCTGTCAGCGGGACGAAAGCCATATGCGACAACGAAAAAGGGCGCCTCACTTGGGATCACTGAATCTGAAATCCATCCGCAAGGCCTTCGGTAATCACGAAGTTCTCAAGGGCATCGACCTCGAAGTGAAGGATGGCGAATTCGTCATCTTCGTCGGGCCGTCTGGCTGCGGCAAATCCACCTTGCTGCGCGTCATCGCCGGCCTTGAGGATGCGACCTCCGGCAGCGTCCAGATCGACGGACAGGAAGTGGTCAACACGCCCCCCGCCAAGCGCGGCATTGCCATGGTGTTCCAATCCTACGCGCTCTACCCGCACCTGACGGTGAAGGACAATATGGGGCTTGGCCTGAAGCAGATGGGTGCTCCCAAGGCGGAAGTCGATGCCAAGGTCGCCAAGGCATCGGGCATGTTGTCGCTGGAGCCTTACCTTGCCCGCCGCCCGGCCGAACTGTCCGGCGGCCAGCGCCAGCGCGTCGCCATTGGCCGCGCCATCGTGCGCGAACCGAAGCTGTTCCTGTTCGACGAGCCGCTGTCCAATCTCGACGCAGCACTGCGCGTCAATACGCGTCTTGAGATCGCCCGGCTGCATCGCAGCCTGAAAGCGACGATGATCTATGTGACGCATGATCAGGTCGAAGCAATGACGCTGGCGGACAAGATCGTCGTGCTCAATGCCGGCCAGATCGAGCAGATCGGTTCGCCGATGGAACTCTACAACAAGCCGGCCAATACCTTCGTCGCCGGTTTCATCGGCTCGCCGCAGATGAACTTGGTCGAAGCCAGCAGGCTTGGCGATGGACAGGCCAAAACTGTCGGCATCCGGCCGGAGCATATCACGCTGTCGCGCGAAAATGGCGACTGGAAGGGCAAGGTCATCCATGTCGAGCATCTCGGTGCCGACACGATCCTTTATCTTGAAACCGAGGTCACCGGGCTGCTGACGGTTCGCCTGTTCGGTGAGCACCAGTACGATGTCGACGATGTCGTCTACGCCACGCCGGACAAGGCATCTATGCACCGTTTCGGCGCCGACGACCGGGTTCTGCGCTGATTTCGAAACGGGATTGTATCCGAACGTTGACGAAAGTTATCGTTCGGTAACGTTTCATTGTGCGCTGCATCATCGGCTTGCGCTGCCCCGGATTTTAACATACGTATCTGTTTGTATAATTGATGCGTCGGTGGTTCTGTCCCGGAAATCCTTCGTATCACATTGATTTTCATGAACTTCCAGCAGCAGCTGATCTCCTTGAAGAAAGATGATCGGCCGTGTGGCTGGACTTGCGTATGGAACCAAAGATGCGGA
Organism: Pararhizobium sp. PWRC1-1; assembly: GCF_049897905.1. Taxonomy (NCBI): domain Bacteria; kingdom Pseudomonadati; phylum Pseudomonadota; class Alphaproteobacteria; order Hyphomicrobiales; family Rhizobiaceae; genus Pararhizobium; species Pararhizobium sp. PWRC1-1. The sequence continues at coordinate 63,481 of NZ_JAFCXE010000023.1, read as the reverse complement.
TGAACCGACCGATATTGGCTGCAACAGTGGCTGGCCTGATGATTATTTCGGGGTGCCAGAAAGAAGACGGCGAGAAGCAGGCGGCTCCGTCCTACCCGCCGCCGCAGGTCTCGGTGATCACAACGAAAACCGAATCTTTGCCGATCACCAACGATCTGCCCGGACGCATCGCCGCCACCCGCATCTCGGAAGTGCGTCCGCGCGCCACCGGCATCGTCATCGAGCGCGTGTTCGAGCAGGGCTCGCATGTGAACGCCGGCGACGTACTTTACCGGATCGATCCGGCGTCGTTCAAGGTTCAGGTCGAAAGTGCCGAAGGCACCTTGCGCCGCGCCAAAGCCGTCCAGCTGCAGGCCAAGCAGGCGGCCGATCGCCAGGAACAGTTGAAGAAGTCCGGCGTCGCTACCGGTCAGACCTATGATGATGCGATTGCACAGTTGGCGCAGGCCGATGCCGATGTGGCGATTGCAGAGGCGGGCCTCGCGAGTGCCCAGCTCAATCTGCAATATACCAATGTGACGGCCCCGATCAGCGGCCGTATCGGCCGTGCGCTGATCACCGAAGGTGCGCTCGTCAGTGCCAATGGCTCGGAAAACCTCGCAACAATCCAGCAGCTCGATCCTGTCTACGCCGACTTTACCCAATCCGCGACCGACCTCATCCGCCTGCGCAAGGCGCTGCAGGACGGTGCATTGGCGGGCGACAAGAACGAAGCCAAGGTCAATCTGGTGATGGATGACGGCAGCCCTTATCCGCATGCCGGAAAGCTGCTGTTCTCGGAAGCAGCCGTCGATGAGACGACTGGCCAGGTAACGTTGCGTGGTGAATTCCCCAATCCGGATGGTGATCTGCTGCCTGGCATGTATGTCCGCGTACTGGTCGAGCAAGGCGTCGAAAAGAATGCCATCGCCGTGCCGACCCAGGCCGTGCAGCGTGATACGTCGGGCAATGCGCAGGTCTATGTCGTCAAGGACGACAAGACGGCCGAACTGCGCACCGTGTCTGCCGGTCATGTGCTTGGCGATAAGTGGATCATACGCGACGGCCTGAAGGCGGGTGACAAGGTCATCGTCGAGGGCTTCCAGAAGGTTCGCCCGGGTGCGCCTGTCGAACCGACGGACTGGAAGTCAGCCGATGCCAAGTCCGCAGCCGATGCGCAGCCTGCCGACGCAAAATCGGCGGATGCGAAGCCTGCTGGCGAAAAGACGGTTACGGATGGCGCTGCCGCCAAGCCGGCGGAAGACGCCAAGCCCGCCGAACAGGCGAAGTGAGGATCTGATCGATGCCTAGTTTCTTTATCGACCGGCCGATCTTTGCGTGGGTCGTCGCGCTTTTCATCATGATCTCCGGTATTATCGCGCTGCCGTTGCTGCCGATTTCGCAGTATCCGAACGTTGCGCCGCCGCAAATCTCCATCAACACCAGCTATCCCGGCGCGTCGTCGGAAGAAACCTACCAGAGCGTGACGCGGCTCATCGAAAATGAGTTGAACGGCATCGAGGGCATGCAGTATTTCTCGTCGACGTCCAGCGCCGCGGGCAGTGTATCGATCAACGTGACCTTCACTCCGGGCACCGATTCCGGCGATGCCTCGATCGACGTGCAGAACCGCGTTCGCCGCGTCGAGGCGCGCCTGCCCGATGCCGTGCGCCAGCAGGGCATCGAGGTCGAAGAGGCCGGCTCCGGCTTCCTGATGATCCTCGCGCTCACATCCACGGACGGATCCATGGATGCGGTTTCGCTCGGCGATTATCTCAGCCGCAACGTGCTCAACGAAGTCCAGCGCGTCGAAGGCGTCGGCCGGGCCCAGATGTTTGCGACCGAGCGCGCCATGCGCATCTGGCTCGATCCGGACAAGATGCGTGGCCTCAACCTGACGGCCGGCGACATCAATGCTGCGATCACCGCACAGAATGCCCAGGTTGCATCCGGCAGCATCGGCGCTCAGCCGAACCCGATCACCCAGCAGATCAGTGCCCCGGTCCTCATCAAGGGCCAGCTCACCTCGGCTGAAGAGTTCGGGGCGATCATCCTGCGTGCCAATCTCAACGGCTCCGCCGTCCGCCTGCGTGACGTCGCACGCATCGAGATCGGCGGTCAGGATTACAGCTTCTCGACACGCTTGAACGGCAAGCCGTCCGCCGCTATCGGGGTGCAGCTGACGCCGACCGGTAACGCGCTTGCCACCTCCACGGCCATCAAGGCACGCATGGATGAATTGGCAACCTTCTTCCCGCCAGGTGTGGAATATTCCGTTCCTTACGATACGTCGCCCTTCGTGGCGATCTCGATCGAAAAGGTTCTGCATACGCTGCTCGAAGCCGTGGCTCTGGTGTTCCTGGTGATGTTCCTGTTCCTGCAGAACATCCGCTACACCATCATTCCAACGCTCGTCGTTCCCGTCGCACTGCTGGGCACGTGTGCGGCCATGCTTGCCATGGGCTTCTCGATCAACGTTCTGACGATGTTCGGCATGGTGCTTGCCATCGGTATTCTCGTCGACGATGCGATCATCGTCGTCGAAAACGTCGAACGCATCATGTCCGAAGAAGGGCTGACACCGAAGGAAGCAACGCGCAAGGCGATGAAGCAGATTACGGGCGCCGTTATCGGCATCACGCTGGTTCTGTCGGCCGTGTTCATTCCCATGGCCTTCTTCCCCGGCGCCGTCGGCGTCATCTACCAGCAGTTCTCGCTGACCATGGTGGTCTCCATCCTGTTCTCGGCACTGCTTGCCTTGACGCTGACGCCGGCACTGTGCGCCAGCTTCCTCAAGCAGGTTCCAAAAGGTCACCATCACGCCAAGCGTGGCTTCTTCGGCCTGTTCAACCGCGGCTTCGACAAGGCCTCGCACGGCTATAGCGGCTGGGTCGCAGGCATGGTCACGCGCACATGGCGCTTCATGCTGATCTATGTCGTGCTGCTCGGCGGGTTGGCTTATCTGTTCATGCAGCTGCCGTCGTCCTTCCTTCCGGATGAAGACCAGGGTTTCGTCATCGTCAGCATGCAGCTGCCATCGGAAGCCACCGGAAACCGCACGACCGAGGTTATCGAGCAGACAGAAGCGATCTTCAGCAAGGAACCGGCTGTCGAGCGGATCATCGCCATCAGCGGCTTCTCGTTCTCCGGTACCGGCCAGAATGCCGGCCTCGCCTTCGTGACGCTGAAGGACTGGTCAGAACGTGGACCGAACGATGTCGCCTCCGTCATCGCCGGCCGGGCATCCGGCGCCATGTCCCAGATCAAGGATGCGATCAGCTTTGCGCTGTCGCCGCCGCCGATCCAGGGTCTCGGCACCTCCAACGGCTTCGAGTTCCGCTTGCAGGATCGCGGCGGGCAGGGATCTGCGGCACTTGCGGCAGCGCGTGACCAGCTTCTCGGTCTTGCGGCGCAAAGCCAGGTCATCTCTGGCGTTCGTGTTGACGGCCTGCCGGATGCGGCACAGGTCAACCTGCTGATCGACCGCGAAAAGGCCAATACGTTTGGTGCTGCCTTTGCTGACATCAACTCGACGATCTCGACCAATCTCGGTTCGTCCTATGTCAACGACTTCCCGAATGCCGGACGTCTGCAGCGTGTGACGGTGCAGGCTGACGAAAACCGGCGCATGCAGACGGCCGACCTTCTGAAGCTCAATGTCCGAAACAGCAATGGCGGCATGGTGCCGTTGTCGGCGTTCGCCAGCATCGAGTGGACGAGCGGCCCGACCCAGACGGTCGGCTATAACGGCTATCCGTCGGTTCCGATCAGCGGCCAGGCCAATGCGGGCTATTCCTCCGGTGAAGCGATCACCGAAATGGAACGCCTGTTCAGCCAGCTGCCTCCAGGCTTCGGCTACGAGTGGACGGGCCAGTCGCGTGAGGAAATCGCATCGGGCACCCAGGCACCACTTCTCGTGGCGTTGTCCTGCCTGCTGATCTTCCTATGCCTTGCAGCTCTCTATGAAAGCTGGAGCATCCCGGTAGCCGTGATGATGGTGGTGCCTCTCGGCGTCATCGGCGCAGTTCTGGCCGTGACCCTGCGCGACATGCCCAACGACGTGTACTTCAAGGTCGGCCTGATCGCGATCATCGGGCTATCGGCGAAAAACGCCATCCTGATCATCGAGTTCGCCAAGGAGCAGATGGAGGCCGGAAAACCGTTGCTGGATGCCACCATCGAGGCGGCGCATCTGCGCTTCCGTCCGATCCTGATGACCTCGCTGGCCTTCACCCTCGGCGTGCTGCCGCTGGCGATTGCCACCGGCGCAAGCTCGGGTAGCCAGCGCGCCATCGGTACCGGTGTCATGGGGGGCATGATCTCGGCGACGGTGCTGGCGATCTTCTTCGTGCCCGTCTTCTTCGTGTTCGTGATGAAGCTGTTCCGGAGAACGACGTTGAAGCCGATCGGTGCCGAAACAGCCGTTACGCCGGCAGAATAATGGAAGCGGCCCGCCACAAGGCGGGCCTTTTCCTGGGTGAGGAGGCGTCATGCGCAGAACAAAAGCCGAGGCGGAAGAGACCCGCAACAGCATTCTCAGCGCAGCGGAACGGGTTTTCTTCGAGAAGGGCGTTTCGAATGCATCGCTGGACGACGTCGCCAAGGCAGCAGGGGTGACGCGCGGTGCGATCTACTGGCATTTTTCCAACAAGACCGATCTTTTCCTCGAGCTCTACAATTCCGTGCCGATGCCGCAGGAAGATATGATCGCCCGCGAGATCGAAGAGCCGGGATCCGATGTACTCTGTTACATCGAGCGGGCGGCGGGAGACTGGCTGGACGAGATGGCTGGGGACGAGCACCGCCAGCGGATCCTGACAATTCTCCTGCGTTGCCCTTATGGCGAGGATCTCCTGCCGGTTCTGGAACGGCAGCAAGAAGTCGATGACAGGCACGTTGCGCTGCTGGAGAACGCCTTCACCAAGGCACGCAGCGAGGGTTATCTCAATGCAAACTGGACGGCCCAATCGGCAACAAAGGCTCTGTGGTGGATGATGGGCGGGTTGTGCAGCGAATGGCTTCTCTTTGGCCGCCGTTTCGATCTGGCGGTCGAAGGCAAGGAAGGACTGAAGCGTTTGTTTGGCAGCTTCCGGCAGGTCCCGGCAATCATCGAGGCCCCGACGGTCTCCTGAGACGATTCAACCTTTTCATTGCAGCATAGCCAAGAAGCCGCGACGCAAGTCGCGGCTTCTTGGCGTCAGTGCGCTTCGTCCCAGTTATGCGCGGCCCGTGCATCGACCTTCAGCGGCACCCTCATGTCGAGCGCCGGCATCGCCGCGTTTTCCATCACCGAAACGACCAGCGGGATGGTGCGCTCGACATCGGCGTCCTCGACCTCGAAGATCAGTTCGTCGTGGACCTGCAGGAGCATACGGGCACGCTGCGACAGGCCAGCCTGTTCCAAAGCGGGCTCCATCTTCACCATAGCCCGCCGGATGATATCGGCGGCTGAGCCCTGAATCGGTGCGTTGATCGCTGCACGCTCGTTGAAGGCGCGGTGCGAAGGGTTGGATGAGCGGATGTCCGGATAGTGCGCTCGGCGGCCGAAGATGGTTTCGACATAGCCGTTTTCGCGGGCAAACGCCTTGGTGCTTTCCATGTAGTCGCGGATGCCGGGAAAGCGCTCGAAATACTTCTTGATATAGTCGCCGGCTTCCGAGCGTTCGATCGACAGCTGGTTGGCAAGGCCGAAGGCCGAGATGCCGTAGATGATGCCGAAGTTGATCGCCTTGGCGCGGCGGCGGATCTCGCTCGGCATGCCCTCAACCGGCACGCCGAACATTTCAGATGCCGTCATCGCATGAATGTCGATGCCATCGGCAAAGGCCTGCTTCAGCTGCGGAATCTCGGCGACATGGGCAAGCACCCGTAGCTCGATCTGGCTGTAGTCGGCCGAGACCAGCTTGTGGCCCGGCGTCGAGATGAAGGCCGTGCGGATCTTGCGGCCTTCGGCGGTGCGCACCGGAATATTCTGCAGGTTGGGTTCCGAAGAGGAGAGACGCCCCGTGGTCGTGGCAGCCAACGCGTACGACGTGTGGATGCGTTTCGTCTCCGGGTGCACGAAGCCCGGCAGGGCGTCGGTATAGGTTGATTTGAGCTTGGTCAGCTGACGCCAGTCGACGATCTTGCGCGGCAGCTCGTGGCCTTCCAGAGCCAGTTCTTCAAGCACCTGCGCCGATGTTGACCACTGTCCCGTCTTCGTCTTGGCGCCCCCCGGCAGGCCAAGGCGACCGAACAGGATGTCGCCAAGCTGTTTTGGTGAGCCGATATTGAAGCTCTCGCCGACAAGCGCGTAAATTTCGTGTTCGAGACCGGCAGCCCCCTGCGCCAGTTCACCCGACAGCCGCGACAGGATCTGCCTGTCGATGGTAATGCCGCGTTCTTCCATCCGGGCCAGAACCGGCACCAGCGGTCGTTCAAGGCGCTCATAGACGGCATTGAGGTTCTTGGCGGCCAGACGCGGCTTCAGCACCTGCCAGAGCCGCAGCGTCACGTCGGCATCCTCGGCCGCATAGGCGGTCGCCTTGTCGATATCGACATAATCGAAGCTGACTGCAGATTTGCCACTGCCGGCGACATCCTTGTAGGGGATCGGCTGATGGCCAAGCCATTTTTCCGACAGCGAATCCATGCCGTGCGTGCCGGCGCCGGCATCAACCACATAGGACATCAGCATCGTGTCGTCGAAGCCGACAATGCTAACACCGTGACGCTTCATCACCAGATAATCGTATTTAAGATTCTGCGCGATCTTGAGAACCGAAGGGTCCTCAAGCAGGTCCTTCAACCGTTCCAGCGCGTCTGCGGCCGGGATCTGGTCTGGCGCGAGCTTCACCCCGTCGCTGAAAAGATCGTTGCCGCCAGTCTTGTGGAGCAGCGGTACATAGGCGGCGCGGATATCGGTGCCGGACGGGTTCTTGCTGTTATCGGCAATCGCCAGCGAGAAGCCGACCAGTTCGGCCTGCATCGCATCGAGCGACGTGGTTTCGGTGTCGAAGGCGACAATGCCGGTCTCGCGGGCAGCCGCAATCCAGGCGTCGAGCGTCGCCAGATCGCGGATCGCCACATAGGTGCTGCGGTCGATCTTCGCGGTCGCAAAGAGTTCGGCGCGGGCCTGCGCCAGCGCCTGCGGTGTCGCAGCCAGCGGGCCGCCGTCCGGGATGGCGCCGAGAGACGTCGCCGCAGCTGCAGCACTTCCGGCCGCCGATGATTTTGCAGACGACAAGGCGGATGGCGAAGACGGGGAGGCCAGGTCGCCCTTGTCGAGATCGGGTCCGCGCGCCTGTGCACCCCACTCGACCGGGACGGCCGCGGGCTCGACGGCATCCGCATCGGTCTCCGTCGCAGCCGCGACCCGGCGGGTCAGTGTGGTGAATTCCATCGTCTTCAGGAAGGCGACGAGTTTTGGCCCGTCCTGCGCATGCAGCTCGAAATCGTCCAGCGGCACGTCGATCGGCGTATCGGTCTTCAACGTCACCAGCTCTCGCGAAAGCTTGGCAAGCTCGGTATTGGCGATAATGTTTTCGCGGCGCTTCTGCTGTTTGATTTCGCCTGCGCGGGCAAGCAGCGTATCCAGATCACCGAACTCTTCCAGCAGCTGCGCTGCCGTCTTCGGGCCGATGCCGGGAATGCCCGGCACGTTGTCGGTGCTGTCGCCGGTCAATGCCTGAAGGTCGATCATCTTTTCCGGCGGCACACCCCATTTCTCGATCACTTCCGCGATCGAGATCTGCTTGTCCTTCATGCTGTCATACATCGACACATTGGCGGTGACGAGCTGCATCAGGTCCTTGTCGGAGGAGATGATCGTCACATCCGCGCCGGTGGCCTCCGCCATCCGCGCATAGGTGGCGATTAAATCGTCGGCCTCGAAACCTTCCTTTTCGATGCACGGCAGGTTGAAGGCGCGCGTTGCGTGGCGGATCAGCCCGAACTGCGGGATCAGATCTTCCGGCGGCGCGGTGCGGTTTGCCTTGTACTGATCATAGAGTTCGTTGCGGAAGGTCTTGGAGGAATAGTCGAAAATGACCGCAAAATGGGTCGGTGTCACCCCGACCGAAGTGTCGCGCGCATCAGTCAAAAGCTTCCACAGCATGTTGCAGAAACCGGAGACGGCATTGACCGGCAGGCCATCCGATTTCCGGTTGAGCGGCGGGATGGCATGAAACGCCCGGAAAATGAACCCGGAGCCGTCGACGAGGAAGAGATGATCACCTTTTTTCATGGCGACAAGGGATAGCGCGGGCCGCGATGGCCGTCCATATTTCATTCCGGAGCGGCGAGGAATTTTACGCGATTGCTTGACGTTTTGCCGTGGAAATTGCGTGGCAGAGGGCCTGCCATTCAAAGGCGCGCGGCAGGGTGTTGAACTCTGCCGCGCGCTTTTGTTAGCCGCGCTGGGAGTCGAGCTGCTCGTGATCGGTCACGACCTGTTGAGCCCTGGCGTAGCTTTCGATCAGCAGCTGATAGGCCGGGAAGATCTTGGTGTAGATTTCCGCCCAATCCTGCGCATCGGCGCGGTGCCAGGTCTTCTGCAACTCGGAAGCCACGGCGGCCATGTCCATCGGCACGACACCGGCCTGGACGACGCGCGCAAGCGTGATCTCCTCGGCCATTTTCGAATAGGTGCCGGATGCGTCGATCACCGCAAACACCTTGTAGCCGTTATGCACGGCGGCGATCGCCGGAAAGGCCATGCAGACGCTGGTAATGGTGCCCGCGATGATCAGTGTCTTGCGGCCGGTCGCCTTCACGGCCGCGACGAAATCGGCGTTGTCCCAGGCGTTGATCTCGCCCTTGCGGGCGATATAGGTCGCGTGCGGGGCGTTTGCGTGGATTTCGGGGATCAGCGGGCCGTTCGGACCTTGCGGTACGGAGGCTGTGGTGATCACCGGCATCTTGCAGAGCGTGGCCATCTTGGCCAGCGCAGCAGCGTGGTTTCGCAGGACCGGCATCGGCATGTCGCCGATGGTCTGGAAGAGGCCGCTCTGGTGGTCGATCAAAAGCATCACGGCGTCGTCGGCATCGATAACCGGTTTCTGGCCGTTGAAGTTTGCGATGGTATTTGGCGTTGTCATGGAAATGTCCTTTCTGGGATATGCGGGTGGGTTCAAGCGCAGCGTTTAGTCGGCCTTGTCATATGAAAACTGGATGCCGGCGGTTCCTCCGGTTTCGATGAACAGGTTCATGAAGGCGGGTACGGTAGCGGAACGCTGCCAGTCGCGCTGCAGCTCGCAGAACAGCTGGGGCACGCTGATCATCTGGCCGCCCGCCTGCTCGATGCGGCGAAGAGCGGCTTCATGCGCCGCGACCGATGTGCCGCCGACGGCATCGATGGGAACATAGACCTCGTAACCTTCCCTGAGCGCATCGAGCGCCGGGAATGTCAGGCAGGCCTCCGTCCAAAGGGCCGTCATGATCAGCTTTTTGCGGCCGGTCTTCTCAACGGCCTGTCTGAATTCCACATCCTCCCAGGAGTTGATCGTGGTGCGGTCATAGGTTGGATATTCGCGTAGAACCTTGCTGACTTGTGAGATCGGCGGTTTGTTGAGGCCGGTCTTGACGTTGACGGTCGAGTGCACGATCGGCAGACCGTAGGCGACTGCGGCCTTGGCGGCGCCGGCAATGTTGTTGACAAGCAATTGCCGGTCCATGGAGGCGATCGAGTTCACCTGCACCGGTTGATAATCGATAATGATGAAGCGGAATTCTGCGGTGTAAGCAGGTGATCACTGGCGGGGTCGCGGATCTTTTCGCTGGTCATGGCGTGTTTCCTTCCGTTCAAGGCTCGCTTGATGATTTGAAGGCTTCGCCTTCATCGCCCGGGGATGCGAGCAGTTTTCCCAAAGGGGCGAAAATCGTATCTGGCTAGGTCGTAGAGATCGGCGTTATGCTGCGCTGATCGCGCCGAAGCCGCCGCTGCGGAAATCGGTCATCGCCTGCCTGATCTCATCGGCGGTGTTCATCACGAACGGCCCTTGCATGACGACAGGCTCATCGATCGGCGTGCCGCCCAGGATCAGGACGGATGCGTCGGTTGATGCTTCCAGCGTGATGTCGCCGCCCGTTCTGTCCAGCAGGACAAATTGAGCTTCTCCGGCGGTCGCGTCATTGATGGCGACCGTGCCCTTCAGCACGACAACGGCGGCAGTATATCCCTCTGGCAGGGATAACGAAGCACTTCGGCCTTCGTGCAGCCGCACGTCCCAGAGATCGATCGGTGTGAAGGTCTGGGCCGGCCCGCGGTGACCGTCGTATGTGCCGGCGATCACCCGGAGAGAGCCGGCACTGTCGGGCAGTTCCACCGATGGAATGTCGCCGCTGAGCAGGCTCTGATATCCTGGCGCAGCATTCTTGTCCTTGGCCGGCAGGTTGACCCAGAGCTGCACCATCTCCAGTGTCCCGCCCTTGCGGGTGAAGGCCTGCGAGTGGAATTCCTCATGCAGAATACCGGCGGCGGCCGTCATCCACTGCACGTCGCCCGGCCCTATGATGCCACCGCTGCCGGTCGAATCCCGATGCTCAACCTCGCCGCGATAGACGATGGTTACTGTTTCAAATCCGCGGTGCGGATGGACCCCGACACCGCGCGGCGTGTTCGCCGGTGCGAACTCTGCAGGACCGGCATAATCAAGCAGCAGGAAGGGGCTGACATGGTCGCCGTGCATGGCATGTGAAAACAGCGAGCGCACCGGAAATCCGTCTCCGACCCAATGCGGTGCGGGATTGCTATAAACCCCGAGAACCTTTCTCATGATCTTTCTCCTTGTCGCTTTGCTTTTGATGCAGCGTGTTGGGAGAAAATACTGCCGCCACGGTGATGGCAGTAGATCGGCAATTCGGGTTACTCTGTCCTGAAAATAGGACAATCAAATCCATGCAGGACCTCAACGACCTCCGATTTTTTGTCGATGTTATCAAACAGGGCGGCTTTGCCGCCGCCGCTCGAAAGCTCGGCGTGCCAAGATCAAAACTCAGCCGCCGCATAATGCAGTTGGAAGAGCGCCTCGGCGTTCGGCTGATTCAGCGCTCGACGCGGCAATTTGCGGTGACCGATATAGGCCGCGAGTACTACCGCCATTGCCTGGCCATGACGGTGGAGGCTGACGCGGCGCAAGAGGTGATCGACCGCACGCGATCCGAGCCGCAGGGCATTGTGCGCATCAGTTGTCCTTCGTCGGTGATCTATTTTCAGCTCGGTGAGATGATTGCCCGTTTCATGGCCAAGCACCCCAAAGTGGAAGTGCTGCTCGAAAGCACCAACCGGCGTGTCGATGTGATTCGCGAAGGTTTGGACTCGTTATCCGTGTGCGTTTTCCGCCACTCGATGACAGTGATCTTGTGATCCGCAAATTGGCGGAGAGCACCCAGCGACTGGTTGCCAGCCCGGCTCTTCTGCAAGGGTTGTCCCGCGCCGCAGTCCCCGCCGATCTTGCCATGCTGCCGAGCCTTGCCTGGGAACCGATGAAACTTGAGCACGATTGGTGTCTCGATGGCCCAAACGGTGCATCAGCCACCGTCCGTCATAGTCCCCGGTTTGTCACGGAAGATATGATTGCCCTGCGCTTTGCAGCACTTCGCGGCGTTGGTGTCTGCCAGTTCCCGACGTTCATGATCAGAGACGACGTGCAGGCAGGCAGGCTGGCGGATATCCTTCCCGATTGGGCTCCACGGGCGGGCATCATCCACGCAGCCTTTCCATCCAGACGCGGGCTGCTTCCTTCGGTGCGAGCGCTTCTGGATTTCCTTGCGGATGAATATTCAAGCGTTGATCGATTGGAGGGTTCCAACGAACAATCGCTGTCCGTCGAGGTAAACCGACAGTGAGAAAAAGGCGCCTTTTGGTCATTGAAGAGCTGTTTTTGGGTAAGAGTAGACACTCTATTCTCAAAAGTGAGGGCCCTCACAGGAACGTTACCAATTTGTAATGCGCCGGGTCGGACGAGTCCCTTGAAAAGCCACATTTGGGACCACAAATAATAACCAACGGCACCTGAACACGCCGTCATCTGGTCAAAGGCCTGTCCCCCGCCGAAGCCAGATGTAAGGACAAAGGCCTATCCCCCCTCTCCGGGCCTTTGTCCAATTTATAACAACAACCGCCGTGGCCCCGCCTCCGCCATGGCGGTTTTTGTTTGTATATCCTGCAGATTTCAAATCAGCGTGAAAACGTATTGCCTGCCGGTCCATCGGCCGCAATGTAACTTGTGTTCCAGCTTGGGGAGAGGTACCCATAGACATGGCCTTCGACCGTATGGATTCAGCAACATACCTGTCCAGCCTTCTGGCGAAAAGCTTCTCCCGCGCCCTGCAGGAGAGAGGCCAGAAACTCGGCTTTGCCCCCGGCCAGTTTCCGGTTCTCCTGGAATTGTGGAGCGAAGAGGGGCTGACCCAGAAACAGTTGCTCGACCGCCTCGATATCGAGCAGGCAACGATGGCCAATACTCTGGCCCGGATGGAGCGGGACGGATTGGTCCTGCGGAAAAAACATCCGACCGACAGGCGCGCACAGCAGATTTTCCTGACCGCCAAGGCAAGAGAGATGGAGCGGGAGGCGAAAGAGGCAGCACTCGCCGCCGACCAATCCCTGTTGTCCGGTTTTCGTCATTTCGAACGGGAACTCATGCTCGAATATATGCGCATGGCGATCGCCAATGGTGCGCAGAACTGACACCTTTCGCCGTTCCGGCATGGTGACCATCCATCGATCAAACCATCGATCAAAATATTTTGCCTAAAGCGACGCCAATCTTTGTCTACAGCGCCGCGCGTCATTTCATGACGCGCGGCGCTGTAGCACTTTAACTGGCTGCATAATTCTCCCTTAAATCGATTCCGATTTGAGGAGTTATGCAGTAGGTTCCGCCGCGACAACAAGGATTCCGACATGACAGACACGGCCAGCATTCTCACCCGCGCAGACGACAATCTCCCAAAAAGCCTCGAACGGCTTTTCGATCTGGTCCGTATCCAGTCGATCTCCACCGATCCTGCCTATAAGGCTGAATGCCGCAAGGCGGCGGAATGGCTCGTTGCCGAGTTGACGAGCCTGGGTTTCGAAGCGTCGGTGCGCGACACGCCCGGCCATCCGATGGTGGTGGCCCACCATGCAGCCGGCAAGGCCGGAGCGCCGCACGTGCTGTTCTACGGTCACTACGACGTCCAGCCAGTCGATCCGCTCAATCTGTGGGACACGGCTCCGTTCGAGCCATCAATCAAGGAACTGGATGGCGGCCGCAAGGTCATTACGGGGCGTGGAACGGCTGATGACAAGGGCCAGCTCCTGACCTTCGTCGAGGCATGCCGCGCGTTCAAGGACGTCAACGGCGCGTTGCCGTGTGAGGTCACTATCCTGTTCGAGGGCGAGGAAGAATCCGGCTCGCCGTCGTTGAAGCCGTTCCTGGAAGCCAACGCCGCCGAGTTGAAGGCCGACTACGCGCTGGTGTGCGATACCAATATGTGGGACCGGGACACGCCGGCGATCTCTGCTGGCCTGCGCGGTCTCGTCGGCGAGGAAATCGTCATCACCGCTGCCGACCGTGATCTGCATTCCGGCTATTTCGGTGGCGCTGCCGCCAATCCGATCCATATCCTGTCGCAGATCCTCGCCGGGCTGCACGACGACACCGGCCGCGTCACATTGGATAGTTTCTATGAAGGCGTTGAGGAAACGCCTACGCAGATCAAGGCCGCCTGGGACACGCTGGGCATGACGACGGAAAAGTTCCTCGGCGAAATCGGCCTGTCGATTCCGTCGGGTGAAAAGGGCCGTTCGGTCATGGAACTGACCTGGGCCCGGCCGACGGCTGAGGTCAACGGCATCTGGGGCGGCTATACCGGCGAAGGCTTCAAGACCGTGATCGCGGCGCAGGCATCCGCCAAGGTTTCCTTCCGCCTTGTTGGCGCGCAGAACCCCGAAAAAATCCGGGCGGCATTCCGCGCCTATGTCACCTCGAAAATCCCGGCCGATTGCTCGGTCGAATTCCACAAGCATGGCGGCTCGCCGGCAATCCAGCTTCCGTACGATTCGGCCCTGCTGAACACCGCAAAATCGGCCCTTTCGGATGAATGGCCGAAGCCTGCGGTTCTGATTGGCATGGGCGGCTCGATCCCGATCGTCGGCGATTTCCAGAAGATGCTCGGCATGGAATCGCTGCTGGTGGGTTTTGGTCTGTCGGACGATCGCATTCATTCGCCGAACGAGAAATACGAGCTTCAGTCCTTCCACAAGGGCATCCGTTCTTGGATCCGGATTCTCGACGCGCTCGCGGCTTAAGGGCCATCGTTAACGGTTAGCACCCTTGACCGGGCCGGTCGGGGGTGTTCTTTTCGTGCAGATGACATTTTGCCAGCTACAGATTTCAAGTATAATCGCCTCATGAAAACGGTACGCAAACTTGCCTGGCCGCTGATAGGTCTCGCCGCGATCGTGTTTTCGCTTTATGGCCTCTATCACGAGCTTCACGGCCTTTCGGCCGCCGATTTCATGGCGAGCCTGGAGGCCGTGTCGCTCAAAAGCTGGATATTGGCCGCGGCCGCGACGCTGGCCGCCTATGCGGCGCTCGCGGCTTATGATCACCTGGCGCTCGAGCATCTCGGCCACAGGATCTCTCTCTGGTTCATTACCGTGTGTTCCTTCACGGCCTATGCGCTGTCGCATACGGTCGGCGCCTCGGTCTTTTCCGGTGCCGTCGTGCGTTATCGGGCGTATGGATCAAAGGGCCTCACGGCTGGGGAAACCGGCATCCTCGTCGCGTTCTGCTCTTTCACATTCGCGCTCGGCACGCTGATGCTGGCAGCCATCGTGCTTCTGGTCGAGCCGGAAATCACCGCCCGTTTCGCCACCTTCCTGCCGATCGGCGCGTCCATTTCCACCGGGCTGATCATTCTGGCGCTGATCGCGCTCTATGTCATCGGCAGCCTCGTCGGGTTCCGGCCACTGAAAACCCGCTGGTTCAGGCTTGAGTATCCAAAACCGTCGCTGGCGCTGCGCCAGTTGCTGATTGCCCCCGTCGAGTTGATCGCAGCTGCCGCCATCATCTATTTCGCCCTGCCGGAGGCCGGCAATCCCGGTTATATGGTGATCCTCGGGGTATTTCTCGCCTCGTTCTCGGCGGCGCTTCTCTCCCATGCTCCGGGCGGCCTTGGCGTGCTGGAACTGGTGTTCATCGCTGCCTTGCCGGAAATGGATCCGGCAGGCGTTCTCGCCGGTCTTGCCATCTTCCGCCTGTTCTACCTGATCGTTCCATTCCTGATCGCGCTCACCGTCGTGGTCATTTTCGAGCGTGGCCAGTTCCTTGCTGGCCGCAAAGCCGAGGCCGGCGAAAACAACGGCCCCTGACCCAGTCCTTGCCCTATGACGGCGAATGGCAGACTTTCGGCAGCGCTTTTTCCAGGGGGCCTGCGACCTTCTCAAGCTCCGCGCTTTCGATATGCAGCGGCGAGAATGGCGGTTCCTGAATGGCAGAGTTGACGATACGGGTGATGTAGCAGCCAGCGAAGACCTTTTCCTTGCCGCCTTTTTCCGTTGATTTGATCGCCACCGGAACCGGAGCATAGATACTGCCGGCGGCCCCCTCCTGCGTCACGGAACCGATCAACACCTGAACATCCACGGTCTTTGCATAGCCCTCTACAAACGTTTCGTAGCTATCGACCGGATCGCTGAAATAGCTATAGGCGCGGGCATATTCCTGACGATTGATGGCGTTGTAGAGCGAGCGGACAAGAGCCGGACCGTCCGAGCGGTCGTCGATATAAGCCGCCTGATCTTGGGCGCCGGCGTGAAAGGCGGACACGGCCAGGACCGCAGCTGTCGAAAGAGAAACGAAAATGGCTTTCATGCACACGACTCCTGTTGTTCACAGCAAGTTTCAGTGCGGATGAGGCGATTTGAAGGTCCAGCCCAGCATCAGCCAAACAAAAACCGCGCCACCCAAGCCGGGCGTTGGGAAAAAGCATGACGCAGAAAAACAAAAAGGCCGGGAAAACCCGACCTTTCACAACGCGCTTCGACACTCCTGCCAGTACATCCGTGGTCAACCGCGGAAGCGCATTTCTCCGGCGCGGATTATCGCGCCAGATTTGTATTAAGCAGCCTGCAGGTTGTCTGCAGACATCTTGCCGGACTTGCGGTCCTTGACGAGCTCGAAGCTGATCTTCTGGCCGTCATTGAGGCCACGCATACCAGCGCGCTCAACAGCAGAAACGTGTACGAAAACGTCCTGGCTGCCGTCGTCCGGCTGGATGAAGCCGAAGCCCTTTGTGGAATTAAACCATTTTACTGTGCCAGTGGCCATAACGATCCCTTTCTCTAGCAAATTATGTTGAACCATCCCGTAAAACGTTACGGAAAAGCTTTTGTTCGAATCTGAAGGAAAGTTCGTCCGATTGCGCACAAGTCGCAAAAACCAAAGTCATCTAACAAATATCGACCAAAGCTCAAATAGGTTACCGAGGGCCGTCAGTCAAGTTTTATTATTCATCTTTCAGCTGTAGCATTGTTTTTATTGAGTTTTATGAGGCGAAATCGAGAGCAGGAACACAGTCTTTTTTGATTTGGCAGCAGAAGTTAACCGTGGCCATAAGGATGTGCAGAGCGCGTAAATTGTATTTTCCGGGTTGCCGGTTGAATTATTCGACGGCCGGGTCATGTCCTGTTTATCGCTGCTTTGAGTGGAGGACCGAGCAATGTCGAAGTTCGGGATAGCTGCCGTCTGCCTGGGCCTGCTTTCGCTCTTTGGATGCGCCAACACGGTGCGGGGCATGAAGCGGGATGGCGTGCAAACCAGCCATGCGTTGGACGATGCAACCCACCGCATCGCGCGGGCCAACGCGAACTGACGGAAGAGATTTTACGGCAAGCTCGCCACGTCGTAGAACCAATCTCGGGAAGATGATTGGGTTCGGCTACGGCTGTTCGCGCGTACCGGGTGAACTCTCGCGCTGATCTGCATCCTCAAGATCGGACGCCACAACAAACGCATCCATATGTTCGCGGATCGCCTCGCGCACGACGCCGGGATTGGTGACCCCGCCACCTTCAATATCGCCACTATCGATTTCGCGTGCAGCCTTTGCCCAGTGGTCTTCCTGTCTGCCGTCGGGGGAGCCTTCATCCTGCCATATCTGGTAGGCCCGTTGCCGGATTCTGGTTTCTCTGTCGTGTTCCATAGGTTCCTCCGCCGAGATGTGGACTTCAGTTTTGCAGGCCGTGGGAAACGGGATTAAGCAAGTCCGGCAAGCGCTTTCAGAACCGGTTTGTGGCGCGGCGTTTCCGGAAGGTCCCGAACGCTCTTCAGCATTGCCTGCCTGCGGGCAGAAAGATCGAACGCTTTTTCAGCCTCCGACAGAAGCTCGTCGTTTTCTGAATTGAGATGATAAATCTGGCCCATGGCAATCCCCTGTTTGAAGTCCGGATAACCGGATTTGGGGAAAAAAGTTCCGGTTGCCTCAAGAAAAAAGGCCCCGACAGGGCCTTTCGAATGTGCATGCCGATTGCCAGCCCGTTCGTTACCAATACCGGCGACGCGGCGGCTCCGGCTCCTGTCGGGAGGCGGCTCCCAGCAAAAAGCCGATCGCCCCTCCGACCAGCAGCGCAAGCGCCAGTGCGCTTCCGGCTGCTGCCGGGTGTTCCCGTGCGGTTTGGGCAATGGCGCTGCCTTCGGTGCGCGCAACGCTTGCCGCTTTTCTCGCCACAGGTGCTGCGGCATCGAGGACGCTTGATGCCCGGTCACGAACGTCGCTATAGGCCTGGGCGCTCTGGGCACTGACGATTTTGGATAGGCGCGCCACTTCGGCGCGCAAGGATTCAAGGTCGCTATTGGTTGTTTCTGCCATCATTGGTTCTCCTGTTGCCGCCCGACAAACGAGTTGGCCAGCGGAAAGGTTCCCAAGAATGAAAAGTCTGTTGTGCGGCACGTCGATGCAGCGGTGCCGCCCACAGGGCATCAAAATTTAAACGCTGACCCGTCGCGCATGCTTGTCGGCAGCCTTTTTATCGCCGGCTGCCTGGTCGAGGATGCTGCGGGCGTCTTCAACGGATATCCGGTGTTTCTTTGCGAAAGAGATCGGTTCGTAGGGCTTGTCTGAGGGGGTCGACATGGGTGGTCTCCTTGGATCGTTGTTTGAGGCCGCCGGACGCTTAACGTCACAAAAGCAGCCATTCCGTCGCGAAACGGTCTAGCAAAAGAGTAACAGGCTGGGTCAGAGAATTAAGGACATGCTTGCCGCATGTTCCAAAAATCTGGCGAGCGGATTTGAGTTGGCCGCGCTGAAGCGATGGAATTGCTTCAGGCACCGCTGTCGGTGCTGATCACTACATGGCGATTATTGCCGCATTCCGCAAGTGCGTTGTCGCGCGGCCGGGAACCGGTGGCACTTGAGGCCGTGAAGTTAACGCCCCCTTAAATCGCCGCATTTACACTTCATCGCACGGTGCGAAATCGTGCGTTGCGGTATATGTGCCGGCCACGCTCCCCAAACGCCCAGCTGGAGCAGACCCACCCCGACATGGCAGGAAATCGAACATCAGGGCAGAGGATTGAACCTTCCTTTGAAGGTGGACGCGGTCAGGATGACGGCGATCTGCGCATGAATGCCGGTGAACGCGTCAGTGGCGGCGGCAGGAAATCCGGTAGTTCGAAGCCTGGAGCGAAGATGACCAGTTCACGAAAAACCAGCAGACGTGGCGGGTCGCGTGGCGGCGGAGGCCTGACCGGCCTGATCCGGACGCTGGTCTATTGGTGCGTCGTTCTCGGTATCTGGGGCGCCATCGGCGTCGGCGGACTGGTGCTCTATTACGGATCGCGCATGCCGAGCGCTACCACCTGGGCCATTCCGGACCGGCCGCCCAACGTAAAGATCCTGTCCGTCAGCGGTGATATCATTGCCAATCGCGGCGCCACCGGCGGCGAGGCGCTGTCGCTCGAAAACATGTCGCCCTATATTCCGCAGGCGGTCATCGCCATCGAGGACCGGCGCTTCTATTCGCATTTCGGCGTCGATCCGCTTGGTCTGGGAAGGGCGGTACTGACCAATATCACCTCCGGGCGCATGGTGCAGGGCGGCTCCACAATCACCCAGCAACTGGCCAAGAACCTGTTCCTGTCGCCGGAGCGCACACTGGAGCGCAAAGTGCAGGAGGTGCTGCTCTCCGTCTGGCTGGAGCAGAAATACACCAAGGACCAGATTCTTGCGATGTACCTGAACCGGGTGTTCTTCGGTTCCAATGCCTATGGCGTCGAAGCGGCCTCGCGGCGCTATTTCAACAAATCCGCCCGCGATGTGAACCTCGGCGAGGCGGCACTGCTTGCGGGGCTTCTGAAGGCGCCGTCGCGCCTGTCGCCGGCCCGCGATCCGAAAGCTGCGGAGGAGCGGGCCCAGGTCGTGCTCGGCGCCATGCGCGAGGAAGGCTTCATCACCGACAGCGAGATCAAGACCGCGATGTCGCAGACACCGACCAAGGCGAAGAGCTTCTGGTCCGGCGCGCAATATTATGTCGCAGATATGGTCATGGACCAGCTGCCGGGCATGGTCGGCGAGATCAGCCAGGATCTGATCGTGGACACGACGCTCGATCTCAATCTGGAAAAGAAGGCTGAGGAAACACTGGCTGCAAGCCTCGACGCATCCGGACAAAAGCTGGATGTCTCACAGGCGGCTTTGGTCTCGATCGACGGCACCGGCGCCATCCGTGCCCTTGTCGGTGGCCGTGACTATGCCGAAAGCCAGTTTGACCGTGCGGTCAAGGCAAGGCGCCAGCCGGGTTCGGCCTTCAAGCCCTTCGTCTATGCTGCCGCCATGGAAATTGGCCGCACACCGATGTCGATCCGCAATGATGCGCCGGTCCGGATCGGCAACTGGACGCCGGAGAATTACGATCAGAAATATCGCGGCGAGGTGACGCTCGCCAATGCGCTGGCCAATTCGCTCAACACCATCGCCGCCCAACTGGTGATGGAGGTGGGCCCGCAGAATGTCATCAAGCTGGCGCGCCGGCTCGGTATCGAATCCGAAATGCAGTCCAATGCCTCGATCGCACTCGGGACATCGGAAGTCAGCCTCGTCGAACTGACGTCAGCGTATGCCCCGTTCATGAATGGTGGCTTCAAGGCGACGCCGCATGTGATCCGGCGGATTTCGACGGCTGACGGCACTGTTCTTTATGAAAATACCTATGACAACCCGCCCCGGGTGCTGGATCCGGCTGTTGTCAGCGAGATGAACCAGATGATGGTCGGCGTGATTGATCATGGTACCGGCAAGGCTGCCCGGCTGAAGGGCTGGCAGGCGGCTGGCAAATCGGGCACCACGCAGTCCTTCCGAGACGCTCTGTTCGTCGGCTTCACCAACAATCTGACCACCGGCGTCTGGTTCGGCAATGATGATGGCAAGTCGATGAAGAAGGTCACTGGCGGCGGTCTTCCGGCCAAGGCCTGGCACGATTTCATGACGGCGGCCCACGAGGGCCTGTCGCCTTCACCGGTCTTCGGCACAACCGGGATCCAGCCGACATTCGACGATAATCAGGCACCGCCCGAGAGTGTGGGCGATGTTATCTCCGGCACGTTCGGCAATGGGGCGGCGGATGAATTTCCGCAAGCACCCGCCGCCAACGGACAGACGGCTGGCACGCAGGATTTCGATCAGCCGGCGCAGTCGGCAAATTCCGGGCTTACACCACCGGCCGATGTCGGCGAGACCACCGGTGCGACCCGCCGCACGACCCTGTTCGACATCCTGACCGGCGGTTGAACCGCAACCGCCATTTGGTGCTCCTCACGGTGGGGGTCGTTTTCCATGTATTACCGAGCCGGTTTGAACAGTCGCTATCCCCAAGCGATGATAACGTTTTCCGGCTCGATCGGGTGATCGATCCAGACACGAATCCGCGTTTTCGTGGATGGCACTTGTGCACGGGCGAATTCAGGCTCGATAGCATCAAACAAGATAAGTTCGTTATTGGGGGTGTTCAGAATTCCGTCGAAATCAGGTTCTCTTATCCCTGTAATTTCTAAAATCGGCCCGAACGTCACATTGGTATCTCCGTCGCCCCAATAGTAAGCTGGAACATTGATGCAGTCAGAGGAAGCAAATATTCCTTGCCTGTCCATGTGGAGCGGAATCTTGACGTTGCGACGGCCTGCAACATAGATGCTCAGGTATTCTGGCGTGATTGTAATTTTCTTTACGGACATCAAGTAGTCCCTTCCTTGAGATATCAGTCCGCCTTGTGATTTACTGCGCTCAACATCAACTCGTCATCGGGCAGCATCTCTTCGCTGCACGACTTTTGCTTATCCCCAGGCAATAACCACGTTCTCTGGCTCGATCGGGTGATCCATCCAGACTTGGATACGGGTTTTCGCGGATGGGACACGCGCAATGGCATATTGGGGTTGGTTCGCGTCAAACAAGATAACTTCTTGATTGGGGGTGTTCAGAATCCCGTTGAAATCAGGCTCCCGTTTCTCCTCAATCTCGGAAGCTGGTCCAAACGTCACGTGGGTGTCCCCGTCGTTCCAATAGAGCGCGGGAATGAGAATGCAGTCTTTTGACGAAAGGACACCTCGCCTATCCATGTGCGTCGGAATATCGACATTTCGACGGCCTGCAACGTAAAAGCTCACATATTCCGGAGCGATCGACAGGTGCTGCACGGTCATGGCGTCACAATCCCCTTTTGATGAAAGTCTGCCCTGCGAGTTGCCGTTCCTCAGCAAGCCACATTTTTCACCGTATCGGCTTTATCTACCCCCAAGCGATAGTCACCTGATCAGGGCTGGTGGGATGGTTCATCCAGATCCGGATACGTGTTTTCAAGGAAGGCACCTGTGCAATAGCAAATTGAGGCTCAAGTGCATCAAAGAGGATAATCTCTTTATTGGCGGTATTCAAAATACCGTCGAAATCAGGCTGACCTGCCTTAATAATCTCGGAAGCTGGTCCGAATGTTACATGCGTATCTCCATCGTTCCAATACAGCGCCGGAATGTTGATGCAGTCGGGAGATGAAAATATTCCTTGCTTGTCCATATGCAAAGGAATGTTAACCTTTCGATGGCCTGCAACATATATACTTAAATATTCAGGTGTGATCGTGAGTTTTTCAACAGGCACAGATTAATACCTCCCTCTAGAGATTAATCCATCTTGCGATTTGCTGTACCATCAGCAATGTTTCTGCAGCACGATGTGTTTAACTGGATACCTTACTTAACCTCAGGTGATAACGACATTTTCCGGCTCGATCGGGTGATCCATCCAGACTTGGATACGGGTTTTGACGGATGGCATGTGCGCAATGGCATATTGAGGGCGGTTCGCGTCAAAAAAGATTATCTCTTCATTGGGTGTGGCGAGAATGCCGTAGAAATCGGGCTGCCGGGTCTCCGTTATCTCGGACGCTGGTCCTAATGTCACATGCGTGACGTGAATGTCCAGAAAGCCTGATCTCGCTATCCCTACCCCCATGCGACGGTGACATTTTCGGGCTCGCTGGGATGGTCGATCCAGATTCGGATACGTGTTTTTTGGGAAGGCACGTGTGTACTGGCGAATTCAGGCTCGATTGCATCAAATAAAATCAATTCGTTATTGGGAGTGTTCAGAATTCCATCGAAATCCGGCTCTCTCGTTTCCTTAATTTCTAAAATCGGTCCGAATGTCACAGAGGTGTCTCCATCGTTCCAGTAGAGCGCAGGAACGTTGATGCAGTCAGGCGAGGAAAATATTCCCCGCCTGTCCATATGAAGAGGAATTTTGACGTTGCGACGGCCTGCAACATAGATGCTGAGATATTCAGGGGCAATTGTGAGTTTTTTTATGGACATCGATCAGTAACTTTCCTGAGATATCAATCCACCTTGTGATTTACTGCACGGCCAGCAATGCGGATAAATTCTACTTGGTTTGCCAAGCGATTTTGGCACCTGATGATCACCAATAAAATGACCGCGCTTAGTCCCGGACGTCTTTATACCACACCAGTGGCATCCATAGGTACGGCCGATGCGATCAATTTCCGCCTCTTCTCTCCTGGTCAGCCGCCTGTTGGTAGCTGGCGCCGCAAGCCACTCCTTTGCATAGGGTCCGATGCCGGTCCGCGGCAGTCGCAACTGGAGCGCGCGGAGCATCGCCTCCTGTGTTACGGATTCATTGGCCCGTATCAGCCCTTCGACCGTCTCGTAGGCTTGCGGGGTCGGCCGCCAGTTCGGGTCACGTCTTTGAACTGCGCGTAGCGCTTCCTGCATCCGGCCGATACTGACCGCCAGCCGCGCTTCCTGCGCGGGCGTGACGGGCTGCCATCTGTCGAGAATGCGGACTTGTCCCGCGCCACGAGGCCCGCGGCGGCTGACGCGGATCGGGCGGCTTTCGGAACCGTCTCCAGCCCATTGCCCGCCGTCGGGATTGCCGGCCGGCACCCGCGGCTGCTCGGGGCGAAAACCGGCCTTCCATTCCAGGCATAAGGTCAGCGCGCGAATTTCGACGGCCATCGCCGCCTGCCGGTAGCTCAGTTGTGGCAGGCTCAGGTCTGCCGGTTCTGTCGAAATCATTGGCCACGCCATCCGCTTTTCAATTCAGTCGGACAATTGTGCGTGGTGCAGAGGCGACGGGGATAAATTCAGGCTGGAAAAAGCCGGCGAAACAATTATATTCCGGTCAACCCAATGAACATGCGATGATTTTCCCGCAGCAGACGATCGCGTCGATACCGCCATGCCTGCTGGACGTCCCCGCTGTTCTGGAGCGAGAACCGCAATCGCCTTCAAGAGAGGATTGCTGATTTCGGTAACGACGCGCGATGCTTCGTCATAATAGGCGTTGATTTCCTCGGCTTCGTGGCGTCGTCATGCCTTGCAGTCCGAAACACTGGTCCTTATATACGCCCCATCACCGCAGTTTTCGCTGCGAATATTCCACAGACCATCCCGTTAGGGGCTGTCGCATGAATGCCAGACCGGGTTCTGACAGTCCGCTGCAAGGAGAGAACGACATGGCTAAAGTAATCGGTATCGACTTGGGAACGACCAACTCCTGCGTCTCCGTCATGGACGGCAAGGACGCGAAGGTCATTGAGAATGCGGAAGGTGCACGCACCACGCCGTCGATCGTTGCATTCAACGACGATGGCGAGCGTCTGACCGGCCAGCCGGCCAAGCGTCAGGCTGTCACCAATCCGGAAAACACGCTGTTTGCCGTCAAGCGCCTGATCGGCCGCCGTTACGACGACAAGTTCGTCGAAAAGGACAAGGCGCTCGTTCCTTACAAGATCGTCAAGGGCGACAATGGCGACGCATGGGTCGAAGCGCAGGGCAAGGGTTATTCCCCGTCGCAGATCTCCGCCATGATCCTTCAGAAGATGAAGGAAACCGCAGAATCCTATCTCGGCGAAAAGGTCACGCAGGCCGTTATCACCGTTCCGGCTTACTTCAACGACGCGCAGCGCCAGGCAACCAAGGATGCCGGCCGCATCGCTGGTCTTGAAGTGCTCCGCATCATCAACGAGCCGACCGCAGCGGCGCTCGCTTACGGCCTCGACAAGAAGGACGGCAAGACCATCGCCGTTTACGACTTGGGCGGCGGTACGTTCGATATCTCGGTTCTGGAAATCGGCGACGGCGTCTTCGAAGTGAAGTCGACCAACGGCGACACCTTCCTCGGCGGTGAAGACTTCGACATGCGTCTGGTCGAATATCTTGCAGCCGAGTTCAAGAAGGATCAGGGCATCGACCTGAAGAACGACAAGCTGGCTCTGCAGCGCCTCAAGGAAGCTGCTGAAAAGGCCAAGATCGAACTGTCCTCGTCGCAGCAGACCGAAATCAACCTGCCGTTCATCACGGCGGATGCCACCGGTCCGAAGCACCTGACGATGAAGCTGTCGCGCGCCAAGTTTGAAAGCCTGGTTGATGAGCTGGTTCAGCGCACCGTTGCACCGTGCAAGGCGGCCCTCAAGGATGCCGGTGTCACCGCAGCCGAGATCGACGAAGTCGTTCTGGTCGGCGGCATGAGCCGCATGCCGAAGGTACAGGAAATCGTCAAGCAGCTGTTCGGCAAGGAGCCGCACAAGGGCGTCAACCCGGATGAAGTGGTTGCCATGGGCGCCGCGATCCAGGCCGGCGTTCTGCAGGGCGACGTCAAGGACGTTCTGCTCCTCGACGTGACCCCGCTGTCGCTCGGCATTGAAACGCTCGGTGGCGTGTTCACCCGCCTGATCGAGCGCAACACGACGATCCCGACGAAGAAGTCGCAGACCTTCTCGACGGCCGAAGACAGCCAGAATGCCGTAACCATCCGCGTTTCGCAGGGCGAGCGCGAAATGGCTCAGGACAACAAGCTGCTTGGCCAGTTCGACCTGGTTGGCATTCCGCCGGCACCGCGTGGCGTTCCGCAGATCGAAGTCACCTTCGATATCGACGCCAACGGCATCGTGCAGGTTTCGGCCAAGGACAAGGGCACCGGCAAGGAACATCAGATCCGGATCCAGGCATCGGGCGGTTTGTCCGACGCCGATATCGAGAAGATGGTCAAGGATGCCGAGGCCAATGCCGAAAGCGACAAGAAGCGCCGTGAAGGGGTCGAAGCGAAGAACCAGGCCGAAAGCCTGATCCATTCGTCGGAAAAGTCGCTGAAGGAATTCGGTGACAAGGTCACGGAAGTCGAACGCACCGCGATCTCCGATGCGATCGCTGCGCTGAAGACTGCTGTGGAAGCCTCCGAGCCGGATGCTGAAGACATCAAGACCAAGACCCAGACGCTTCTCGAAGCTTCGATGAAGCTTGGCCAGGCGATGTACGAATCGCAGCAGACTGAAGCAGCCAATGCCGATGCACAGGCTGATGCAGCCCGCGATAGCGACATCGTTGATGCCGACTATGAAGAAGTGAAAGACGAGGACGACCGCAAGAAGTCTGCATAAGCCTTCTTTGAACAGCCCATCATTAACCCGGAGCCGCAAAGCTCCGGGTTTTTTTGTTTTCAGCAATTGAGTAACCGGTTCAACGGCAAACGTTGAACGGTAGAGCCTTCCAAGGCACACTCCGGCAGCGATAAAACCAATTGAGGGTGCAATGGAAATCTCGATTGTCGATAGGGCATATGCGGCGCAGAATTTGGACCGGCTTGCTGCAATTCTTGTTCAAAGTGTTGAAGACGGCGCGGTCGTCGGGTTTGCCGTTGCCGAACAGGAACGATTGCTTTTCTGCGCCTCGATCGACGGGCAGATTGCCGGAACCGTGCAACTGTATCTGTCGCCGGAGCCGAACGCTCCGCATCGGGCTGAGATTTTCAAATTGCTTGTCCACCGCGATTTCCAGTGTCGAGGCATCGGTACGGCGCTGATGCTGGCCGTAGAAGTGGAAGCGGTGCGGCTCGCACGTTCGCTCCTCATTCTCGATACTGTCATGGGCGGAGCTGGCGAACGGCTTTATAGCCGTTTGGGCTGGCAGCAAATCGGCATCGTTCCGCATCATTTTGTCGATCCCTTCGGTGTTCCCAGGGCATCGGTCTATTTTATGAAACTCCTTGATCTCCGCAGGGATGTTGCGTGAGTGAACCGCAAGGAAGCGCTCAAGATCGCTCCCGGTCAACGCTTCCAAAAGGCACTCGGCGGCTGGATCAACCCGTGTCCACCCAGGGCCGGGGCTGCCGCGAGGGAAAGATCGAAGGTCAGAGAGCCTGATTCAGTACTTTTCCGAGAAAAATCGGCCGAGATAGTGTATTGCCTATGGTATCCCGCTTGAAGGTTTACTAAATCCTGTTGCAAGGAAATTTGGCGACCGCCGGGCAGCCGGTTTTGACGCGCCTATTCAACAGGACAATCTGCAAGCATGAAACGTGATCTTTACGAAACGCTCGGCGTTGCGAAAACAGCAGACGAGAAGGAGCTCAAGAGCGCTTTCCGCAAACTCGCAATGAAGTATCATCCGGATAAGAATCCTGGCGATGCGGAAGCTGAAAAGACGTTCAAGGAGATCAGCCTAGCCTACGAGATGCTCAAGGATCCGCAGAAGCGGGCAGCCTATGACCGTTATGGCCATGCGGCTTTCGAACAGGGCGGCATGGGTGGCGGCGCCGGTATGGGCGGTGGCGCCGGCGGCTTCTCCGATATCTTCGAAGACATTTTTGGCGAGATGATGGGCGGCGGGCGTCAGCGGCGTTCGTCGGGCGGCCGCGAGCGCGGTGCCGATCTGCGCTACAATATGGAAATCTCGCTGGAAGAGGCCTATGCCGGCAAGACGGCGCAGATCCGGGTTCCAACCTCGATAACCTGCGATGTCTGCACCGGCTCGGGCGCCAAGCCCGGTACCAAGCCGACGACCTGCGCCACCTGTCAGGGTTCCGGCCGCGTGCGTGCCGCGCAGGGTTTCTTCTCGATCGAGCGCACCTGCCCGACCTGTCAGGGCCGCGGTCAGACCATTGCCGACCCTTGTGGCAAGTGCCACGGCCAGGGCCGCATCACTGAAGAGCGTTCGCTCTCGGTCAATATCCCGGCCGGCATCGAGGACGGCACCCGTATCCGCCTGTCCGGCGAGGGTGAAGCCGGTCTGCGTGGCGGGCCTTCCGGCGATCTCTATATTTTCCTGTCGGTAAAGCCGCATGAGTTCTATCAGCGCGACGGCGCCGATCTTTATTGCAGCGTGCCGATCTCGATGACGACGGCAGCCCTTGGCGGCAAGTTCGATGTGGCGACGCTTGATGGCACCAAGTCGCGGGTTTCGGTGCCGGAAGGCACACAGGCTGGCAAGCAGTTCCGCCTGAAGGCCAAGGGCATGCCGGTGCTGCGCTCCAGCCAGATGGGTGATCTCTATATCCAGATCCAGATCGAAACGCCGCAGAAGCTGACCAAGCGCCAGCGCGAGCTTCTAAAGGAGTTCGAGGAACTGTCCTCGAAGGAAAACAACCCTGAATCGGCGGGCTTCTTCTCCCGCATGAAGGATTTCTTCGACATCGAGTAAGCGCCGCACTCGGCGGCTGGCAGAACAGACAATCCGCAATATATATTGGCCGGAGGCAGCAATGCCTCCGGCTTTTTTGTCTGTGGCCCGTAATGCAGGCAGGCTGTATCCCCACGCGAAAGGTGCACCATGACCTACGAGCTCTATTACTGGGATGGAATCCCCGGCCGGGGTGAGTTCGTCCGCCTCGCGCTGGAACAGGCCGGTGCTGATTACATCGATGTCGCCCGCAATGACGGCGGCATGGCGCGGATGATGGCGATGATGAAGAACAAGACGGCGGGCGTCATGCCGCTTGCCCCACCCTTCCTGAAGGATGGCGACCTCGTCATCTCCCACGCCGCCAATATCCTGCTTTATCTGGGCAACCGGCTGGGTCTCGCACCCGAACATGAGGCCGGGCGTATAACCGCGCATGGGCTGCAACTCAGCATCACCGATTTCGTCGCTGAAATCCACGACACCCATCATCCGATCGGCGTGTCGATCTATTACGAGGACCAGAAGGACGAAGCGTTGCGGCGGGCCGAGAGTTTTCGCGAGGAACGGCTGCCGAAATTCCTTGGCTATTTCGAAAAGCAGTTGGCGAAGAACAGACAAGGGCAGGTCCATGCCTTGGGTGATATGCTCACTTATGTCGATCTGTCGCTGTTCCACCTCATCGAGGGGCTGCGTTACGCTTATGACGGCGGTGGAGCCGGATTATCCGCTTCTCGCTGCGCTCAACGCGCAGGTCCGCAAACTGCCGCGGATCAAGGCCTATCTGGCCTCGGAACGGCGGCTTGCCTTTAACGAGCAGGGCATTTTCCGCTATTATCCGGAGCTTGACCGGCGTTAAAGCCACCTATTCCATCACCGCGCTATGGTCGATTGCCGGTGGAGCCTTCGGCTTGCGCAACAGGAAGACCAGCGGCATGACCGCCAGCGACATGATCATCAGCAGCTTGAAGTCGTCCATATAGGCGATGATGGTC
Source organism: Pararhizobium sp. PWRC1-1 (assembly GCF_049897905.1). NCBI lineage: Bacteria > Pseudomonadati > Pseudomonadota > Alphaproteobacteria > Hyphomicrobiales > Rhizobiaceae > Pararhizobium > Pararhizobium sp. PWRC1-1. The sequence goes on along the minus strand of NZ_JAFCXE010000023.1, from coordinate 34,572 downwards.
GCCTGCAGCGTGACGATGCTGCGAGCGAGGCACGACCCACCGCCGTCATCGGATCGAGCCCTGCGGCCGCCGGAGCCTGGAACGCATGGTTGAATGGTGTCACATAAGCAGCGATCGACGCATGGTTGATCTGGGTGTTTTCAATCAGCAGCGCCGAGACGACAGCGATGCCGACGCTGGAGCCGATATTGCGCGAGAGATTGTAAAGCCCGGTGCCGTCGCCCCGCATTTCGGCCGGTAGGGTGGCGAAGGCGATCGTCGTCAGCGGCACAAACAGAAAGCCGAGCCCGGCGCCCTGCACGAAACCGACGGAGATGATCGTCCATTGGGAGACATCCGGCGTCCAGCCGATCATGTCGTACATCGCCCAGGCGGTGATCGCCAGGCCGACGAACAGCAGGATGCGGGTATCGACCTTGCCGATCAGACGGCCGACGACGAACATGCAGACGATCGTTCCGAGCCCGCGCGGCCCCATGACGATGCCGGCGGTGACGACGGGATAGCCCATCAGCGATTGCAGATAGGGCGTCATCAGTGCCAGCGACGCCAGGTAGGTGACGCCGACGACGAAGATGAACAGCATGCTGACGGCAAAATTCTGGTCGAGGAACAGGCGCGGATTGATGAAGGATTTTTTGGTCGTCAGCGTATGAATGACCAGCAGATAGAAGGCGCTCGCGCAGACGATGGCCTCGATCAGGATTTCGCCGGAGGAAAACCAGTCGAGCTGGCCGCCACGGTCGAGGAAAAGCTGTAGCGAGGCGTTGCCGAGGCTGAGCATGCCGAAGCCGAACCAGTCGAGTTTCGCCTGCGTGTCCAGCTTGGTTTCCTTGACGAAGACGCTGATACCGGCAAAGGCCAGCGCACCGATCGGCACGTTGATGTAGAACACCCACCGCCAGCTGATATTCTCCGTCAGCCAGCCGCCGATCACCGGCCCCAGCACCGGTCCGACCATCACCGAGACCCCGAACAGCGCCATCGCCGATCCGCGTTCCTGGGTCGAATAGATGTCGAGCAGGATGCCCTGCGACAGGGGAACGAGCGCTGCGCCGAACAGGCCCTGCAGCAGGCGAAACCGACGATCTGCGGCAGAGACTGTGCGAGGCCGCAAAGCACCGAAGCCGCGACGAAGCCGACGATCGCCACCAGCAGAACCGGTTTGCGGCCGAATTTTGCCGCCAGAAACCCGGACGGCGGCGTCATGATCGCGGCTGCGACAATATAGGAAGTCAGCACCCAGTTGATCTGGTCGGCGCTCGCCGCCACGCTGCCCTGGATGTAGGGCAGCGCCACATTGGCGATGGTCGTGTCCAGCGCCTGCATGATTACCGCAAGGATGATGCAGGCGGTGATGGCGCCGCGATTGGCGACGGGCGTTGTGGCGGCAGAGGCTATGCTGCTCATGGCCGTTACTCTTGGGCGTGGGCGGTCGAATGGCCAAGAAGTTTCTGGATCATGTCCGGTATTCCGCGCGCACGGCCGGTATCGACGGCAACCAGCGTGCTCATGCCGACACGCAGCGGCGGCTTGCCGGCGGTGTCGTCGATCGTCACCCGCATCGGAATGCGCTGCATCACCTTTACCCAGTTGCCGGAGGTGTTCTGTGCCGGCAGCAGCGCGAAGCTGGCGCTGGAGGCCGGGCTGACGCTGGCGACCTTGCCCTTCCATTCGACGCCCGGATAGGTATCGACGGTGATTGTCACCGGCTGGCCCGGCTTCACATAGGTAAGCTCGGTTTCCTTCGGATTGGCCGCGATCCACATGTTCTTGGTGGAGACCAGCGAGAAGGCCTGCTGTGCGGCCTCCAGATAGCTGCCGGGCTGCAGCGCGTTGACGTTTGTGACCACGCCGTCAAACGGTGCCCGCACCGTGGTGTCGTCCAACTGGCGCTGCGCGTCGTCCACGGCCGATTTGGCTTCGAGATAGAGCGGATTCTGCTCGATCGGCTGGTTGGCGTCGCCACCGAGCTGCGCCAGCGTCGTTTCGGCCTGGGCCTTGGCAACCGTCACCTTCTGTTTGGCGGCGTCGAGATCGTGCTTGGCCTAGTCATAGGTTGCATGCGACGCGGCAGCATTGGTGATCAGGGTCTGCTGCCGGTCGAAAGCGGTCTGGTAATAGGGAATGTCGGCGTCGACCTGGGCAATCCGCGCCAGGGTCTGGGCATAGCTTGCTTTGAGGTTCAAAAGTTCGTTGCGGGAGGCGGCGAGCTTGGCCTCGGCCCCTTCCAAGGCGATGCGGAACGAATCCGGCTTCAGCTGAAACAGAATCTGGCCAGCCTTGACCTCTTCGTTCTCGTGGACGTTGACCGAGGCAACCGTGCCGGCGACGTCGGTCGAAACGCCGACCATGTCTGCCTGCAGATAGGCGTTGTCGGTTTCCATGATCTGGCCGCCGGTGACATAGAAGTAGCCGCCGGCAATCAGCGCGATCGGTAGCAGTGCAAACAGGATCGGCCGCTTCAGGCTGCCGCGGCGGCGAACGATGCCGGCGGCAGGAGCGGGGTCGGCTGATGCCGGTGGCGCGGTGGTTATCTTTGCTTCGGCCGTCACGCCTTCGGATGTTTCGGGGGTTGTGACATTGGCATTGGCGGGTACGCGGAGGGTGTCAGCCATGGTGGGTTTCTTTATCGGCCGGCGCACGGCAGGCCTGCAGGAGGTTGGATTTCATTAGGTCGAGAATGCCGACGAGTTTTTCACGGTCCTCGTCGGGAATGTCTTGCAAGGCTTCGGAACGCGTCGCGTCACCGATGGCGCGCATGTCGGACAACAGTCCGCGGGCAAGTTCCGTGGTGTAGAGCAGCGAAATACGGCGATCTGTCTCATGCCGCCGCCGCTCGACGAAGCCGCGTTCGACGAGCTTGTCGAGCACCCGCATCAGGGTGATCGGTTCGATTTCCAGGAGCTCGGCAAGGCCGCTTTGATGAATGCCTTCATTGCGGGCCAGATAGGCGATCGTCTGCCATTGCGAGCGCGTCAGGCCCATGTGTTTTGCGCGTTGTTCGAAACGCTTGCGCAGTAACCGGGCGACGTCGTGAAGCAGAAAACCCAGGGTAGGGGTAAGGTTCATGGAGGGAGTGCCATATCATTAGCATACATAATATAAGCAATCTTATTTGAATGTTCGAACCTGCGCAACTGGCCATGTGTGCGTTGCGTCATTGCTGCTGTCACATCTCGGTGAATGCGCCGACCGGTCTCCCGCCCGCCCCCTCCTGTTTGATGCGCATCGATGTTCCACCTTGCCATCGGCCTCCTCTCGGCTTAGCTCTCACCCCGACACGCAACCGGATTCCCCATGCCGCACAAGGTTTCACTTTCCCGTCTGAAGCTCAGCGATTTCCGCAACTATGCGGGACTGTCGCTCGATCTCGACACTCGCCATGTGGTGCTGACCGGCGAGAACGGTGCGGGCAAGACCAACCTGATGGAAGCCGTCTCTTTTCTTTCACCGGGGCGCGGACTGCGCCGTGCCGCCTATGCCGATGTGGCGCGGGCCGGCGCCGAGACCGGCTTCTCCGTGTTTGCAGAACTGGAGGGCATGGACGGTTCCGTCGAGATCGGCACCGGTACGGCAGGCACTGAGGAAGGCCAGACGCGCCGCCTGCGGTTGAACGGCACGACGGCAAAGACGGTGGACGAGTTGCTTGATCATTTGCGCGTGCTCTGGCTGACGCCGGCTATGGATGGTCTGTTCACCGGCGGTTCGGGCGACCGCCGCCGGTTCCTCGACCGGCTTGTTCTGTCGCTCGATCCCGAACACGGCCGACGCGCCACCGATTACGAGCGTGCCATGCGCGGCCGCAACAAACTGCTCTCGGAAGGACGCCCCGATCCGGTCTGGTTGACAGGCCTTGAGCGGCAGATGGCCGAATTGGGCATCTCGATGGCGTTGGCGCGGCAGGAAATGCTCGGTCTTTTGGTGGGGCTGGTCGATAAGAACCACGAAGGTGGCGTCTTTCCGGCGGCCGATCTGGCGCTGTCCGGCTTTCTCGACGGAGAATGGCATCGCCCGGCCTTCGATCTGGAAGAGCAATATCTGGAGATGATGAGGGCTGGCCGCTACCGCGACGCCGCAGCCGGCCGCACGCTGGATGGCCCGCACCGCAGCGATCTGTTGATCCGTCACCGTGCCAAGAACATGGAAGCAGCGCGCTGCTCGACCGGCGAGCAGAAAGCGCTTCTCGTTGGCCTAATCCTCGCCCATGCCCGCCTGGTCGGCAATATGACTGGCCATGCCCCGGTATTGCTGCTCGATGAGATCGCCGCCCATCTCGACGAGGGCAGACGGGCGGCGCTGTTTGATCTGGTCGATGATCTCGGCGGTCAGGCTTTCATGACCGGCACGGACCAGTCGATGTTTTCAGCTCTTGGTGACAGGGCGCGTTATCTCACCGTTGCCAACGGCACCGTTTCCGGGTGAGAGTTCGATATCATGAGCAAGCAACCTCTGAATTCCGAAGAAATCCAGCGTTACGCCCGCCACATCATCCTGCCTGAAATCGGCGGGGCGGGGCAGCAGGCGCTGAAGGCGGCGCGGGTGCTGGTTATCGGTGCCGGTGGTCTTGGCGCGCCGGTCCTGCAATATCTCGCCGCCGCCGGCGTCGGCACGCTGGGCATCGTCGATGATGATGCGGTTTCGCTGTCGAACCTGCAGCGGCAGGTCATCCACGGCACCCCGGATATCGGCCGCACCAAGGCCGACAGCGCCACGGATGCGCTCCATCGGATCAACCCGCATGTGGAAGTGATCCGGTACGTGGAGCGGCTGGAGGCGGCCAATGCCGAGGCGCTGTTGTCCCGCTATGACATCGTCGTTGATGGCTCCGACAATTTCACCACCCGCTATCTCGCAGCCGATACGGCGGAGCGCCTGGAAATCACCCTGGTAACGGCTGCCGTCGGCCGCTTCGATGGTTCGCTGACTGTTCTCCAGCCGTGGAAGACGTCGGCCGATGGCCGCCTGAACCCGGGCTATCGCGATCTCTTTCCAGAACCGCCGCCACCGGGCGTCGTTCCCTCCTGCGCGGAAGCCGGTATTGTCGGCGCGCTGACTGGCGTTCTCGGTACATTGCAGGCTATGGAAGTCATCAAGATCATCACCGGCGCCGGCGAACCGCTGATCGGCCGTCTTCTGATGTATGACGGGCTGGCCGCACGGTTCGAGACCATCAAATACAGCCGGAAGACGCGATGAACCTTGTGCCGATCGATGAAACGTTCGGCGATTGGGACGCGCTTCTGGCGCTCATCCTCTCCTCCTTCTCCTATATGCTGCCCCGCATCGATCCGCCATCGTCCGCCCTGCAGCTGACGCTTCAATCGCTGATGGAAAAGGCGAGGGTGGAAAAGGCCTATGCGGCGGTTGAGAACGGTAAATTGCTGGGCTGCATCTTCTGCAAGCCGGAACCGCCGGATTGTCTCTATATCGGCAAGCTTGCTGTCGCTCCGGATGCACAGGGCAGAGGCGTCGGGCGGATGTTGCTGCAGGCGGCCGAGACCTATGCCGCCGAATGCGGGCTGTCCTGCCTGCGCCTTGAGACACGGATCGAGCTTATAGAAAACCACCACGTTTTCGCGAAATGGGGCTTCGTCCGGATTGCGGAAGGCTGCCATCCCGGCTTTGCCCGTCCCACGTACGTCGAGATGCGCAAAATGCTCTGAGGGATCAATCCCTACCGGGCAAGACACGGTCCGGCGGACGATGTCCGTCAAAGAAGGTGCGGATGTTGATCACCACCTTGTCGCCCATGTCGATACGGCCTTCGAGCGTCGCCGAACTCATATGCGGCAACAGCACGACCTTGCCTTCGCTGGCAAGCTTGACCAGCTTCGGGTTGACCGCCGGTTCGTTCTCGAACACGTCGAGCCCGGCTCCGGCGATCTTGCCTTCACGCAGGCATTTGATCAGCGCCACCTCATCGACGATACTGCCCCGGGCCGTGTTGACGATGTAGCTGGTCGGCTGCATCAGCGCCAGCCGCCGTGCCGAGAGCAGGTGGTATGTCGCAGGCGTCGATGGACAATTGACCGAGACGATATCGACCCGGGCGAGCATCTGGTCGAGGCTGTCCCAATAGGTCGCCTCGAGCTTTTCCTCAGTCTCGGTGCTGACGCGATGGCGATTGTGGTAGTGGATCGACAGCCCGAAAGCTTTGGCGCGACGGGCAACGGCGGTGCCGATCCGGCCCATGCCGACAATGCCGATGCGCTTGCCGGAAATGCGGCGCCCGAGCATCCAGGTCGGCGACCAGCCGGCCCATTCACCCTTGCGGTCGGTCAGGATATTGGCCCCTTCCGTCAGCCGGCGCGGGACGGCGAGAATGAGTGCCAGCGTCATGTCGGCGGTGTCTTCGGTCAACACGTTCGGCGTGTTGGTGACGGTTATGCCGTGGCGCGCGGCGGCATCGACATCGATATTATCGACGCCATTGGAAAAGCTGGCGATCAGTTTCAGATGTGGCCCGGCCTGTTCGATCAGCGCGGCGTCAATCCGGTCGGTGAGGGTCGGAACAAGCACGTCGGCCCGCTTCACTGCCGCCACGAGTTCCGGTTGCGTGCGCGGTGTGTCGTCGATGTTGAGCTCAGCGTCGAACAGCTCGCGCATGCGCGTTTCGACGACATCCGGCAGTTTGCGGGTGATGTAGACCTTGGGTTTTTTCTTCGCGGTCATTGCTGCCTGCTTCGCCTTGTTGACGGGTTTTTAACCAAGATGAGTGATCGTTCTCCCTGCAGTTCCATTTTCTACCAGACCCGGTGGGGAAGACAAACAAAACTCGAGATGTTCCCAGACGATTTGCGTGTCTTCTACGGGGTCGGTCAGAGATTTAGCTGCAAGCTTCTGAATCTTTTTGGAAAATGGATTTCGTCATGCGTCAGTTCCTTTCCAGGCTCGCTTTCGCCACCGCAGTTACCCTGTCCCTCGTCGCGATCGAGGCAGCACCGGCATTTGCCCAGGCGGCCAAAGGTGCCAGCGGCCTGCCGTTGCCGCGCTTCGTCAGCCTGAAATCCAAGAGCGTCAATCTGCGTGTTGGCCCCAGTGTCGATTATGCCGTTGCCTGGCGTTACCTCAAGTCGGGTGTGCCGGTTGAAGTGACCCAGGAATATGACAACTGGCGCAAGATCCGCGATGCTGATGGCACCGAAGGCTGGGTCAATCAGGCGCTGCTATCGGGCGACCGGACGGCTGTTGCTGCCCCGTGGATGCGCGGCAAGGGCGAGGGCGTTTTCGTCAACATGCGGCGCGATCCGCAGGCGGGCGGTGCCATCGTCGCGCGGATCGAGCCTGGCGTCGTCGTCCATGTGGGCGAGTGCAACGGCGAATGGTGCCGCGCCGAAGCGCAAGGCACCGATGGCTGGATTTCACAGGGTGAAATCTGGGGCGCCTATCCGGGCGAAGCCTTCAAGTAAGGCCCCGCCCAAACGGGATTACGTCTACATAGCTTTTTGACGAGAAGAGTCGGTCATAGCAGACCGGCTTCCTTTGCTGCGGCAGAGAGCGATATCATCGGGCGTGGGCCGACCTGTTCGATGACGATGCCGGCCGCAAGGCTGCCAAGCTTGCCGCAATCGGCCAATGTCCGACCCGTCGTATAACCATGCAGGAAGCCGGCGGCGTAAAGATCGCCCGCACCCGTTGTATCAACAACGCGGTTGACGGTGGTTGCTTCGATCTTGACCCGCTCGTCGCCCTTGACGACGATCGAGCCTTCCTCGCTCAACGTCACCGCGGCCAGCTTGCAATCCTTGGAGATCATCGACAGAGCGTGCTCGAAGTCTTCCGTCTCGTACAGTGCCAGGGCCTCGGCGCGGTTGGCAAAGACGATATCGACGGTGCCGGAGCGCATTAGCTCGAGGAATTCTGCCCGGTAGCGATGGACGCAGAAGCTGTCGGACAGCGTCATCGCCACTTCGCGGCCGTGCTCGTGGGCAATGCGGGCGCATTCGCGGATCGCGTCCTTGGCTAGCGGCGGATCCCAGAGGTAGCCCTCGAAATAGGTGACGGCCGCGTCCGCGACCACGGACGGTTCCACATCGTCCGGTCCAAGCTCGACGCAGGCGCCGAGATAGGTGTTCATCGAGCGTTCGCCGTCCTCGGTGACGAAGATCATTGAGCGGGCGGTCGGCGGAAGATCGGCAAGCGGTTTCGTTTCGAAATGCACGCCCTGGGCACGAATGTCATGGGTGAAGATTTCACCCAGCTGGTCGTTGGCGACCTTGCCGAAATAGGCGGCCCGGCCGCCCAGGTTGGCAATGCCCGCCGCCGTATTGCCGGCGCTGCCGCCGGAAGCCTCCAGTGCCGGCCCCATGCGCGAATAGAGCAGCTCGGCCCTGTCGGCATCGATCAGGTTCATCGCGCTCTTGATGATGCCGTTGTGGACAAGGAATGCGTCGTCGCAGCGCGCAATGATATCCACAATCGCATTGCCGATCGTGAGCACGTCGAATTTTGTCATCCGGAAACCGCCTGGAATGTTTGTGTCAGTCGGTGTGCGGTAATAGCGGATTTCCGGCAGTTTGGAAGAGGAAAGCGAAAAAGAGCGGTCACACGCAAATTTTACTTGATATAGGAAACGATCATTTCCTATATGGCGTGCATGGAAACCACAGCCGAAACACCACAGGACCAACGCCCGCGCGGCCGCCCCCGGGAGTTCGATACCGATGTTGCCCTGGAGCGCGCCATCGATGTTTTTTCGGTTCGCGGTTATCACGGGACGTCCATCAGCGATCTTTCGGATGCGATGCAGTTGACGCCGGGTAGCATCTACAAGGCCTTCAAGGACAAGCGTGGCATCCTGCTCGCCGCCTTCGACCGCTACCGCGTTCTGCGCAGCACGAAGCTAAGGGCCGCGATTGCGCCGTTTCCGTTCGGGCGTGACAAGATCAGGGCGGCCCTACGGTTTTACGCCGAGGCGGCTCATGGGGAACTTGGCCAGCGTGGCTGCCTCGTCATTGCGACGGCAGCGGAACTGGCCGCCTCCGATCCGGTTGCCGCAGAGCGCGTCGACGTCGCGCACGCAACCAACGAAGCTGTCATGAAGGACTGCATTCTGCTCGGCCAGTCGGATGGATCGGTATCCACGAGCATCGATGCCGACGATACCGCACGCGCGCTGCTGTGCCTGCTGCAGGGCATGCGCATTGTCGGGAAAACCGGCCGCAGCCGCGCTGAGATGATGGCGGTCGCCGAAGTGGCGCTGAAGTTGCTCGGCTAAACACTGTGATGTCTTGAGACCTGGATCTCGAGACTTGGATACGGAGACGACCGTGACCAGTATTGCAAGCCGGGCTGACATTGCATCTGAACCCGAGGCTATCGAACCCAAGGTTATGTCATCATCGATGATGTTCCTTCTGGCCGCTGCCTGCGGCCTGATTGCCGCCAACCTCTATTACGCGCAGCCCCTAATCGGCCCGATCAGCGCGTCGCTTGGCCTGTCTCCAGGGGCTGCAGGATTGATCGTGACGCTGACGCAGATCGGCTATGGCCTTGGCCTTCTGTTGATCGTGCCGCTGGGCGATCTCTTTGAAAATCGCAAGCTGATCCTCTCGGTCATGGCGCTCGGAACGGTGGCGGTGGTCGGTGCAGGCCTTGCCTCGACGCCGCTGCCGTTTCTGGCCTGGGCGTTTTTCATCGGGCTTGGGTCCGTCGCCATCCAGATCATCGTGCCCTACGCGGCACATATGGCACCGGAGGCCCATCGCGGCCAGGCTGTCGGCAATGTCATGAGCGGCCTGATGGTCGGCATCATGCTGGCGCGCCCGGCCTCGAGCTTCATCGCCGAGTTCCTGCCCTGGCATATGGTCTTCTTCATTTCTGCCGGGGTTCTGGTCGTTCTAGCCTTGGTTCTCGCTCGCGCGCTGCCGCCGCGCGTTCCGCAGACGGGATTGAGCTATGGCGCCCTGCTGGCTTCTATGGGCAGATTGGTCGCAACCACGCCCATCCTGCGCCGACGGTCGCTGTATCACGCCTTCATGTTCGCCGCCTTTAGCCTGTTCTGGACAACGACGCCGCTGCTGCTGTCGGGGCCGGAATTTGGCCTGTCGCAGGGGCAGATTGCGCTGTTTGCGCTGGCAGGTGCCGCCGGTGCCATCGCCGCGCCCATTAGCGGGCGTCTTGCAGACAAGGGCTGGAGTTTTCCGGCAACCCGCCTATCGATGATCTCTGTCGCGGCCGCCTTCCTCATCACCCATATCGCGCCGGCCGGGTCGATGTGGGCGCTCGACCTTCTGACCTTTGCTGCGATCCTGCTGGATTTCGGCGTCACCACCAATCTGGTGCTTGGCCAGCGCGCCATCTTCATGCTCGGCGCCGAATATCGCAGCCGCCTGAATGGGCTTTACATGGCCACCTTCTTTGCCGGCGGTGCCGTTGGCTCGGCGCTTGGCGGCTGGCTTTATGCGCAAGGCGGCTGGTGGGCCGCCTCGATGCTTGGCTTGGCACTGCCGGTCTCGGCGCTCCTTTATTCGCTGACGGAGCGCAGACCGGTTACGGCCCGCGCGTGATCAGGCCGGCAGCACGGGCGCAGTATACTGCGCCGCAAATTCCGCCGTTGGCGGGATCGGCTTGATCACGTCGATCAGTACGCCGTTCGGATCGACGGTGATGAAATGCCGCTGGCCGAAATCTTCATCGCGCAGCGTTAGAAGGATCGGCAGGCCCGCCGCCTGGAACTCTGCATAAACGGTATCCGGGTTTTCAACTTCGAAATTGAGCAGAAGCCCGGACACTGCGCCGCGCGCGCTTTCCGGGATCGTTTCGTGGCTACCATCGAGAATGGCCAGCGTCACATGCTCGTTCTCAATCGACTGCAGATGAATGTACCAGTCGACCGTAAACAGCGCTTCGAAGCCGAAATGCCGGACATAGAATTCTGCCGTGCCCTGAACGTCGCCGGTCATGATGACGGGATAATAGCTGGTGATTTTCATGTCTTTTCCTCCGTGCTAAATTATCATACAGTCTGTATGTTTTGTAATTAACATACATGCAGATTGTATGTAAAGGTGAAAAATGCGACGCAGCAATAAGGAACGGACCGAAAGCATGCGCCTCGCCCTGATGGCAGCGGGGCGCGCGCTTTTTGTTGAAAAAGGCTATGCCGACACGGCGACCCCGGAGATCGCCAGCGCCGCCGGCGTGACGCGCGGCGCGCTCTATCATCATTTCGAAGATAAGAAGGCGCTGTTTGCAGCCATCGTCGCAGAGGAGGCACGGCAGGTGGGCGTTGAGATCGAGGCTAAAGCCGCCGGATCCAGCAATGCCCGCGACGCGTTGCTGCAGGGCGCACGCGGCTATTTCAATGCGATGGCTGTGCCCGGCCGCACGCGGCTTCTTTTACTCGAAGGTCCCGCCATTCTCGGCCTTCACAGCTTGCAGGATATCGATGCTGAGCATGTCGAGGGGAGTTTGAAGGCGGGTCTGGAAGATTTGTTTGCGGCAAACGGCAGGGATACCACGCTGCTTGATGCATTCGCCCAGCTTCTGTCCGCATCTTTTGACCGCGCAGCACTCGCCATCGAAGCGGGTGGCAGGCGCGAAGACTACGAGACGGCAATCACCGCCCTGATCGATGGCATTTCCATCAGATGATCTGAGCCGGCAGCTCGACCAGCGGTGCCGGCATTTCGCTGGTCTTTTCGGCCGCCTTGCAGATATCAGCAATGACGCAACGCTGGCATTCCGGCTTGCGCGCCTTGCAGCAGTAGCGCCCGTGCAGGATCAGCCAGTGATGCGCATGGTAGAGATAGTGATCGGGGATGATCTGCATCAACTGATGTTCGATCTCGTCCGGGGTCTTCCCCGGTGCCAGACAGAGCCGGTTGGCGATGCGGAAAATATGCGTATCGACCGCCATGGTCGCTTGCCCGAAAGCCATGGAAAGCACCACATTGGCGGTCTTGCGGCCGACGCCGGGCAGGGTGATCAGCTCCTCGCGGGTGCGCGGCACCTCGCTGCCGAAGTCGGCGATCAGCTTTTCGCTGAGCGCAATGACGTTCTTCGCCTTGTTGCGGTAAAGCCCGATGGTCTTGATATGCTCGCGAACCTGCTCCTCGCCGAGTTCGACCATTTTTTCCGGCGTGTCGGCAATGGCGAAAAGCGCCCGCGTCGCCTTGTTGACCCCCGCATCCGTCGCCTGTGCCGACAGTGCCACCGCAACGACCAGCGTGAACGGATTGACATGCTCCAGCTCGCCCTTCGGCTCGGGGCGCTGGATCGAGAAACGGCGGAAAATCTCCTCGATTTCCGCTTTGCTGTAGATGGTTTTCGGCTTTGTTTTGGCGCGGCCGGTTGTCGCGGATTTTGCTTTCGCCGGCTTGACTGCTGATTTTGGCTTCACGTTTTTCATGATGCATCTATAGTCATTCGCCATGAACGATGGCAACGCCGAGATATGGAGTGAGGAGCAGCCGGTTTTCGCCGCCGAGCTGACGCCCCATCGTTCGCTTGGGATCGGGGGCTTCAAGGTTTTCCTGCTCATCGCCGCCCTGATGAGCCTTGTCCATATCTTCGTCTTTGTGGTCATCGGTGCCTGGCCGATCGTCTTTTTCTTCGGACTGGATTTCCTGCTGCTGTTCGGCGCCTTCTGGCTGAACTGTCGTTCCGCCCGCGCCCGCGAGGAAATCCGCGTTTCGCGCACCGATGTTTCCGTGCGCAAATTCAACCCGGCTGGCCGGATGACCGAGCACAGGTTCAACCCCTTCTGGGCGCGGTTCAACATTTCCCGCCACCAGGAAATCGGCATCGTCTCGATGCAGCTCAGTGACCGGCAGCGCACCACCGATATCGGCTCCTTCCTCAACCGTGATGACCGCGAAACCTTCGCCGCCGCTTTTTCCGGTGCCTTGGCGACGGTGAAACGCCGATAGATCAAGAATCGGGTGGCGATGGATCACTCGGAGTGATTATCTCTGGTCTCAAGGAGATACCTTCATGGATATCAAGACATCGATTCCCACCGATATCACGCCGCACGGCAGCGATTACGAAACCGTCAGCCGCGTCGTCGAATTGCTGACCGAGAACTATCGCGATCAACCGTCTCTCGACGCCATTGCCAGCGATCTTGGCCAGTCGCCGACGCAGCTGCAGAAGACATTTACCCGCTGGGCTGGCCTGTCACCAAAGGCGTTCCTTCAGGCCGTGACGCTCGATCACGCCAAGCGCCTGCTGCGTCAGGAAGAACTGCCGCTTCTGGAAACCAGCTTCGAGCTCGGTCTGTCCGGCCCGTCGCGCCTGCATGACCTGTTCGTCACCCATGAGGCGATGTCGCCGGGGGAATGGAAGCTGCGCGGTGGTGGGCTGACCATCCGTTACGGGTTCCATCCATGCCCGTTCGGCGTGGCACTGGTGATGGTCACCGATCGCGGCCTTGCCGGTCTTGCCTTCAACGATGCCGGCGATGAGAAGGCCAGCTTCGAGGACATGGCCAGCCGCTGGCCGAATGCCCAGTTTGTTGAGGACAGTGCAGCCACCGCCGGTTATGCGGCCCGTATTTTCGATGCCAGGGAATGGAATGCGGAAGAACCGTTGCGCGTCGTGCTGATCGGCTCCGATTTCCAGATCCGTGTGTGGGAATCGCTGTTGAAGATCCCGATGGGCAAGGCCGTCACCTATTCCGACATCGCCTGCGATATCGGCCAGCCCACCGCCTCACGGGCCGTTGGTGCTGCTGTCGGCCGCAACCCGATCTCGTTCGTCGTCCCCTGTCACCGCGCGCTCGGCAAGAGCGGTGCTTTGACCGGCTATCACTGGGGCCTCACCCGCAAGCGGGCCATGCTCGGCTGGGAGGCGGGCAAGGTCTGACATGAAAAGGGCCGCTTGCGCGGCCCAATCTTCATCTACTGAACACTTGGTGCTCAATGCGCGCCGGACATGTCGCCGAGTACTTCCTTGGAAGCGACGGTGGAATCCGCCTTCAGCTTGTAGACCATCGGCACGCCGGTCGCGAGGTTGACCGAGAGGATCTGTTCCCGGTCCAGCCGGTCGAGAACCATCAGCAGCGAGCGCAGCGAATTGCCATGGGCGGCAACCAGGACCTTTTCTCCGGCCAGCACGCGCGGCAGGATGTCGGTCATGTAATAGGGCCAGACGCGGGCCCCGGTGTCCTTCAGGCTTTCGCCACCCGGCGGTGGTACATCGTAGGAGCGGCGCCAGATGTGCACCTGCTCTTCACCCCATTTGGCGCGGGCATCGTCCTTGTTGAGACCGGACAGATCGCCGTAGTCGCGCTCGTTCAGCGCCTGGTTCTTGATGGTCTCCAGGTCGGGCTGGCCGAGATTGTCGAGGATGAGTTTCAACGTGTGCTGGGCGCGTGTCAGAACCGATGTAAAGGCGACGTCAAACTTGATGCCGTAGTCCGCAAGCGCCTTGCCGCCGGCATTGGCTTCCTCAATGCCAAGCGGGGTCAGGTCGGGATCCTTCCAGCCGGTAAACAGGTTTTTCAGGTTCCAGTCGCTCTGGCCGTGACGCACAAGGACGAGGGTGCCGCTCATAGAAATTCCTCCGGGGAGTTTAGGGATCAGGACAGCCCGAGCACGTCGAGCATGGAATAGAAGCCGGGTTTCTGGTTGCGTGCCCAGAGTGCGGCAGTAATGGCGCCCCGGGCAAAGATTGCCCGGTCGGTCGCCGAATGGGACAACGTCACCTGCTCGCCTTCACCGGCAAGGATGACAGAGTGCTCGCCAATGACGGAGCCGCCGCGCAGCGTGGCAAAACCGATGGCGCCAGTGACACGGGCGCCGGTATGGCCATCGCGCACCCGCACGGAATGTTCGGCAAGGCCGATCTGCCGGCCCCTGGCAGCCGCTTCGCCAAGCAGCAATGCCGTGCCGGACGGCGCGTCCACCTTGTGCTTGTGGTGCATTTCGAGGATTTCGATATCCCAGCTTTCCGGACCGAGCGCGCGGGCTGCCTGTTGCGCCAGCACGCCGAGAAGGTTGACGCCGAGGCTCATATTGCCGGATTTGACGATCCGGGCGTGCCGTCCGGCCGCCTTGAACTTCACCTCGTCCTCCGCCGAGCAGCCGGTCGTGCCGATGACATGGACGATGCGGGCCTGCGCGGCGAGCCCGGCAAAATCCACGGAAGATGCTGGCGCGGTAAAGTCGAGCACGCCTTCGGCCTCGACAAAGGCTTCGAGCGGCTTGTCGGTGATCACGACACCGGTCGGTCCAAGCCCGGCAATCTCGCCGGCGTCCCGGCCGATGAAGGCGGAGCCCGGGCGTTCGACCGCGGCAAAGACGGTGGCGCCCGGCATGGCATGGATGGTGCGGATCAGCGTCTGGCCCATCCGGCCTGCGGCCCCGACCACCACCAATTTCATGTCTGTCCCGCTCATGCCAGCCTCATTCCCTCAGATCAGTATTTCGGCGTCCGCGACCGGTTGTGATCCCGCCGTCGTGCCTTGCAGATTGTGCAGGCGAGCGTAGAGGCCGTCACTGCGCTGCGCAAGCGCCTCATGGGTGCCTTCCTCGACAACGATCCCGTCCTTCATGACGATGATCTTGTCGGCATTGACCACAGTCGATAGACGATGGGCGATGACCACGACGGTTCGGCCACTCATGGCGTAATCGAGTGCCTTTTGCACGGCTGCTTCCGATTCCGTGTCGAGTGCAGACGTCGCCTCGTCGAGAAGCAGGATCGGCGCCTGGCGCACCAGGGCGCGGGCGATCGACAAACGTTGACGTTGGCCGCCGGACAGGGTCACGCCGTTTTCGCCAACCGGCGTGTCGTAGCCTTGATGCTGCATGGTGATGAAGTCGTGCGCGTAGGCAAGCTTTGCGGCTTCCTCGACCTCAGCATCCGTCGCCTCGGGACGGCCATAGCGGATATTGTCGCGGATCGAGCCTTCAAACAGATAGGGCTGCTGCGAAACATAGGCGAGCCCGTTGCGCAGCGACTGCTTGGTAACATGGGCAATGTCCTGCCCGTCAATCAGGATCTCGCCGCCAGAAGGATCGTAGAAACGCGGAATGAGGCTGATGACGGTCGATTTCCCGGCCCCGGATGGCCCAACGAGCGCCGTCGTCTTGCCGCCCTCGGCGACGAAGTTGACACCTTTGAGAATATCGTCGCCCTGCGCGTAGCTGAAACGTACGTTCTTGAATTCGATCTTTGCCGCACGGAGCACAAGGTCGCGGGCATCTGGCAGATCCCGTTGATGCGGCACGGTGTCGAGGATTTCATAGATCATCCGCGCGTTGACAACGGCGCGCTCCAGCGAGACCTGAAGCCTGGCAAGACGCCGTGCCGGATCATAGGCCATCAGCAGCGCAGTTACGAAAGCAAAGAAAGCGCCGGGCTGTACACCGTTATAGATCGAGCGGAAGGCGGCATAGGCCAGCACGCTGGAAATTGCGAAACCGGCGAAGGTTTCCGTCATCGGCGCGGTGCGTTCACTGAGCCGGGCAATGCGGTTGGCGCGGTTTTCGGCACGGTCGATGATCGACTCGACCTTTTCTTTCAGCTGCTTTTCCATCGTAAAAGCCTTGACGATGGTGATGCCCTGGATGGTTTCCTGCATGGCGCCGAGGACGTGGCTGTTGATCTCGACGGCTTCGCGCGTTGCTTGCCGCAGCCGTCGCGAGATATAGCGAAGGCCAATTAACAACGGCGGCGCGATGACGAAGACGATCAGCGTCAGCAGCCAGTCCTTGCTGATCATTACGCCGATAAGCGCCACCAATGTCAGGAAATCGCGGGCAAGCGAGGTGACCGTCATGTTCAGCACGTCGCGGATGCCGGACACATTCTGGCTGATCTGGGCGGAAATACGGGCGGAGCGGGTATCGCTGAAATAGCCGACGCTGAGCGCCATCAGATGCGCGTAAAGCCGGCGCTGGTAGCTTGCGACAATGCTGTTGCCGATCTTCGACAATGCCACAGCTTGGCCATAAGTGGCAAAGCCCCGAACCACGAAGGCGAGAAAAATCGCCCCACAGATATAGAGAACGATGTCAGCGCGCTTGTTGGCAAAGGCTTCGTTGACGACCGATTCCATGATCCAGGCGGTAAATGCCGTGGTGCCGGCGACGAGGACGAGGCAGGCGATTGCAAAAGCGTAACCGCGCAAATGCGCACGGCCGTTTTCGGCGATAACACGCTTCAGAACACTGGTAATCGTCTCGCGATCGACGGCAGGCAACTTTGCTTTGGCTTGTTTCAAGCTGGTTTCCTTAAAACCCGGCGCGTGCTTTAGGGCGCCTTATTTCACCGGGCTCTATAGTCCCTTGATCCCCGTTTGGCGAGTCTGGCGGCTGACAGGGGCTCAAGTTCTCCAGCGGCGTCCCTCAGTTGCCACACCGAAGCGCGCCGGTGTGCGCGAATAAGCAGCAAGACCGGACAGGGCCGCGGTGGGGTGAGTAACCACAAAAGTCGGAATGGTCTTCAGCAGCGCGGAATGCGGCGCCTTGTCCTCGAAAGCCTGGCGGAACTCCGGTTTTTTCAGCGCCGGCAGGATTTTTTGCGAAATGCCGCCGGCGAGGAACACGCCTCCACGCGCCATGAAGATCATCGCCATGTCACCGGCGACGCGGCCGAGATAGGTGGAAAACAACGAAATAGTCTCTACCGCCGCCTCGTCGCTGCCGGCAAGTGCATTGGTGGTCACTGCTGCCGGATCGGCAAGTTTCGGTTCCCATGCTTTTGATTCGCAGACGGCGCGGTAGATGTTCACGATGCCGCGGCCACACAGCAGTTGTTCGGCGGAAATGCGTCCCTCGATCGGCTCGAGGAATGGCCAGATCTGATAGTCGCGCTCGGTGCGTGGACCTACATCCACATGACCGCCTTCGCCGGGAACCGGAAACCAGGTATGCTGCGCATGGACAAGGCCCGCAACACCAAGGCCCGTTCCTGGCCCAAGCACAGCGCATGAGGCGGATTCGAGGATTGTGCCGGGGCCGATCTGTTCGCGGCCTTCGTCGCCGATCGAAGCGATGGCGAGCGCCTGCGCCTCGAAATCGTTGATGATGATCACATCTTCCAGCGAAAGCGCCGTCAGCATGTCTTTCGGCTTGATCACCCAGCCGGCATTGGTCAGCGGTATCTCATCGCCCTTGACCGGGCCTGCCACCGCGATGATCGCCGAGCGCGGCTGAACCGAAGTCTTGTCGAGAATGCTGGTCTGCAGCGCTTCCTCAATGCTGGCGTAACTGGTCGTCGGAATGATCGGAAAGAGCTTCGGCTCGGCAAAGGCGTCGAGGAGCAGCGCGAACCGGGCATTGGTTCCGCCGATATCGCCGATCAGGATCGGAAAGGTGAGGCCGCTGTCGGTATCTGGGAGCGTGGGCATGGAGGGTTCCGTTATGATCGTGCGACTGAAGGCTGTTAAGAGCTGTATCAGGGTTGGTTGAAGTCGATCAACCGTTCTGCGGTCGCTCGGTCTAGCGCCATCGGAATATCGTAGACGGTGGCAAGCCGCATCAGCGCCTTGACGTCGACATCATGCGGCATTGCAGTCAGGGGATCGACGAAGAAAATCAGCATCTGCACGTCGCCGGTGGCGATCATCGCGCCGATCTGCTGGTCGCCGCCAAGCGGGCCGCTCTTCAGCCGGATCACATCAAGGCTGGGACAGGCCTCCTGCACCCGGCCGCCGGTAGTGCCGGTAGCGACAATTTTCCAGCCGGCAAAGACGGCCTCGTTGGCCTGAGCAAACGCGGCTATGTCGTCTTTCTTCTGATCGTGCGCAATCAGCGCCACGCATGTCTGGCTGGCCATCACAGAACTCCCGGCATCACGCCGACCAAGAAAAGTCTCGAATTAAATCGATTTGATTTTCTCTACAGCACTGCTCGGCGGTTGAAAAGCGCCGAAAGTTTCGGCGCCTCAAGCCTATTGCGTGGCAGGACGGGCCAGGGGGATCGGAACGTCATTGTCCGGCAGGTCACTGTTTGCCGTGTGGATTGCCTGCTGGATTGCCGCATCGCCGGGCGTTGGCTGCGGCGCCACGTAAGCCGAGCCGAAAGTGGCCGACTGTTCCGAGGCCGCAGGCGCGGCCAGCAGCGCCGTGCAGGCTTTCGGCAAGTCAGCCAGGGTCGTGAAGCGTGGTTTCACCGGCTTGGCATTCGGATCCTTTTTCGGTGCGGCCCAAGGTTCCTTGGTGAACCACCAGGCAAGCGACTTGTCGCACCCGTCGCCGCTGGCGACCGGGGCCTGCGCCTTGCAGCTCGGCGTACCCGGCGGGCAGAACATGCGAATATGGAAATGTTCGTCATGGCCATAGACCGGGCGTACCTTGCCGAGCAGGTCGCGGTCACCGGTCCAGGTCTCGCACAATTTCTTCTTGATCGCCGGGTTGACGAAAACACGCTCCACCTGCGGATAGCTTGCCGCCTGCATCACCAGCTTGGCGTGGGTCGGCGTCCAGCGGGCAGGGTTCACGGTCAGGAACTTGCTCTTGTCGAGCATCGAGATGAACGGCATGTCCTCGCGCGTCTGCGCGGAAAGCGACTGCGCAGGCTTGGGCTGAAACCAGATATCCGCGTCGAGCCCGATCTGGTGGGAGGCGTGTCCGGTAATCATCGGCCCACCACGCGGCTGGGAAATGTCGCCGATCAGGATGCCGGATCCCCATCCAAGCCGAACCGCATCCTGAGAGAATTTTTCCAGCAATTGGATCATCGCCGGATTGCCCCAGCGGCGGTTTCGCGACAAACGCATCGCCTGCCATGTCGGCCCGTCCGTCGGGATCGCCACGGCGCCGGCCATGCAGCCCTTGGCATAAAATCCGATCGGGTTCGGCGCGGCTTCGCTCGGAAGCTGGACCTTGCCGAAGATCTGCTTTGCAGGCGTATCGTCAGCCGCTGCTGCATCGCCTGCAACAAGGCTCAGCCCGATCATCCCAACCAGCGCGACCGATCCCAGATGCCGAAGAAAGCCTGCATGTTTCGGTGTCATATACCGTCCGTTTCCTGATAACGCGTGGCGATCCGCGCATAAGCGATGCCCAACTGCGATTTGCCATGCAGACCCTGACACGCCGTCTTTGTGTCAGCCTTGCGGGACACGCAACCGTGACCAAAAAAAATGCCCGATTTGAGGCGGCTTCTGTCAATTGCCCGGATTTTGCCTATTCTGTCGTTCAAGCAGCGGGAAAATGAAAAACGGAAGAGGCGAATTGGCATGAATTTCAGACGCGCATTGGCTTTGGCAGCAACCATCTTCCTGGCAACCGGCCCGGTGGTGGCGCAGGAGCCGGTCTGGCACGGCGGCATTTCCACGATCGGCGAACTGAAACATAAAGACGGCTTTGCCCGCTTCGATTATGTCAATCCGGATGCGCCAAAAGGCGGCGAGCTGAAGCTCTCCGAAACCGGGACCTATGACACGTTCAATCCGATCCTTTCCAAGGGCGAGGCGGCAGCCGGCGTCACGTCTCTTGTCTTCGATACGCTCTTGAAATCCGCCGAAGACGAGGTCACCGCCTCCTACGGGCTGCTCGCCGAGGGCGTCTCCTATCCCGACGACTTTTCCTCCGCGACGTTTCGGCTGCGCGCTGAAGCGAAGTGGGCGGACGGCAAGCCGGTCACGCCGGAAGACGTCGTCTTCTCCTTCGACATGTCGAAGGAACACAATCCTCTTCTCTCCAACTACTACCGCCATGTGGTTTCGGCTGAAAAGACCGGCGAGCGGGACGTCACCTTCCGCTTCGACGAGAAGAACAATCGCGAACTGCCAAACATTCTCGGCCAGTTTCCGATCGTGCCGAAGCACTGGTGGGAAGGCCAGGATGCGAAGGGCAACAAGCGCGATATCAGCCGCACCACGCTGGAACCGGTCATGGGCTCGGGGCCATACAAAATAGCCTCCTTCCAGGCAGGCAGTTCGATCCGCTTCGAATTGCGCGACGACTATTGGGGCAAGGACGTCAACGTGAATGTCGGCCAGAACAATTTCGGCACGATCACTTACACGTTCTTCGCCGACAAGACCGTGGAGTTCGAGGCTGTGCGCGCCGGTGATGTCGATTTCTACAGGGACAGTAGCGCCAGCCATTGGGCGACAGCCTATGACTTCCCGGCCGCGAAGGATGGCCGGGTGATTAGAGCGGAGATCGCGAACCCGCTGCGTGCCACCGGCGTCATGCAGGCCTTCGTGCCGAACATGCGCCGCGAAAAGTTCAAGGATCAGAAGGTGCGTGAGGCGCTGAACTACGCCTTCGATTTCGAGGACCTGAACCGCACGCTTGCCCATAACGCCTATCAACGCGTCGACAGTTATTTCTGGAACACAGAACTTGCCTCCTCTGGCCTGCCCGAGGGCCGCGAGAAGGAAATCCTGGAGGCGCTGAAGGACAAGATCCCTGCTGCCGTCTTCACCACACCCTACACGAACCCCATCAACGGCGATCCGCAGAAGGTACGCGGGAACCTGCGCACGGCGCTCGCCCTCTTCAAGGAGGCCGGCTACGAGCTCAAGGGAAACCGGCTGGTGAACACGAAGACCGGCGAACCTTTCGGCTTCGAGATCCTTCTGTCCAACCCGTCCTTCGAGCGTACGGTCTCGCCGTTCGTCAACAGCGTGAAGAAGATCGGCATCGATGCCCGCATGCGCACTGTCGATGACTCGCAATACACCAATCGCGTCCGGAGCTTCGACTATGACATGATCTACGGGATCTGGGCGCAGACACTGGTGCCCGGCAACGAGCAGAGCGACTATTGGGGCTCAGCCTCGGTCGATCAGCAGGGCTCGAAGAACTATGCGGGCATTGCCGATCTGGCGATCGACGAACTGATCAGTAAGATCGTCTTCGCGCCGAACCGGCAGGAACTGGTGGCGACCACAAGGGCGCTCGACCGCGTGCTCTTGGCGCATCACTATGTCGTGCCTCTGTTCTATTCCAAGGCTGTGCGCGTCGCCTACTGGAATCACCTGACCCATCCGGCGGACTTGCCCTATTACGGCATGGGATTCCCGGACGTCTGGTGGTCGAAGCCTGCTGGAACCCCATGAAAGCCTTGCGCAC
The DNA here is from genome assembly GCF_049897905.1 of Pararhizobium sp. PWRC1-1. NCBI lineage: Bacteria > Pseudomonadati > Pseudomonadota > Alphaproteobacteria > Hyphomicrobiales > Rhizobiaceae > Pararhizobium > Pararhizobium sp. PWRC1-1. The sequence continues at coordinate 12,590 of NZ_JAFCXE010000023.1, read as the reverse complement.
GGCTCACCATGTACTCCAAATGCACATATGCGAATCAGTTTGGGCGTCCTGGCCGGTTTGGCAGGGGCGCCTTCAAGGAGACGAACGGATTGACTGAAAACAGGTGGCAGGCCGCTTGCGGATCGGATCGCGTTGCTGGAAACGGCGGCAGGCGGGAGCAACGCTGATGGGTGCCTATATCCTGCGCCGCCTTCTCTTGATGATCCCGACGATCGTCGGCATCATGGCCATCTCCTTCGCCGTTATCCAGTTTGCGCCCGGCGGCCCCGTCGAGCAGGTCATTTCCGATTTGACCGGCCAGCAGGGCGGCGACCGGTTGTCCGGGAGCAGTGGCGACCTCGGACAGTCTTTCTCGGACGATTCCTCTGGCAGGTACCGGGGTGCACAGGGTCTTGATCCGGAATTCATCAAGAAGCTGGAAAAGCAGTTCGGCTTCGACAAGCCGCCGCTTGAGCGCTTCGGCCAGATGATGTGGAACTATATCCGCTTTGATTTCGGCGAGAGCTTCTTCCGCAATACCTCGGTCATTGACCTGATCCTCGACAAGATGCCGGTCTCGATTTCGCTGGGCCTGTGGATACTATTGTTTTCCTACGCGATTTCCATTCCGCTCGGCATCAAGAAGGCCATCTCCGATGGCTCGACCTTCGATGTCTGGACGTCGGGCGTGATCATTGTCGGCTACGCGGTTCCGGGCTTCCTGTTCGGCATCCTCTTGATCGTGCTGTTTGCCGGTGGCTCGTTCTTCGACTGGTTCCCGCTGCGGGGCATCGTCTCGGATAATTTTGCCCAACTGAACTGGTGGCAGAAGATTCTCGACTATTTCTGGCACATGACATTGCCGCTGATCACGCTTTTGATGTCGGCCTTTGCGACGACGACGCTGCTCACCAAGAATTCCTTTATCGACGAAATCAAGAAACAGTATGTCACCACAGCGCGGGCCAAGGGGCTCAACGAGCGCCAGGTGCTCTACGGCCATGTCTTCCGCAACGCCATGCTGATCATCATCGCCGGTTTCCCCGGCGCGTTCATCACCGCCTTCTTCACCGGTTCGCTGCTGACCGAATATATCTTCTCGCTCGATGGCCTTGGGCGTCTCGGCTATGACGCCATCGTCAAGCGCGATTATCCCATCGTCTTTGCAACGCTCTATATCTTCTCGCTGATGGGCCTGTTTGTTAGCCTTCTGTCTGACCTCGTTTATACCTGGGTCGATCCGCGCATCGATTTCGACAGGAGGGACGTCTGATGGCCGCCGATATCGTCTCTGCTGATCCAACCTTGCTCAACGGCCGCACAGGCCGCCTGTCGCCGGTCAACCGGCGCCGTTGGGATAATTTCAAGGCCAACCGCCGTGGCTTCTGGTCGTTCTGGATCTTCCTCGTCCTGTTCGGCCTCAGCCTCGGTGCCGAGTTCATCGCCAATGACAGGCCAGTGCTGGTCTCCTACAAGGGAGAACTACTGGTGCCGGCTCTGGTGCAGTATCCGGAGGAGAAATTCCTCGGCGACATGGGATTCCTGGCGATCACCGACTATGGCGCGCCGGAAATCTCCGACGAGATCAAGGCCAATGGCTGGATGATCTGGCCGCCAATCCGCTATTCCTACCAGACGGCCAATTCCAACATTCCGCATTCGGCGCCCACCAAGCCCTTCTGGCTGATGGACAAGGCCGAGCGCTGCTCGGGCTATCCGCAGGGCGAAAACGATCCAGGCTGCACGCTCGGCAATCTCAATTGGATGGGCACCGATGACCAGGCGCGCGACGTTGCGGCGCGGATGATCTACGGCTTCCGCATCTCCGTCCTCTTCGGCCTGTGCCTGACCATCGCCTCCGCCGTCGTCGGCGTCACTGCCGGTGCCGTACAGGGCTATTTCGGCGGCTGGACGGACCTTCTGATGCAGCGCTTCATCGAGATCTGGTCGTCGATGCCGGTGCTCTACATCTTGCTGATCATCGCCGCGATCCTGCCGCCCGGCTTCTTCATCCTGCTCGGCATCATGCTGCTGTTCTCCTGGGTCGGTTTTGTCGGCATCGTCCGGGCCGAGTTCCTGCGCGCCCGTAATTTCGAATATGTGCGGGCCGCCCGCGCGCTCGGCGTCAACAACCGGACGATCATGTTCCGCCACCTTCTGCCCAATGCCATGGTGGCGACGCTGACCTTCCTGCCCTTCATTCTTTCCGGCTCGATCACGACGCTGACCTCGCTCGATTTCCTCGGCTTCGGCATGCCGCCGGGATCCGCCTCGCTTGGCGAACTGATCAGCCAGGGCAAGTCCAACCTGCAGGCCCCATGGCTCGGGTTGACTGCCTTCGTCGTCATGTCGGTGATGCTGTCGCTGCTGATCTTCATTGGCGAAGCCGCCCGCGACGCCTTCGACCCAAGGAAGACGTTTCGATGATCTCGTCATTTGTCTCCCTAGGGCATATGATGCGAGCAACTGGTTCTGTGTCGAAAGAGCTGCAATGAACAAGATTGTCCGCGATCATTATCCAGTATCCCAGCTTCCCGATGATCTCCGCACAGGGTTCGACAAGGATGCGACCGTCCGCATTGTGATCGAAGAGCACGAGAATTCTATAGTCGAGTCAGGCGGAGGCGCCTTACCGTCATCTTTTTTTGAATACCGTGTACCTGGTCCGCCGATGAAAGTGACCGATCTGCTGGAAAGTATTCGCGTCTATAAAGCCAGCCGCGCGCCTTCCACGGATGAGGAAGAAGCCGTCCGGCGGATTCGTGAGTTGCGCGACGAATGGGATGAAGAATGACGGAAGTGCCGAGACTATATCTCGATACAAACGCATTCATTTTTGCAGTCGAGGAGCAATCGGAGCGTTCAAGCCTTCTGCTAGAGCTCTTTTCGGTCTCCGAAGAGGCGGATCGTGTCATCTTGGTGACTAGCGAACTGACGCTTGCGGAGGTGCTCGTCAAACCCTATCGCAATCTTGAAGACGAATTGATCACCCGTTATGACAACATGATCAGGGACAGTGCATGGCTTGATGTTCAGCCGGTGGTCCGTCCGACATTATGGTATGCCGGTGTTCTGAGGTCTCAGACCGGGATTAAATTACCGGACGCCATTCATCTTTCGACAGCCCTCGGATCTGACTGCACCCCTTTTCTCACAGCCGACAAGGCCTTGCGCACGATCGGTGAACTTCGGCACATACGGTTTGGAATGACCAAGATGCGGTCGCTCGAAATGGTGCCCTTGGATGTCCCCACCCTAACCTCTCTCCTGAAAAGCCTGGCCTGATGACAGACACACTCCTTTCCGTGCGCAATCTCTCGGTCGCCTTTCATCAGGGCGGCAAGACATCGACGGCGGTGGACGGCATTTCCTTCGATATCAAGCGCGGTGAAGTGGTGGCGCTGGTCGGCGAATCCGGCTCGGGAAAATCGGTCTCGGCCAATTCGATCCTGAAACTTCTGCCCTATCCCGCTGCCAGCCATCCGAGCGGCGAAATCCTCTTCAACGGCAAGGACCTGATGACGGCCTCGAATGCCGAACTGCGTGGGGTGCGCGGCAACGACATCACGATGATCTTCCAGGAACCGATGACGTCGCTCAATCCGCTGCATTCGATCGAGCGGCAGATCGCCGAAATTCTCGACCTGCATCAGGGCATCACAGGTGCTGCGGCGCGCGCCCGGGTGCTGGAACTGCTCAATCAGGTCGGCATACGCGAGCCGGAAAAGCGCCTCGCCGCCTATCCGCACGAGCTGTCGGGCGGCCAGCGCCAGCGCGTCATGATCGCCATGGCGCTTGCCAACCGGCCGGAACTCTTGATCGCCGATGAGCCGACGACGGCGCTCGACGTGACCGTGCAGGCACAGATCCTCGAGCTTCTGAAAAAGCTCAAGGACGATCATGGCATGTCGATGCTGTTCATCACCCATGACCTCGGCATCGTCCGCAAGATCGCCGACCGGGTCTGTGTCATGACCAAGGGCAAGATCGTCGAAACCGGCCCGACGGCCGAGATTTTCGCTAATCCGCAGCATGCCTATACCCGCCATCTGCTGGCCTCCGAGCCAAAGGGCGTGCCGCCCATTTCCGACACGTCAAAGCCGGTGGTGATGGAGGCGCAAGACATGAAGGTCTGGTTCCCGATCAAGGCCGGCTTCCTGCGCAAGGTCGTCGATCACGTGAAGGCGGTCGACGGCATCGACCTGACATTGCGCGCCGGCCAGACGCTCGGCGTCGTCGGCGAATCCGGCTCGGGCAAGACCACGCTCGGCTTGGCGCTGACGCGGCTGATTTCGTCGAAGGGCCGCATCAGCTTTATCGGCAACGAGATAGCTGGCTATTCGTTCAAGCAGATGCGCCCCTTGCGCAACCGCATGCAGATCGTTTTCCAGGATCCCTTTGGTTCCCTCAGCCCCCGCATGGCCATCAGCGATATCATCGCCGAAGGACTGAAAGTGCATGAGCCGTCACTCTCCGAGAAGGAGCGTGACGGACGCGTGGCGGCAGCACTTGAAGAAGTCGGTCTCGATGCGGCGACGCGGTGGCGTTACCCGCATGAGTTCTCCGGCGGCCAGAGGCAGCGTGTCGCCATTGCCCGCGCCATGGTGCTGAAACCCCAGTTCGTCATGCTCGACGAGCCGACATCGGCTCTGGATATGAGCGTGCAGGCGCAGGTGGTCGATCTCTTGCGCGATCTGCAGGCGAAACACTCGCTCGCCTATCTCTTCATCAGCCATGACCTGAAAGTCGTTCGCGCCCTTGCCAATGATATGATCGTCATGCGGCTTGGCAAGGTCGTCGAGCAGGGCCCTTCCGAGCGTATTTTTACCGCGCCGCAGGAAGATTACACCAAGGCGCTGATGGCCGCCGCCTTCAACATGGAGGCGGTCGATGTGCCCGCCGTCCGCCAATAGAGACCGTTGTCATGCCCGCAAAAAGTCCTGTCATTGTCGATCTGAAGTTCATTCCGCGCGAAGTGGAGAACGGCCTGAAGGGTGCGTTCCCGGGGCGCGAGGTCCTGAACCTCGCCGACCCCGCTCACAAGGGCCGCGATCTCTCCGGCATCGATTATGCCGTCGTCTGGAAATCAGGCCCCGATCTGTTTTCGCGCGCTCCAGATCTGAAGGTGGTGTTTTCCGGCGGTGCCGGCGTCGATCACGTCCTGACGCTTCCGGGCCTGCCGGATGTGCCGCTGGTGCGCTTCGTCGATCGCAGCCTCACGACGCGGATGAGCGAATGGGTCGTCATGAACTGCCTTATGCACCTGCGCCAGCATCGTGCCTACGAGGCGCGGGCCAAGGCGCATGTCTGGGAGGATCTCAGCCAGCCGGAAGCGGCCGATGTCACGGTGGGCGTCATGGGCCTCGGCATTCTCGGTCAGGATGCCATCCGCAAACTCGGTGTCGTGGGCTTCAAGACCATCGGCTGGTCGCGCTCGAAAAAGACAATCGATGGTGTCGAGACCTTTGACGGCGATGCGCTGGATGCCTTTCTCGCCAGAACCGATTTTCTCGTCAGCTTGCTGCCGTTGACGGCAGAGACAAAGGGCATCCTGAACGCCTCTCTGTTTTCAAAGCTCAGCCGAAAAGGGCCTTTTGGCGCGCCGGTTGTGATCAATGGCGGCCGTGGCGGCAGTCAGGTCGGCACGGATATCATCGCAGCACTGCAATCGGGCGTTCTCGGTGGAGCCTCGCTCGATGTGTTCGAGCAGGAGCCCTTGGCCAGCGACAGCCCGTTCTGGGACATGGACAATGTCTATGTCACGCCGCATGTGGCGGCGTCGTCAGACGTCAAGGCGCTGTTTGTCCATGCCGAGCAACAGATGGACCGCTTCGAAAGCGGCCTGCCGCTGGAGCATCTGGTGGATCGCAAAGCCGGCTATTGATCAGGGCCGGCGGAAACCCGTCGGCTTATTGTAGAGCCAGCCGATTCGCTGGATCGATTCCTCAAGCCCTTCATGCGAGACGGTCATTGTGTGGCCGTTGGCGTGCAGCAGCGTCTTTTCGTCTTCCATGATCGCTACATGGCCTTTCCAGAACACGAGGTCGCCACGCTTGAGTTCGCTGCGGTCGATTTCGGTGCCAAGTCCGCTGCCCTGCATATCGGTGTCGCGTGGCGCATTCCGGCCAACCATCATCATCGACAGCTGCACGAGGCCGGAGCAATCAATGCCGAATCCGGAGCGTCCGCCCCAAAGATAGGGTGTTTCGAGAAATCGCTCGGCAACAGAAACGTAATCACCCGAGAGCGGCTGGCCGACCTCGGCGCAATGGTTGGCAATCACCGCCTGCCCGCCTTCCAACAGGAAATAGCGTGTGCCGCGCGTCTCGCGCTCGTCGATGACAGCGATCCGGTTGCCCATCGACAGCGCCTGCACGGTCGGGAATCTCAGGTCTGGCCCGGAATAGATGAAAGTGCGCGGGGCGGTAATGATATGGGTCAGGCTGCGCACGACGGGAGAAACCGCATAATCGGGAATGTAGCCTACATAATCGTCGAAATCGGACTTCACCCAGGCCCAGCCAGCATCGGTATCGAGAACGCGGACGGTTTCGCCGAGCAGCAGTTCCGTATCGGTGCCGCATTCCAGCTCCGGCCTTGCCCGCATCTGCACCACCGGCACGCAGATCAGTCCCGGTGAGCCGCTGACATAGCTGGCGGCCTCGACGACGCCGCGCAGGCGTTCCTCGGCAAGATCGGTGCGGTAGGCGTTCAGCCGGCGGTCTGGAAGATCAAGCATGGTTTCTCAAATAGACAGTTTGCGTCCCTGATCAATGATCAGATCGCCAAGTTTTTCAAGATAAAGCGCACCGTCGACCGTGCGCTTGATGATCACATTGCGTTTGTCGCGCTCGTCGCGGGCCCGGGTCACAAGGCCGAGATCGCCCATCGTGTCGAGCGCACGGGTGATGACAGGCTTGGTGACACCCAGAATTCCGGCGAGCCCACGCACCGTATGCGGCGGCGGAACGAGGTAGATATGCAGCAGGATGGAGATTTGCCGCAGCGTCAGGTCGTGATTGTCGATCCGCACCTGCTCAAGCGAAACGCTGTGCCAGAGGTTCAAAGCCTGCGAAGCTGATAATTCCACCGGCATCGGACGCCCTCGGTTCAATCAGCCGATATTCTAGCTGTCAGACCGTTACGGAACCGTTTCCTTTCCGTCTGCCTGCCCGGACTTCATATCCGTTCCAGAGCCTTTTCAATCCTTGCCAGATGGGCGGCGCGTTGCGCTGGCGTCACCCGGTCCATATCGTGCAGCGAGATCATCCGGAATTTGACGTCCTTGGCGCAGAACGCCGCAATCCCGCGTTTCAGCAGGCGCCGCACCGGGTTGCCCATGTAGAGCTTGACGACCCACCACGGCGAGCCCGTCGTCGTCAGCGCCCAGAACAACTTGATGTTCGTCAGCCGCGGAAGGATGCGGCCGCCGGATTGTTCATGGTCGAAGGCGACGCCCGGCGCAAAGACCCGGTCGAAAAAACCCTTGAGGATCGCCGGAAAATTGAACCACCACTGCGGAAAGACCAGGATCAGCCCATCGGCAGCCCGCAGCCGTGCGACGATATCGTCGACGCCCGTGGTGTCATAGGGCGTGTCGTAATAACCCCGCCGTTCCTCTTCCCGCAGGCGCGGATCGAAGCCTTCCCTGTAAAGATCGAGCAGATCGACGTTATGGCCGCTTTTCTCCAGCGCCGCCTTCGCAGTGGCGGCAACGCCTGCGGCAAAGCTGTCGGTCAGCGGATGGGCGAGAACGAGGAGAATGCGCATCCTAGAACAGACTGCCCTGTTTGGACGGTGCTGCGTCCGCCGGTTTGTCGGCGCGTTTCTTCGCCGGCTGTGGCGGCGGTGCAGCGCTGCCCTCGGTCGTCGCCGCGTTGATCGAGCCATCGGCAAATTCGATGGCGATCGTCTGGTTGAGCGACAGCGTCGAAGCGCCCTTCACCGGTGTCCCCGTCTCGTCGCGCACCAGTGCATAGCCGCGCTTCAGCACGTTGCGATAGGATAGGGACTGCAGGATGCGGTCATGCGCCGTCACCGCACTACGCCGGCGCCGCAGGTCGGCCAGAAGGGCGCTGTCGGCCCTGCCGGAAAGACCGGTCAGGCGATCCTGGGACCGGTGGATCTGGCTCAGCAAGCGGGCAGGAAGCGTGCGCAAGGCGGCGTCGGCGGAGGAAACCCGTGAGGCGGAACGCTGCAGCAAACGCTCGACGATGCGCTCGGCACGGATCATCCGCTCGCCAAGCTTTTGGCGCCGTTCGTTGATCCGGTTCGAGAGAACGTCGGGCCTCAGATGCGCGGCGATCCGCTCGAAGGTCCGCCGCTTGTTGGCGGTGTTCATCTGCAGCCCGCGGCCCAATCCTGCCGAGGCCTCGTCGAAACGGCGGCGGGGCAAAGCCAGCAACTGATCGAGCGAGGGAAGGGCACGGGTCAGCGCCCGCACGCTCTGACGGCGATTGTCCATCTGCCGCCCGACGGCAGATTTCAACCGTGCGGAAAGCGCCGATGTGGCGGCTTCCAGATCGGCCTTCACCGGGACGGCCATTTCCGCGGCCCCCGTCGGCGTTGGTGCCCGCTGGTCGCTGGCATAGTCGATCAAGGTCCAGTCGGTCTCATGGCCAACGGCGGAGATCAGCGGGATCTGCGAATTGGCCGCTGCCCGCACCACCGCTTCGTCATTAAAACTCCAGAGATCCTCCAGGCTGCCGCCGCCACGCGCGACGATCAAAAGGTCCGGCCGGGCGATCGGGCCACCTGCAGTAAAGGCATTGAAGCCCTCGATCGCCGCAGCCACTTCATTACCGGAACCTTCGCCCTGCACCCGCACCGGCCAGACGATGACATGGACTGGAAACCTGTCGGCGATGCGGTGCAGGATATCGCGGATGACGGCGCCGGTCGGGGAGGTGATGACGCCGATGACTTTTGGCATATAAGGCAGCGGCCGTTTGCGCGATGGATCGAACAACCCTTCAGCACCCAGCTTGCGCTTGCGCTCCTCGATCAGTGCCATTAGGGCGCCAGCGCCCGCGGGCTCCAGCGTTTCGATGACGATCTGGTATTTGGAGGAGCCGGGGAATGTCGTCACCTTGCCGGTGGCAATAACTTCCATGCCCTCTTCCGGCCGGAACTTCAGCCGGCTCATCGTGCCCTTCCAGATGACGGCATCAATGCGCGCCTTGTCGTCCTTCAGGGCGAAATAGGCGTGACCCGAGGAATGCGGGCCGCGGTAGCCGGAAATCTCGCCACGTACCCGCACTTGGTCAAAGGCCTGCTCGACCGTGCGCTTGATGGAGCCGGACAGTTCGGAGACCGAATATTCGGCGAGATTGGAGGGCGAATCGGATTCGAAGAACGAGCTCATCCAGCTATTTTGCCGTGCCCGGCGGCGGATAGCCAGCCTTTGACGCTGCTCTCAACAAAGCTTTCACCATACCTGCGGTTTCCTGGCCGCCAAACCGGGCGCATGGCGCCCGGCACGTTGAAATTTAAGTCAATTTTAGCGCCCCCGGCGCAGTGTTGCCGCATTGTGGCTATGGCTGGAGGGTCGGATGATAATCTTGACCGCATTTGCAATCGGATTGTTGGCGGCGGGCACGCGCTCGCTGATTTGTTACTGCATGACGCCGTGGCTGATCATCATCGCTTTTGCTCTCGCGGCGATCTGTTCGCCGGGGAATGTGTCGCTGCTCGCACTCGGGCTGGCGATTGTGGCGTATAATACCGGCATGGCGGCGACATTTCTGATCGCGCTGGTCGTGGCGCTGCGCTCCGAGGCATAGATATCCCGATCCGCGATGCCGGTCATGATAAACCCGCCGCGCTTTCGCCGGCGGGTCTCTGTTTGGTGTGACGCGGTTCAGACCGGTTCCCAGCCATCCTTCTCACTGGCGCGGTAGATGGCGTCGATCAATTTTTGGTTGTTGACGGAGCTTTCCAGCGTCACGACTTCTTCCGCTTCGCCCTTCGCAGCGCGCGAAAAGGCTTCGGCCTCCAGCTTGTACTGGCGCGCATCCTGGAAGCGGAAAAGCTGCGATTGCGAGTGGTTCTGGTTGGTCAGTTCCAGTTCCTCGGCACCGTAACGGTCGGCATTGAAGGGGGATTTGACCTCGATGAAACCCTTGTCGCCGTGGAACACCATGATCTGGCGGGCGGCGAGCTGGGTGGAGATGTAAAAACTCAGTTCGAAATCGCCGAAATCGGCACGCACGCTCGAATAGATATCGGTGCCGAATTCTGGATCGCGGTCGGTGTTGGCCTGGACGCGGATCGGTTCCTTGCCGGTGACGAAACGGGTCGAGATCGTCGGGTAGACGCCGATATCCGGCAGCCCGCCGCCGCCGAGCTCCGGCATGTTGCGCATGTTGCCGGCGTCGCGGTTGTAATAGGTGAAGGCGCCCTGCACATGCCGCAGCTTGCCGATCGCGCCTTCCTTGAGCAGCGAGCGGACCTTATGCCAGACGGGGCTGTAGGTGACCATGAAGGCTTCGGAGATCAGCACCTTGTTGCGGTCGCGCGCCTCGATCACGGCGTCGATTTCCGATGCCTTCAGGGCCATCGGCTTTTCGCAGAGCACGTGTTTTCCGGCATTGGCGGCTTTGATTGTCCATTCGATATGCTGCGAGGTCGGCAGCGGAATATAAACGGCGTCGATCACGTCGGAGGCAAGCATTTCCTCATAGGAGCCGAAGGCATGCGGCACGGAAAAGCGATCGGCCATCTCGCGCGCCCGGGAAAGGTCGCGGCTGGCAATCGCCGTCACGACGCAGTTTTCGGCGTCCTGAATGGCGGGAACAACGAGTTCGCGGCCGATCTTGGCCGTCGACAGAATACCGAAACGCAACATGATGTGTCCTCTCCGTTTTGGCGGCACAGTATCCCCGAGGTACGTGCCTATCAAGCTGTCCTTGCCGGAATAAAATTACGACCGCGCATGTAAAAGCGCTGTACCCCGCCTATGTCCTTGGTGCAGACTTCACGCCTCCCAAGCGATGACCCCATAACAATCTGGAGCGACCCCATGCAAAAGCGAACCCTTGGCCGCACGGGCCTGCCGATCGCGCCGCTGGTTTTCGGCGGCAATGTCTTCGGCTGGACCGCCGATGAAAAAACCTCCTTCCAATTGCTCGACGCCTTTTTCGATGCGGGCTTCAATGCGATCGATACCGCAGACGTCTATTCTGCCTGGGTTCCCGGCAATGCGGGCGGCGAGTCCGAGATGATCATCGGCAAATGGCTGAAAGGCCGCGCCCGGGACGAAGCCGTCATCATCACCAAGGTCGGTTCGGAAATGGGGCCGGGCAGGAAGGGTCTGTCATCCAAGTGGATCATGCAGGCAGTCGAAGATTCCCTTCGCCGGCTTCAGACCGATCATATCGATGTCTATCTCTCCCATTGGCCGGATGACGAGACGCCCTACGAGGAAACGCTCGGTGCCTATGAAAGGCTCCTGCAACAGGGCAAGATCCGCCATACCGGCGCTTCCAATCTGAATGCGGCACAGCTGCGTGCAGCACTGGATGTTTCGGCGGCACGGAACCTGCCGCGCTATGATGTGCTGCAGCCGGAATATAATCTTTATGACCGGGCCTCCTTCGACGGGCCGCTGCGCAATCTCTGCATCGCCGAGGATATCGGCGTCATCAGCTATTTCGGCCTGGCGCGCGGCTTCCTGTCTGGCAAGTATCGTTCGCACAAGGACCTCGAAGGCTCGGCGCGCGGCAGCGGTGTCGGCAAGTATCTCGACGGGCGCGGCATGCGCATTCTCGGAGCGCTGGACGAAGTGGCGGCCGATACTGGCAATACGCAGGCGGAAATTGCCCTGGCCTGGATCATGGCGCGCAAGGGCGTAACGGCACCGATCGCCAGCGCCACCAGCCTGAAGCAGCTTGAAAGCCTGGCGAAATCGGCCGCGATCACCCTTTCCGACGAAGCTTGCCAACTGCTAAACGAAGCCAGCGAATAGGCGCGACGGGAGAGAAGAACATGACGGTTGAAATACGCGATGCGGCACCTGGCGACGAAGCTGAGTGGCGCAGGCTCTGGGCCGGTTATGTGACCTTCTACAGGGTCGCCGTATCGCAGGAAGTGACGACCACGACTTGGGCGCGGATCATCGACCCAGCGACGCCGCTGTTCATGCGGGTTGCCGTTCTGGATAGTCAGGTAGTCGGCTTTGCCATCTGCCTGCTGCATGAGGCAACCTGGGTTAAGGAGCCGGTCTGTTATCTGGAGGATCTGTTCCTTGATGAGGCTGCGCGTGGAAAAGGCATCGGCAAGGCTCTGCTCGACGACCTCGTCACCAAAGCCAAAACCAATGGCTGGGCGCGTCTGTACTGGCACACCGACGAAGGCAACGAGATGGCGCGAAAACTCTACGATCACTATACCGAAGCGGACGGCCACGTGCGCTACCGGATGAGTTTTTAGCAGGCCGCTGACAAAGTCATTGTCTTGGCATTTTGCGGGTTGTTTGGGAAATTATGCGATTGCCAAAACCTCCGTCATTCCTGTGCCTGTCACAGGAATCCTGTGTGTCTGAACTGTGCTTTAATGGGGGCGGGCGGAAGGCCGTCGGGATCCCGGTCGTTGGAGACCGTTTGCTGGCTCTG